>DASZUD010000142.1:0-22954 GCA_035548155.1 Polyangia bacterium
GGCGCGGCTGGTACGACGGGCGCGGCTGGCAGCAAGGCCGACGGCGGCGCCGGGACGGCGGGCACGACCGGCGCCGGCGGCAGCGCGGCGCCCATCGGGTACGTGAGCGGCTACATCGAGAACATGCTGATCCAGAACTGCGGCGGGTGCCACGTTCCAATCAACGGCAAGACGCAGGGCAACTTCGCCTTCTCCTACGACAGCCTTCTCGCGAGCGTGAGCTCGGAGCACTCGGGCTGTCCGAACCTCGATTCCACGAAGAAGCGAGTCGTGCCGGGGAAGCCCGAGAACAGCCTCATCTACATCAAGACGTCGATCCTCAACCCGCCCGGGTCATGCGGCGGGCACATGCCGTACAACAACTCGAGCTTGAACGCGACGAATCTCAAGTTGCTCCACGATTGGATCGAGCAGGGCGCCAAGCCCTGACACGCAGACGCGCGCGGCTCAGGCCGCGACGCGCGGGTTGCCGCGGCCGGGCTGAACGGCCGCGACGAACGTCAGCTTCGGGTTGTCCGCGAGCGCCTGGCGCAGCGCCCAGTCGCTGTCGAACAGGATCAGCGGGCGGTTCTCGACGTCGAGCACGCACGTGGTGTGCCCCGAGCGCTCGAACTTGTTGGGCTCGAACGGCTCGCCCTCGACCCAGCGCGCGTGGCGGTAGGGCAGCGGCGAGAGGCCGACGGCGACGCCGTACTCGGTCTGGAGGCGGTGTTGGATGATCTCGAACTGCAGGACGCCGACGGCGCCCAGGATCGGATCCCGCTGAAGCCGGTGTCGGTCGAAGAACAGCTGCACGGCGCCTTCCTCGGAGAGCTGATCGAGGCCCGTCTTGAGCTGCTTGCGCTTGAGCGGATCCTTGAGCGTCGCCTGCACGAAGTGCTCGGGCGAGAAGCGCGGCACGCCCTCGAACTCGAAGCGGGGGCCCGTCACCAGCGTGTCTCCGATGCGCAAGCTGCCGCCGTCCCACACGCCGAGGATGTCTCCCGCGAAGCCCTCCTCGACCATCGTCCGCTCCTGGCCCAGGAACTGGACGGTTCGCGCCATCGTGAGCGGCTTGCCCGTGCGCACGTGCTCGACGGACATGCCCCGCTGGAACCTCCCCGAGCACACGCGAACGAAGGCGATGCGGTCGCGGTGCCGCGGGTCCATGTTCGCTTGGATCTTGAACACGAAGGCCGAGAAGGTCTCGGCGTCTGGCTCGACGGTGCCGGTCGAGGTCGTGCGCGTGCGCGGCGGCGGCGCCAGCTCGACGAACTTGTCGAGGAAGGGCTCGATGCCGAAGTTGGTCATCGCGCTGCCGAAGAAGACGGGCGAGAGCTTCCCGGCGAGGAACCCCTCGCGGTCGAAGCCGTGCCCTGCGCCCTCGAGCAGCGAAAGCTCGTCGCGGTACTCGCCGTAGCCCCGCTCGCCGAGGATCTCGCGCAGCTCGGGATCGTCGGCGGCGCACTCGGACATAGGCGCGCGCGTCGAGCCCGCCTCCGCCCGTTCGAAGCGCAGGACGATGTCGCGCTCGCGGTCGTACACCCCGACGAACGTCTGGCCCGAGCCCACGGGCCAGTTCATGGGCGTGCACGGGATCCCGAGCACGCGCTCGACCTCGTCGAGGAGCTCGAGCGGCGGCCGGCCCGAGCGATCGAGCTTGTTGAAGAATGTCACGATGGGAATGCCGCGCATGCGGCAGACCTGAAACAGCTTGATGGTCTGCGGCTCGACGCCCTTGACGCTGTCGATCAGCATGACGGCGGTGTCGGCCGCCGCGAGCGTGCGGTACGTGTCCTCGCTGAAGTCGTTGTGGCCCGGCGTATCGAGCAGGTTGAGGCGCCGCCCCGCGTAGTCGAACTGCAGCACGCTGCTGGTCACGGAGATGCCGCGCTGGCGCTCGATCTCCATCCAGTCGCTCGTGACGGCGCGGCCGCCCTTGTTGCCCTTGACCGAGCCGGCGAGGTGCACCGCGCCCCCGTAGAGGAGCAGCTTCTCGGTCATCGTCGTCTTGCCCGCGTCGGGGTGCGAGATGATCGCGAAGGTGCGTCGCTTGGCGACGTTGCCCTTTATGTCGTGAGGTGCGGCCATGCGGAAGCGCCCATCCGTCAGATCAGAATGATGCGGGAGCCCTGCATCGCCCGCCGGAGCTCCTTGAGCGCGGCGTCCGACGCCGCCTCGGCCTCGGGGGCGCGGCGCAAGCACAGCGCGCGATCCTCGCCTTCTCCGACGGCGCCCACGACGCGCGCCAGCTCACCCAGCAGCTCGAGCGCGATCGGCAGCAGCTGTGACTCGACGTTGGGCGCGGCCTCGCCGGCACCTTGCGCCTCGCCGACGGCGTGACGCGTGAAGCGCTCGACGGAGGCGCGGACCGCGTTGCGATCGAACTTGGCGGCCAGCGGCGCGAGCGGCGCAACCGGCACGGTGAGCGTGCGCACCGTGGGCAGGCGCTCGAAGCACGGGTCCATGACGCCGAGCGAGTCGGGCGGGAACACGCCCAGCAGGCCGTCCTCGTCTTCCGCCGGCGTGCTGAACGGCACCGTGTCGACGTACATCACCAGCGGATCCGTGCCTTCGCGCAGCGCCTCGCGCTCGTCGGCGTCGAGCGGCGGGAAGGTCTCGGCCGCGCCGATGTGCAGGAGCGGGATGAGGACGTGCTGCCACAGCTCCGCGGGCGCGAAGCGCGTCGTCTCGACGGCTCCCTCGAGCAACCCGAGCAGCTCGACGAGCGGCAGCGCCGCCCCGGCGCGCGAAGCCACCGGACCGTCGCCCGGCAGCTGGCGCAGCGCGCCCGCGATCTGGTCGCGCATCGACGAGCGCACGTTGGCCGGCACCGAGGCCGGCACGCGTGACAGCGCGTCCTCGACCTCACGCGCCGCCTCGGCCGGCGTTCGGCCCAGCGCCGAGCGCACCTTCGCGCGATCGATGCATACGAGCTGGACGAAGCCCGGATCGAACAGCCGGCGATAGTCGTCCGGGCCGATGCGCGGCGGCGCGCCTCCGCCGGCGGCGGCCTCGGCCCGCGCGCGGGAAAGCGTGCCCGCGAGATCCTTCGCGACGTCGTCGAGCAGCGTCAGTCTCGCGCGCGACAGCGCCTGGAGCACGACGTCCAGCGGCGAGAACATGAGCATCACCTCGGGGAACCCGATGGCGGCGCCGTCGGGCGTCGAGCGGTTCGGGAACCAGAAGCCGCCGAGATCGCGGCACACGCGCTCGCCGAAGGCGGCCGCCAGCAAGAAGGCGACGGGCGTGTGCTCGGGCTGGTCCGGCGAGAACGGGCCGCCGAGCAGCTTGGCGATCCCGGGCTCGATCTCGGTCCACGGCGCGGTGAGCGGATCGACGTCCCGCTTCTCGACCTCCCGAAGCGCGAGGCGAAGCTGTTCGATTCCGGGGTGAGTGCCCGGCTGGGGACCGGTGTGGGCTTCTGGGGTATCGCTCATGGTGAGGTACGGCGCGGTAGGTTACGGAAGCGCGAGCGGGAGCGCCACGCGGAAATGCCGACTCGCGTGCTCCCCCGTTGTATCTGGTGCAACGGGCATCGTCCCGACGGACAACAAAGAACGCGGCGTCCCACGGCCAAAGGTCCGGAAATACGATGCCTGTTCACTTGCGTGAGATAGCATACCTATTGCAACTGGCACGGCTCGAGGTCCCCCATGCCAAAGCTCAAAAGGCTGCTGCCGCTCGTCGCCGCGCTCGGGCTCGCTGCCTGCGATCGCGAGCCAGAGGCCGTGGAGAGCACCAGCGATCCGCTGGTCTTCACGCAAAATGGGCTCCAGGTCATCAACGGGCTGTCGACGGCGAATGGCCTGTCTTCGAACGGGTTGTCGACGGCGAACGGCCTGTCGACGGCGAACGGGCTGTCGACGGCAAACGGCCTGTCGACGGCGAACGGTCTTTCGAGCACGACGGGCCTCATGACGACGACGCCGGGGCGCACCACGGTGCAGTACCTCGTGCGCTGCGCGCTGGCGGCCGGCGATTCGATCACGGCGCACGATCAGGACGGCGCGTCGTACACCTTCCCCGGTCAGCTGGGCCTCGCGCCCGGCTGGAAGACGGGTGGCTGCGACGCCTCGTGCCAGCGGGCGATCTCGTCCTGCATGCTCGCGCACGTCAACACGACGGGAATTCACATCCCGCTGTGGCTCGTGTCGCCGAACCCGGCGATCGGCTGGGGCACGGATCCTCAGTACCCGAATCGCGAGGGCACGTTCTTCGGAAACATCTTCGCGCCCAACGCCGCGAGCGGCGTCGTGGACGCGTTCTACTGCAACGGCCCGGGGTTTTCGAAGGACACGGTGCCGGGCCGCCTGGGTGCGCTGCAGACCGGCTCGCCGTACACCAATCCATATCTCGGCACCTCGAACGCGACCGGCGACTGCTCGCCGTGCGACGCGAGGCGCAAGGACGGTCCGACGAGCTGCAAGGCGGACGGCGTCCAGTTCAGCAGCCCGATCACCGTGTGGCGCGGCCAGACCTTCCAGGCAGAGACCGCGACGCTGAGCAACGGCCTCACGCCGATCCAGTGCAGCCCGGGCGCCTGCTCGAACGACCAGCGGGTCGGCTACATCGGCCCGCATTCGACGGTCACGTTCAGCAACGTGATGTCCTCGACCACGGGCACGCGCACGCTGGTCGTGTACTACACGAACGGCGACGCGTGCTCGGGCGCGTGCGCGCGCTACTTCTCGATCAGCGTCAACGGCACGGCGCCGCAGATCTACGCGTTCCCGGTCGTCACGCCCGCGAACTGGAACGCCGTCGGCGCGATGCCGGTCGTGCTGACCGGTTTCGTCGCGGGCACGGCGAACACGATCGTGTTCAAGGGCGACACCTCGCACGCGGCGCCCGACCTCGACTGGATCGAGGTCGAGTAGCGCCGCCGCCCCTACAGATCTGCGGACCGACCTCCGATGGAGGGAGGGTCGACCGCCGTGATCACCACGCTTTTCTCTCTGGCCATCCTCGCGACCGAGGTCCCCGCCGCCGGAGGCCCAGGACCGGCTGAACCTCCCGCGGCCGCGGTCGAACGAACGGCCGGGCAGGGTGAGGCGCAGATCCCCGAGGCGGTGGCGTACGTGCCGGGCCAGCGCCAGAGGCGCGTGTCCGGGCCGCTCAAGCGCGGCATCCACGAGCTGCGTGATCCGTCGGGCTGGCCCGCCGAGCCGGCGGCCCCGGCGGGCCCCCTCGACACGGCGCGGTTCGACGCGGCGTTCGCGACGGTGTGTGGCGAGGTGGCGCCTGCGGCCGGCCTCACGGACCTCGCGCGGGTCGTGCGCGAAGCTGCCGCCGATTCGCACGCCGACGCCTTCTTGCTGGCTGCGCTGGCCTACCGCGAGAGCCGCTGTCGCCCTGGCCTGGTCACGCCCGCGGGCGTGGGCCTGCTCCAGATCCAGCCGCGCATGTTCGCGAGCGGCGCGCGCCTGCCGTTCCCGCGCGAGGAGCTGGACAAGGAGCGCCTGCTCGATCCGGCGGCCAACCTGCGCGCGGGCGCCGCGCTGCTCGCGATGTGGGAGGCCGAGCACGCCGCGCTGGACGCGGTCTCGCAGAGCACTCCCCACCGCACGGCCGTCGCGCACTTCGTGTGGGGCGATCGCGTGTGGAGCGCCACGGCCGAGGATCGCACGTTGGTGGCGCGCCGCCGGCTCTTGGATCTCTACGCAAGCGCGCCGCTCGCCGGACGCTCCTCGTCGCTGGGACTCGAGATCGTCTCACCGCTCGAAGGAGGGACGCGCCTCGGCACCAGCGGGCCGGGGGCGGACCGCGACAACGGCCGCCGCGCGCACCGCGGCCTGGACATCGACGCGACCGTGGGCGAGCCCGTGCGCGCCGTCGCCGACGGCGTCGTCCAGTTTGCGGGGCTCGATCAGCCCGGCAAGCTGCCGGCGCGGGCATTGTTGCCGCGCCAGCTGCGGAAGTTTCGCGCCCGCCGCATGGGGCCGGGCGGCTTCTTCGTGCGCATCATGCACGCCGACGGCGTGCGCTCGGGGTACTTCCACCTCACGGACTTCGACGTCGTCCCCGGCCAGGTGGTGAGGGCGGGCGAGGTCATCGGCACCGTGGGACGCACGGGGGTGAAGGTCTCGGGCAGCCATCTGCACTTCGAGGTGCACCACGACGGCGAGCTGGAGGATCCCGTGCGGTTCCTCTCGGCGTTCGTGCTGCCGCCCGACGGAACGATCACGCACACGCTGGCGATGGCCGAGCGGCACAACCGCCTCAGCCGCCTCGCCGCGCGCGCCCGCCGCCTCCGCAGGCACGCGCGGGCAGAGGCCAAGCACCACCTGGGCGCCGGCTCTGTCTGACGGCTCACGGTGAGCTCGGCGACGCAGCTTCGCCTGAAACGCCCATCGTGGGGCAGCTTTGCTGCGGCGCCGAGCAGGGGGATGGGGGACCGAGAGCCGTCCTCACGCTTGCCACGCCCGGCAGCGGTCGCGCCGCTGGGCGGCCCTCGGCTCGATCAATACAGCCCGAGGCCGCCGTTCACTTCGATGATCTCGCCCGTGAGGAACGCGGCGTCGTCGCTCGCGAGGAAGGTGGCTGCGCCCGCACAGTCCTTGGGCGTGCCCTCGCGCCGCAGCGGCGTGCGCTCCACCGTGGCCTTGCGGCCCTCGGCGGGCGTGAACGTGTCGTGGAAGCGCGTGGCGATGAGTCCTGGCGCGAGGCCGTTGACGCGAATGCCGAGGGGGCCGACCTCTTTGGCGAGCGCGCGGATGTACGTGAGCACGGCGCCCTTGGTCGCCGCGTAGTGGCTGGCGCCGAAGCCGCCGCCGTCGTGCGCGGCCAGCGAGCTCATGAGGACGATGTTGCCCTTCTTCTTCGCCTCCATGTGGCGGAGGGCGGCGCGGCAGCAGAGGAACGTGCTGGTCAGGTTGATCGCCAGCGCCTCGTTCCACAGCTCGAGCGACGTCTCGACGACGCGGCTGCGCTTGAGCAAGCCGCCCGAGTTCGCCACCAGCACGTCGAGATCGCCGAACGCGGCGATCGTCTCCTTGACGATCAGGTCCGCGTCCTTCTCGAGGCGCAGGTCGGCCTTGATCGCCAGCGCCTTGCCGCCCTTGTCCTTGATGGCGGCCACGGTCTCGGCGGGATCGCTCGTCGCGTACGTGATTGCCACGTTGGCGCCCTCGGACGCGAAGGCGAGGGCGACGCCCTGACCGATGCCCGACGCTCCACCCGTGACCAGAACCGACTTGCCGGAAAATCTCATGTTCTTCGTCTCCTTAGGGATCGCCGGGACGCGGCCCCGGCCGAGTCACTCTACATCAAGGATTGGGCTATCCAGGGTGGGGTCGCAGTGGGCCGCAACGCGTCGTAACGCAACAGGGAGCCTGGCCGGGCGCGAAGGGCGCGTCATTCAAGGCGCGGACGCTGCCACGACGCACTCGGCGTCGTCGTGGCGCACGTTGTTGACGTGCTTGGAGACGCGCGTCGCGACCAGCGCGTCTTCGGAAGCGGGGGCGAGCGCCTGCGCGGCGGCCGCCGGCTCGGCGCCCAGCCAGGTGTCGAGGCGCGCGGGCGCGATCACGACGGGCATTCGATCGTGGATGGGCGCGACCACGCCGTTCGGCCGCGTCGTCAGCACGGTGAAGCGCGGGTGCGTCTCGCTGGGATCCGGGCGCTGCCAGAGGCCGGCCAGCAGCACGAGGCCGTCGTCGGCGCGGCGGAGCAGGTACGGCGCGAGGCCCTTGCCCGGCCATTCGTAGAACCCGTCGGTGACGACGACGCAGCGACGATGGGCGAACGCTTCGCGGAAGCCGGCGCCCGAACCGACCTGTTCGCCGCGCACGTTCACGAGGCGGCGCGCGCCGCCGCCGACGACGTAGCTCCACTTCGCCGGCCGCAGCACGCGCGCCCCTCCCGAGAGGTCGACGATCCAGGCGAGGTCCGTGGGCGCGACGTTGTACCGCGGCCGGTAGAGCGGCTCATCTTCGGGTGAGAGCTCCGCGTCCAGCTCTTCGGCGAGGTCTCGCACCTTCTCTTTGCGAAGCGTGAAGCGCGCGCACATGGCGCAATTCTCCCTCGAACGCGAGGCGCGCGCCCGTCGTGCGTTCAGTCCCCGGCGTCGCCGTCTGCGCCGTCCGGTGCCGGCGTGTCGACGTCCGCGTCCGCGTCGGCGTCGACGGCGGCGTCCGCGCCGCCCTCGGGCGCGCTCTCCTGCGGCGCGTCCACCGAACCGCCGCCGTCCAGCGCGTCGCCGGAGCCGCCACCGTCGTGTGCTCCGCCGTCGAGCGGCCGCGCCACGCCGCCCGGAAGCGGGGTGACGTACAGCCCGGCGCGCTCCGTGCCGTCGTTCACGGAGTACACGACGGCGTCCCCGCGGGGCGTGAGCATGAACGCGCCGCCCACCGCGGTCGCGAGCACGATCGGCGCGCCGGCGCTCGCGGTGTCCGCGGCGCGCAGCACGCCACGCCCGCGCCCCTCGGGCACCGGCGAGTAGTCGGACAGGAAGACCACGCGCGTGTCGGCGTAGGCGAGCGCGCTCCACACGCCGGTGCCCAAGGTCGTCGCCTCGCCGTCGCCTGACCGGCGGCGCGCGTGCAGCGTCCCCGTGAACACGTCGTCGGCGTCCGTGATGTAGAGGACGCGCAAAGAGTCGGACGTGAAGGCGCTGCCGAACGTGGTCGCGTCCGGCCCCGCCGACAGCGTCACAGGCGCCGAGGGGCCGCGCGCCGAGGTCGCGAGGAGGTCACCGTACCCGTGGCGCGGTCCGATCGTCGTCCGGTAGAGCAGCCAGGCGCCGTCGGGGGACACGTCCCTGATGACCTCGGCGCCGCCAGTGACCAGCTTGACCGCGGGGCTGCCGTCGAGGGAGACGCGAGAGATCGCGCCCCGGCTCCTGACGAGGAGGGCGCCATCCGGCGTGGCGACGACCGCGTCCACGTCACTGGCGAGGGGACGCGCGAATCCGCTCCGCGGGAACAGCCAGGCGACGCCGTCGGAGTGAATGGCGGCGACGGCATCGCCCACGATCGCGAACGAGGGCTCGACGTCGGTTGCGAGAACGGTCACGTCGCCCGTCTTCGCGTCGACGGCAGTCAGATCGATCGTCGTCGAAAGCGGCTCGCAGCGCGCCACCACGAAGGTTCCGGCGCCATACTGCGCGCGCGGGTAGCAGCCGGGCGTGCGCGCCGCCGCGCCGATGACCTTGGCGGGGCCGCCGTCCACGCCGCTCAGGATCACCGTCGTGCTGGTGCCGTCGGGGCTCGTGTCGCGCGTCGCGAGGAGCCGGCTCGCGTCGTCGCTGTACGCCAGCACGCCCTCCGACGCGACGGCGAGCGGCTGCTCCCGGTACGCGGCCGTCCACACGGAGATGTCGCCGACGTCCGTGGCGAAGTCCCAGTTCGTGTAGACGAAGATCGTATCGCCGACCGCGTAGACAGAATCGGCCGCGCCGTCGATCAAGCGCGGCTCTCCGCCCGCCAGCGGCACGGCCAGCGCGCCGCGCTGCCAGTCGTGCACCGCCACCCAACCGTCGCTGGTGACTCCCGCCACGTCGACGTCCCCGGCGACGAGGCGCGTCCCCATCCCGACGGCGCCGAGGTCGACGCCCGCGTCCCGCGGCGCGCCACTGCCGCCGCCGCACGCGGCGATGCCCATCGCGCAGAGAATCAACGCCACCAGCTGTCGCACCCCGCGCAGTATTTTCCTCGCGCGATCGCCTTGTCAATACGCTGCGCTTGCCCGAATATCGGACGCGATGTCGGCGCGATCTCGTCTGGCGTTGGCGCTGCTCGCGGCGGCGGCCTGCGAATCCGCGCCGTACTCGAAGCACCAGCCCTGGCCCGAGGTGCCGACGCTGAACGGCGGCCTCCTGGCGCCGATGCGCCTCGTGACGATCGTGCCGCAGAACGACGCCGCCGACGCGCCTGCGTTCTTCGCCTTCTCGACGACGCTGGCGCGCAGCCAATGGTGGGCGAAGGTCTCGTCGGAGTACGGCCTCGGAAGTGTCGACGGGGCCGCGACGATCACGGGGCCGGCCGTGGCGGGCCCGGAGATCACCGATCACGAGCTCTTCACGTACATCGAGGCGGTGATCGCGGCGCGCCCCGAGCTCTCGCCCGACGGGAAGACCCTCTACCTCGTCTACATGCCTTCGGGCGTCACCGTCGTCGCGCGCGGCACCCCCAACACTGGTTGCATGACCTTCGGCGCCTACCACGACGTGTTCGGCCCGCGCGGCGACAACTACGCGGTCGTTCAGCGCTGCACGGAGACCTCCCCCGTCGAGAACATGACGGTCGCGGCCAGCCACGAGATCGCCGAGGCGGCGACCGATCCCACGGGCGACGGGTTTCGTCTGCCGCAGATCGCCGCGCGGGAACCGTGGAAGGAGACGATCTGGAACGCGTGGAACCGCGCGGGCCGCGCGGAGCTCGCGGACATGTGCGAGGGCACGTTCTGGGTGGAGAACCAGCGCGTCTACCAGCGCGTGTGGTCCAACGCGGCCGCGCGCCGCGGCGGCGATCCGTGCATCCCCGCGCTCAGCGAGCCGTACTACGGCGTCGCCTTCCAGCAAGAGTGGTACGCGGTGGCCGCGGGCGAGCGCGTCGACATCCCGGTCAAGGGATGGGCCACCGGCGAGATGGTTGCCTGGCCACTGTCCGTCTTCGTCGGCAACGGCGACGTCGACTTCTCGGCGACCTTCGCCGCCGCCAGCCCGAAATTGACGCCCGGCGCGGACGAGATCCTCATGGTCGAGGCGCCTCCGGACGCGCCGTCAGGGTCCTTCGCCGTCGTGGGCGTGGAGAGCAAGCGGCCGCCGCACGATCGCACGACGCGCGGGCTCACCGACGGCTTGCACCTCGAGTGGGTCGGCGTCTACGTGCCGTGACGCCAGGCCGCCCCTCGACAAGGCGGGTGACGACGGCGCGCTTCCTTGGTATAGGCCGAGCCTATGGGACGCATCTTCGAGACCCGCAAGGCCACGATGTTCAAGCGGTGGGACCGCATGGCGAAGGCCTTCACCCGCATCGCGAAGGACATCGCGATCGCGGTGAAGTCCGGCGGTCCGGACCCGCACTCGAACCCGACGCTCCGGCGCGTGCTGCAGAACGCGCGCGCCGCGAACATGCCCAAGGACAAGATCGACAACGCCATCAAGAAGGCGTCGGGGCAGGGCGCCGAGAACTACGACATCGTCATGTACGAAGGCTACGGCGCGCACGGCATCGCCATCATGGTCGAGACGGCGACGAACAACGTGACGCGCACGGTGGCGAACGTGCGCTCGGCGTTCAAGACCTACGGCGGCAGCATGGGCACCGAGGGCAGCGTCGGCTTTCAGTTCAAGCGCATGGGCGTGTTCCGCGTGGCGCCCGAGGCGCTGGCGGGCAAGGACCTCGAGGCGCTGGAGCTCGACCTCATCGACCACGGCCTCGAGGAGATGGGTGAGGGAACGGGCGAGAAGGGCGAGCCGCTCATGATCATCCGCGGCGCGTTCGCCGACTTCGGCAAGCTGCAGGCGGCCATCGAGGCCAAGGGAATCGCCATCCAGTCGGCCGAGTCCGAGTTCGTCGCGCAGAACCTGCTCACGCTGCCCGAGGACAAGGCCAACGAGGTCCTCGAGCTCGTCGACGCGCTGGAGCAGGACGAAGACGTTCAGCGCGTGTATCACAACCTCGGCTGACGCCGAGCGCGCGACCTCGGCTGACGCCGAGCGCACGACCTCGGCTGACGCCGAGGCTCAGTCCGAATCGTTCGCGGCGCGCGCCGCCTCGAGGAAGCGTCCGAGGCGGTAGCTGATCGTGCGCCGCGGGACCTCGAGCAAATCCGAGATCTCCTGCTGGCTCATCTCGTCGACGAAGTAGTGGATCGCGATCTCTTGCAGGTGGCTCGGCACCTCGAACAGCAGCGCCGACAAGGTCAGCGCCTCGTCACCGAGAGAGGTGCCGGTCGGCTCCTCGGGCGAGATGAGCTGCCCCAGGATCGCGCGGTGCCGGTTGGCGTCGCGGAGCCGGTTCAGGCACACGTTGGTCGTGATCCGATGGAGCCACGCCAGCGGCGAGGTCACCTGCGGGAAGTCCGCGCTCGCGCCGAGCGCACGAAGGAAGACTTCCTGCATGACGTCCTTGCCGGCCTCGCGCTCGCCCATGAGCGCCGTCGCGCGGCGAAGGACGACGCGGCTGTAGCGCGTGTAGAGCCATTCGAGGAAGTCGACATCGACGATCTTGGCGTCTCGGTCGCGCGGCTGCGCGCCCTGCGACTCGGCGTCGGGAAGCGGCATGAGTGTCCTCGGTCCCACTTGCCACTGTCGCGCGTCACCGTGCGCGCGGGCATAGTACATACGTACTATCGACGGCGCGGCCGGATCGTGCTTGGGCTCAGGGCGGCAGCACGGCGCGCCCGGCTTCGAACCCGACGTTGTTGGGGGAACCGAAGGTCAGGAGCGCACCGAACCCGAGGATGCTGAAGAAGGCGGTGGTCGTCACGAGACTTCGGCCAGCCTTGGGCGGCGGAGTCGATTCATCGACCATCGAGAGCCGCCCGCGATCGTCCTCGCGGATCAGCGCCTGGGGCCCGACGCGAATCAGGCGATGGGTTCCCGGTGCCGGGAGCGGCAGCGTTCGGCTGGCCGGCGGCTGCGGCGGGCCGAAGGTCTCCGCGCGTGCTGCCGAGAGCGCCCCGAGGATCAGAACCATACACAGCGCCGCGACGGCGCGTTTCCAACGGTTCGGAGGGGCGACCTCGCACATGGCGACACCTCCCAGCGGGGCTTCTACTTCTAGCGTGGCCGACTGATCGGTCGCTTGCCACGTCGACCGCATCAGCGCCCTTGCCAGGCCGCCAGGCGCCGAGCTATATACTGAACCCAATGGTTCAGTATGAGCGGGCCCGCCTCGACGCCTCGTTCGCGGCGATCTCGGACGCCACCCGGCGCGGGGTTCTCGAGCAGCTCGGACGTGCAGACGCTTCGATCACGGAGCTTGCCCAGAGGTTCGAGATGACCCTCACGGGCATGAAGAAGCACGTCGGCGTCTTGGAGCAGGCCGGGCTCGTCACGACGGAGAAGGTCGGTCGCGTACGGACCTGCAAGCTCGGCTTGCGCCGCCTGGAGGAAGAGATGGCGTGGATCGAGAGGTACCGACAGCTGTGGGCCGCACGCTTCGACGAGCTGGACGACATCGTCGAGGAACTGAAACGGAAGGAGAAGATCGATGGACGCAAGAAGTGAGCGCACCGCAATCAAGAACCCCACGACGATCGACCGGAAGTCCGAGCGCGAGCTCGTCGTCACGCGAACGTTCGACGGGCCGGCGCGCATCGTGTTCGAGGCGTGGACCAAGGCCGAGCTCTTCAAGCGGTGGTGGGTGCCGAAGTCGGCGGGCCTGAACCTGCTCTCCTGCGAGATGGACGTTCGCGTCGGAGGCGGGTACCGACTCGTGTTCGGCCTGGACGGCTCGAAGACCATGGCGTTCTTCGGCAAGTACCTCGAAGTGACGCCACACTCGCGCCTCGTCTGGACCAATGACGAGGGTGGTGAAGGCGGAGCCGTCACCACGGTGACTTTCGAAGAAAAGGCCGGCAAGACGCTGCTCGTCATGCACGAGCTCCATGCCTCGAAGGAAGCCCTCGACGCCGCCCTCGGGTCTTACGACGGGATGGACGAGACGTTCGGGCAGCTGGACGAGCTGCTCGTCACGCTGGGCGAGGGCGGGGCACGGTAGACGATGTGCACGCGTGGAGCCTGCCCATGAGCATCACGATCACCGCTTTTGACCGGTCACCCGACGGCGGCCGGGGATTGTCGCGCGATACGCGCGTGCGGTGGGCTCTCGAAGAGGTGGCCCAACCTTACGAAGTTCGCCTCGTGACCTTCTCCGCGCTGAAGCAGCCCGCCCATCTGGCGCTCAATCCGTTCGGCCAGATTCCGACCTATGAGGAGGGCGACCTCACGCTGTTCGAGACCGGTTCGATCGTGTTCCACATCGCCGAGCGCCATGCGGGCCTGTTGCCGAAGGACGCCCATGCGCGAGCGCGCGCGATCACCTGGATGTTCGCCGCGTTGAGCACGATCGAGCCGCCGATTCTCGATCTCACGACCGTGAAAATCGTGGAGGGCGACAAGCCCTGGGCGCAGGAGCGCCTGCCTCTGGTCGCGACCCGCGTCCGCGATCGTTTGAGGCAGCTCTCCGCGCGTTTGGGCGAGGCCGAGTGGCTCGATGGTGCCTTCAGCGCAGGCGATCTGATGATGACGTCGGTGCTGCTGAGGACGAGACCTTCGGGCATCCTGGACGAATTCCCGAAGCTCGCGGCTTACGTCGCCCGCGGCGAAGCGCGCCCGGCTTACCGGCGGGCGTTTGCGGCGCACTTGGCGGTCAACACGCGACCGGCTGGTTGAACGGAATCACCGTGCGAGGAAGAGGACTCGAACCTCCACTCCTTTCGGAACCGGAACCTAAATCCGGCGCGTCTACCAATTTCGCCATCCTCGCGAGACGAGCGGGTCGAGCATAGCAGCGCTCGCCGCGTCATCGTCAAGCGCGACCGGATTCCGAACGCGGCCTTGCACGCGCCCCTGAGCAGGCGTAGCTTGGAGACTTCGTGTCGACGCTCGTTCACCGCACGTACCCGATGTGTTGGGTTGCCCGTAAGGACAGCCTGGCCAGGGTCGCGCGCGTCTGAACGCTTTCGGACGACGAGACGACCCCGGCTGATGGCCGCGGGTCGCTCTCGGTGACTCTCGGCCTCGGCCTCCTCCCGGAGACGACCCATGAGCCAGAGCCACCAGACGAACGGCCAGAATGTAACGCCCGGCGCGACCTCCGCGACGATCGAGCTCCGCTCGGCCGTCACGCCCGCGAACGACGTCGACGCCTGTTCGAAGGCCGGCCGAGTCGGGCCGTTCGGGCTTTCGCGCACGTACTGGACGCTGTGGGTGGGCATGCTGCTCAACCGGCTCGGCGGGACTGTGTTCTTCCTGCTGGGTCTCTATCTCACGCGTGAGCGTGGCCTCTCGCCCGAGGTGGCGGGGCTCGCGATCAGCCTCTACGCCGTGGGAGGGCTGCCCGCTGGTCCCGTGGGCGGCGCGCTGGCCGATCGGTTCGGGCGGCGCGCGACGCTGCTGGTCGGAACCACGTGCGCGGGCGCGCTGATGCTCGCGCTCGGGTTCGCGCGCTCGCTGGGCGCGATCTTCGCCATCGCTCCGCTCTTGGGCTTCTTCACCGACGCGTGTCGGCCGCCGCTGCAGGCCGCTGTCGCCGACGTGGTGCCGATCTCGGAGCGCGCGCGCGCCTATGGCCTTCTGTACTGGGCCATCAACCTGGGCTTCGCGGGGGCGTCCGTCCTCGGCGGCGCGCTGGCCGAGCACCACTTCGCCGCGCTGTTCGTCGTCGACGCGCTCACGACATTCGCGTACGGAGCCGTCGTGCTGTTCGGCGTGCCCGAAACGAAGCCCGCGCACGCCGGGCGCGCCAGCCCCGCCGCGCGGCCCTGGTCGGGGCTCGTCGAGCCGTTTCACGACGCGCCGTTCGTGAAGTTCGTGCTGATCCAGGTGCTGCTGTTCTTGGCGTTCACGCAGGTGATCGTCGCGCTCCCGCTCGACATGCGCGCGCACGGCCAGAGCCTCCAGGCGATCGGCTGGTTGCTGGGGTTGAACGGCGTCTACATCGTGGTCGCGCAGCCGGTCGCGCTGCGCTTGGTGCGCAAGCGCAGCCACGCCGAGTGGCTCGTCGCGGGCTGTCTCTTCACGGGCCTGGGCCTGGGCGCGACGGGGCTCGTGCATGGCGCGCTGGGCTACGCGCTCACGGGCGTGCTGTGGACGCTGGGCGAGGTCGGGTTCTCGACGGCGGCGCCCGCGCTGGTGGCCGAGCTCGCGCCCGTCGCCCAGCGGGGCGCGTACCAGGGGACGTATCAGCTCGCGTGGGGCTCGGCGTCGATCCTCGCGCCGATGCTGGGGACGTTCACGCTCGCGCGCGCCGGCTCGGGCGTGCTCTGGGCGGGCTGTCTCGCGCTGTGCTTCGTCGCGGCCGTGCTGCACGCGCGGATCACGGCGCGGGCGCGCCCGCGGGCAGCGTTGGTCGAGACGATCAGCTCGGCGTGAGCTCCCACTCGACCACGCGAATGGGTACGCCCTCGTGCTCGTCGTCGATCTCGGCGGCGACGCGGAAGCCTGCCTTCTCGAGCACTCGACCGCTCGCCGGCCGATCGAGCGGCGTGTGCCCGACGAAGCGCGCGACGCCCGGAACGGCGCGCGCGCGTTCCACGAACGAGCGCACGGCCGCCGTCGCGTAGCCGCGGCCCCAGCACGAGGTGACGATCGCGTAGCCGATCTCCACCTGGCCAGGGCCCGTGAAGGCGCCGCCGATCTCGCCGACGACGACGCCGTCTTCGGTGCGGTGGATGAAGAAGGGTCCCAGCGCGCGGTCGAGGCCTGCGCTCGCTTGCTGGCCCACCCCCGCCGAGAACTCGGTCGGGTAGTCGGGCGCCACGCGGACGCCCGGCGGAGGCTGGTTCGCGGCCATCGCGGCCCCGGCCTCGGCGCTGACGGGGAGCAGGGTGACTGTCGTCGTGGCGGGCGCGCCGGGGCGCGATTCGAGGTTACGCATTGTGTTTTCCTGGTCGGAGCGGCGGGAGCGTGGGCCTTCGTGGTAGCGTGCGCGTGATGCCGACGCTTCGAAACAAGGCCGAGCGCTCCGCGCCCGTGCGGTCATTGCCGCTGCCGCCGGGCGACGAGGTCGGAGCCGTCGAGATGGCCCGCCGAGTGGGTGACAACCTAAGACGACGCCGCAAAGCGCGCAACATGTCGCTCGACGAGCTGGCCGTCGCGTCGGGGGTGAGCCGCGCCGCGCTCTCGCAGATCGAGACCTCCAAGGGGAACCCCACCGTCGGCGTGCTGTGGAAGATCGCCGTCGGCCTGGGCATCCCGTTCTCCGAGCTCATCGGCGAGACCCGCGACGCCGTGGGCGTGCTCCGGCGCGCCGAGCAGCAGGTGCTGCGCTCGGCCGACGGCAAGATGGAGAGCCGTCCGCTGACGCCCGCGGGAGCCGCGCCCGGCACCGAGGTCTACGAGCTGCGCCTCGCGGCGCGCGCGATTCACGCATCCGACGCGCACGCGCCCGGCACGCGCGAGATCGTGATCGTGCTTTCGGGACAGCTCAAGCTGCGCGTCGAGGGCGAGGTGTACGAGCTCGGCGCCGGCGACTCGGTGTCGTTCTCGGCCGACAAGGCCCACGCGTACGAAAACCCGGGCGGGTCAGAGGCGCGTTACCACAACGTGATTCTCTATGAGCGCTGAAGCGCGGAAGCGCTGAAGCCCGGGAGGGGTCAGGCGCTCCGGGGTCGCGCGAGGTCTTCGAGGAGGCGGATGACCAGCGCCGTCCACCCGGTCTGGTGGCTCGCGCCCAGGCCGCGCCCCGTCTCGGCGTGAAAGTACTCGTGGAAGAGCACGAGATCGCGGAAGTGCGGATCGCCTGCGTACCGCGGATCTCCACCGTGACAGGGGCGCGCGCCCGAGCTGTCGGCTCGGAACAGGCCCGCCACCCGGCGCGCGAGCTCGTGCGCGACCTCGTCGAGGTTCATCCAGCGGCCCGATCCCGTCGGGCACTCGACGCGCAGCTCGTCGCCGTAAAAGTGGTGATAGCGCTGCAGCGCTTCGATGAGCAGGTAATTGACGGGCAGCCACACGGGCCCGCGCCAGTTCGAGTTGCCGCCGAACAGCCAGGTGTGCGACTCGCCGGGCTCGTACCCGACGCTGAACTGCTGCCCGTCGAGGGCCAGCGTGTACGGCGTCTGGTGCGCCTTCGAGAGTGAGCGAACGCCATGAGGCGACAGGAGCTCGTTTTCGTCCAGCATCGTGGCCAGCACGCGCACCAGCCGCTCGCGCGAGGGCAGGGCCAGCAGCACGCGCCCGTGGTGCTCCGTGGCGAACGAGACGGCGCCCGCGAGGTCTCGCCGGTTCTCCAGGAACCAGCGCATGCGCTTCTTGAACGCCGGCAGGTGATCGATCGTCGACTGTTCGAGCACCTCGACGGCCACCAGGGGGAGCAGCCCCACCATCGAGCGCACGCGCAGCGGGATCTCGCGATCGGCGTCGCCCTGCCGAATGTGGAGCTCGTCGTAGTAGAAGCCGTCGCGCTCGTCCCACAGCCCGGCGTCCCCGAGTGCGTTCATGGCGTCGGTGATGTGCACGAAGTGCTCGAAGAACTTCGACGCCATGTCCTCGTAGGCGGGCTCCGTGCGCGCGAGCTCGAGCGCCATCGACAGCATCGTCGCGCAGTAGAACGCCATCCACGCCGTCCCGTCGGCCTGCTCGAGGTGGCCGCCCGTGGGAAGAGGGCGTGATCTGTCGAAGACGCCGACGTTGTCGAGGCCCAGGAAGCCGCCCGAGAACAGGTTCTTTCCGTCGGCGTCCTTGCGGTTCACCCACCACGTGAAGTTCAGCAGCAGCTTCTGGAAGGTGCGCGCGAGGAACGTCCGGTCGCGGTGGCCGTGCTCGTCGACGGCGATCTTGTAGACGCGCCAGGCGGCCCAGGCGTGCACGGGCGGGTTCGCGTCGCCGAGGGCCCACTCGTACGCGGGGAGCTGGCCGTTCGGGTGCATGTACCACTCGCGCGTCAGCAGCACGAGCTGCTCCTTCGCGAAGTGCGGATCGACGCGGGCGAAGGGCAGCATGTGGAACGCGAGGTCCCACGCCGCGTACCACGGGTACTCCCACTTGTCGGGCATCGACAGCACGTCGCGGTTGTAGAGCTGCGGCCAGTGGGCGTTCCGGCCCGTCTTGCGCGCGGCCGGGGGCGGCGGGCACGCGGGATCGCCCTCGAGCCAGGTCGACACGTCGTAGTGATAGAACTGCTTCGACCACAGCAGACCCGCGTAGGCCTGGCGCGCGACGAGCCGCTCGTCGGGCGAGAGCCCGGGCGTGCGCGCCGCGTAGAACGCGTCGGCTTCGTCGCGCCGGCGCGTGACGATCTCGTCGAAGTCGCCGAACGGATCGTCACGACCGCGGCCCAATGACAACTCCGCAACAGCCGTGAGGCGCATCCGCACGCGGACCTCGGCGCCGGGGCCCAGCGTGAGGCGGTAGACGCCGGCGGACTTGGTCCCCGTGCGGGCCGGGTTCACGACGTCGCGGCGCCCTTCGATGATCGCCGCGTGGAACGCGTCCTTCACGAACGGCGTCGTGTTCGGCGCGTCGAACAGGCGCTGCGCGTTCGTCTCGTTCTCCGTGAAGAGCAGCTCGGGCGGAAGGCCGTCGGGACCCGCTTCGAGCGCGAAGCGGTACGCGCCCAGCGTCGGGTGGTCGGCCGCGATCTCGGAGAAGGCCGAGCGTGAGGGCGCGGCGCGCGCCGAGAGCTGGGCGCCGCTCCAGTAGCCCTCGCCCGAGCGACCCCACGCCCAGGTGTTGCGGAACCAGAGCGTCGGCAGGAGCACCAGAGGCGCGACGTCGGGCCCGCGGTTCGCGATCGTGAGGGTGATGAGGATGTCGTCGGGTGAGGCCTTCGCGTGCTCGCTCGTGACGTCGAAATAGCGGCTCTCGGCGAAGGCGCCCGTGTCGACCAGCTCGTACTCGCGGTCGAGGCGTCCGCGCCGCGCGTTCTCGCCCACGAGCGCGTCGTACGGGAAGGCGCGCTGCGGGTACTTGTACAGCGCGCGTCCGTACGAATGGGTCGGCGTCGCGTCGAGGTAGTAGTACTCCTCTTTGACGTCCTCGCCGTGGTTGCCCTCGGGCCCGGTCAGGCCGAAGAGCCGCTCCTTGAGGATGGGATCGGCGCCGTTCCACAGGGCCAGGGCGAAGCACAGCCGCCCCTCGCGATCGCAGAGGCCCAGCAGGCCGTCCTCGCCCCAGCGGTAGGCGCGGCTGCGCGCGTGGTCGTGCGGGAAGTACTCCCAGCTCGTGCCGTGCTCAGAATAGTCCTCGCGCACGGTGCCCCATTGCCGCTCGGCCAGGTAGGGGCCGAAGCGCTTCCAGTTGCGCTCGCGCCGCGCGTCTTCGGCCAGCCGGCGGTCCTCGGCGGCGCGCACGTCCTCGGTCTCGTCGACTCGTCGCAACGCAATGGATTGTACGCCGGCCGCCCCGGGTGGGCGCGTGTGCGCCCCGAAGAGATTTCGCGTCAAGATTCCGGCGCGTTCCGCCGATGGGGTCAGCCGTGGACGGGATCGTCATCTCCAACCGTGCGGCGAGCCAGATTTCCCGGCGATCGAGCCACCGCCGGTGCGCCCGGTGTGGGAAGGTCGTTCTGCGGCAGGCGCTGGTCTGCAAGCGCTGCGGCAAAAAGCAACGCGTGAACCCCCGGTCGATCCTGCTCGGCCTGGCCGGGCTCTTCGTGCTGGCGCTGTTCGTCATCGCCACGGCCAGCCAGCGGCTACCGTTCGGCCTCGGCCGCGCGCGCGGGAGCACGGAGTCGTGGTCGCCCTACGTCGCGAGCGGGCACGAGGCCACGCGCGGCGCCATGACGGCCGCCGAGCTGTGGGCCCTCTACAACGACGACGCGTCCGCGGCCAACGCGCGCTTCAAGAACAAGCCGGTCGCGATCACCGGCACCGTCACCGACGTCCGCCGCGACTTTCGCGGCAACTACATGCTTCGTCTCGCGACGGGCGACGCGCTCGAGACCGTGCGCGCGACGATCGTGAGCCACGACGACAGCGGCCGATCCATCCCGACCCGCGGCCAGATCGTATCCCTCCGGTGCATGGGCCGCGGCGCGCTCATCGGCTCTCCGATGCTCGACGGCTGCAAGCCGATCTGATCTGGAACCCTGAGCGGGCTCCAGATCTATTCATCAGCGGGGGCCTTGGCCTTCGGCTGCTCGAAGGAGAGCTCCTTCGGGCCGACGTCGATCTTTGTGCCGTCGGAGAAGGTCACGGTCTTCTGGGTGTCCGTCGGATTGAAGGCGACGTGGCTGCGCGTCGTGCCCTTCTTGAACACGGCGTAGGTCGGCACGTCTGCGGTCACCGACGCGTCGACGTGGCCGAACTCGGCCAGGGCGCGCAGCCAGCTGTACAGCATCGCGCGCGAGTCTCCGAACTCGGGCTCGAGGTAACGGTCCTTGTCGAACTCGTCGGAGGCCTTCTGCCCGTCGGAAAGGGCCTCGTACATGAGCGCGTAGTCGCGCCACGTGAAGATCTCGTTGCGGGTCTTCTTCAAGAGGGCGTCGTACTGGCGCTGGACGAGCTCGGGCCGGCGGCCGAGGTACAGCGAGCCGCCGTGAAAGGGCAGGTAGTTGATGCCGTGGACCATGATGGGGTTCGAGTCCCACCACGTGTCGTACTTGCCGCCCGCGCTCCAGACCATGGCCAGGCAGGGGTAGTCGAAGCCCTTCGGGAACACGGCGCGATCGGCGTCGAACCAGTACTGTTCGATGCCCTCGAGCGTGTTCGCGTAAAGGAAGATGCCCGCGTCACGCAGCGCCGTGTTGCCCGTGATCGCGCCCCACAGGACGAGGCCCGTCGAGAAGTTCATGTCCTCCGACGAGGACTCCTCGTTGTTGCCGTCGTGGTACTGCGCGGGGCCGTTCGCCCAGCCGTGGCCCGCGTACACGTCCATGTAGCGCAGGAACGGGAAGCGCGCGTCGTCGCGGGTCGGGTTGGCGGCGTCCTTGACCAGCATCTCGATGAACGGCGCCCACCGCTTGGCCCAGGCGGCGTCGTAGCGCGCGATCGCCGCCGCGGCCTGCACGAAGTAGCCGTAGTGGAAGTGATGGTCGTTGAGCGCGGCGTCAGAGTCGTAGCTCGACGGAACGCCGACCATCGTCGCCCACGTCTTGTCGTAATAGAACAGCTTCGGCGCCTCGCCGTCGAACCAGTCCTGCAGCTCGTTCTCGAGCGCGCGCAGCAGGAACGCTTGGTCCTTCTTGTCGCCGATCATGTCGGCGAGCTGCATCACCGTGGCGACCTTTCCCATCGACTTGCCCGTCCAGTAGGTGTCGCGATCGGGCTTGGGCTGCAGGCCGACGGGGAAGAGATCCGGCGCCCACGCCACCTCGCGCACGTACTTCTCCAGCAGCGACTTGTCGACGCTGGCGACGACCGGCATAACGGGAAGGACGCCGCCGAACGAGAGCTTCGTCTCGAAGGCGTCGCCGGCGAAGAGCTTCATCGCGCCGCGCGGGCTCGTGTATTCGAGCGGCAGCAGCTTGTCCTTCGTGTGCAGCCACTGGTGGCGGTAGAGAGCGACCAGCGGCTCGGCCGAGAGCCCGCGGCCCGTCTCCTTGGGCGTCGCCTTGAACGAGAAGCGCGAGGTGAGCTCGGCCTTCTTCTCGTCGTAGGTCCACGCGACGCGCGTTTCGGTGATGAACGCATAGGCGTGCTCGCGGAACAGCTTCAACGTCTCGGGCTTGCGGTCCGGCAGCACCGCGACCGAAAAGTAGTCCTTCCCATCGAGCGTCGACGTGAACGTGTTGCCCTTGCGCGTCCACGTGGCGCCCGTGGGCGCGAACAGCGCGTAGTGGTGGTCGCCCACTGAGACGCCCAGCACGCCGCCGCTCTCGCCCCACGTCTCGATCTCGGGCTTGGCCTCCGGTTCGTCTCCACCCTTGCTGTCGTCCTTCTTGAGGAAGTGCGACACGCGCACCGAAGCCGGCGCCGAGCCCTTTCGCTCGAAGTAGACGAAGGGCATGCCGTGGCCGAACGTCGCGCGCAGGCGGTTGTCCTCCGAGCGCCAGTCCGCCGTCACGGCCCAATCCGAATAGCCGGCGACGCGCGTGTCCGGCGACGCGAGGCCCTGCAGGCCCACGACCAGATCCCGCTCGTACGGGAACATGTACTGGCGCCCCGTGATGACCGCCTTGTCCGAGTACCCGAGCCCGAGCCCGTCCTTGCGCGCGCGCAGCGCCAACGGATGCGGGAACATCTCGAACGAGTAGGGCTCCTTCTCCTCGAACTGCCAGATGAGCGACGACCACCAGTCGTTCGTGACGGGCGGGCCCTCGAAGTCTTCCGTGACCTTCGGCTTGACCGGCCTGCGCTTGTCGTCGGCACCGACGACGATGCCCTCGGGCGCCTTCGTGACGACGTAGCCCTTGCCGACCTT
>DASZUD010000143.1:0-6776 GCA_035548155.1 Polyangia bacterium
GGGCCGCCGCCGTCCTTATCAGGCGTGGCAAGCGTACGAGAAGGATCCGCTCGGTTCGCGCGCGCGCTGGCCTGCGCGGCCGCGCTCGCGCTCGCAGCGGGGTGCACTGGGCGAATCACGGGCGGCGCCTTCGCGACCGCCGGCGCGACGGCGGGCGGCGGCGGCAACCCAGCGACGACCGGCGCCGCGGGGACGACGGGCGCCGCGGGAGCGACGGGCGGCAGCGGCGCGGGCGGCACGACGCTCGGCCCTCCCCCGTCGGGCCTGCCCACCGCCTCGGCGTGCAACACGAATGATCCCGGCCCGCGGATGATCCGACGGCTGACGGCGGCGCAGTTCGCGGCGTCGCTGCGCGATCTGTTCTTCCAGGACGGTTCGCTGCCCACGCTCGCCGTGTTCAGCGATCCGCAGGTGCTCGGCTTCTCGTCGGACGCGGACGCGCTGCTGGTCCAGGGCCTCACGGCGCAGCAGCTCGCCGACTACTCCGAGCAGGTGGCCCGCTGGGCCGTCACGACGCACCTCAACCAGCTCGCGCCGTGCCAGACGAACGACGCGACCTGCCGAAGGCAAATCATAACGGCCCTCGGCAAGCGCTTCTTCCGCGAGCCCATGACGGACCAGCGCCTCGCGCCGTACGACGCGCTCTTCGCTGGCGAGGCGTCCGTCTCCGACGGAGTCGAGGCGGTGTTGTCGGCGATGATGCAGTCGCCCTACTTCCTCTACCGCCGCGAGCTCGGCGCCGGCAGCGGGCCCACGGTCACGCTCACGCCGTACGAGATCGCCACTTCGATCTCCTACCTGCTGACGGGCAGCGTGCCCGACGATCAACTGCTCGCGGCCGCCGACGCCAACCTGCTCTCGACGCCGCAGCAGATCGATCAGCAGGTGAACCGCCTGCTGTCCGACCGCCGCGCGCCCGACGCGCTGGCGACGTTCTTCTCGGGCTGGCTGGGCCTGGATCGCGTCGGCACGATCGTGAAGGACGACACGGTGTTCAAGCTCACGCAGAGCCTGCGCGACGCGATGGCGGGCGAGTCGCGCGCGTTCCTGCTCGACGCGTTCAACCGCAACGCGCCCGTCAGCGAGCTGTTCACGGCGAAGGAAACGTTCGTCAACGCCGACCTCGCGGCCCACTATGGCGTGACCTCGGGCGCGCCGGCCGCGAGCGCTGGCTTCGTGAAGATGAGCCTGGGCGACGCGCGAAAGGACACGGGCCTGCTCGCCCAGGCGGCGATCCTCACGGGCTACGCCGACGCGGCGACGTCGTCGCCCGTGCTGCGCGGCAAGCTCGTGCGCACGCGCCTGCTCTGCCAGTCGATGCCGCCGCCGCCCGCGAACGTCGACACGAAGCTGAAGCCGACGACGCAGCCCACGACGACGCGCGCCCACTTCGAGCAGCACGATCAGAGCGCGGCGTGCGCGGCGTGCCACCACCTCATGGATCCCGTCGGCTTCGGCTTCGAGCACTACGACGGCTTCGGCCGCTGGCGCGATCAGGACAATGGCTTCCCGGTCGATTCGTCGGGCACGCTCGCGAACGTCACGGAAGGCGACGTGCCGTTCGACGGCGTGACGGCGCTGTCGAGCTACCTGGCCGCGAGCGACGCCGTGAAGCAGTGCTTCGCGCGCTACCTCGCCTACTACGCCTACGGCCGCAGCGCGTGGTCGCAGGACGCCTGCACGTACGACGCGATCCGCACGGGCTCGGGCACGGGCGGCCTGCGCGACGTCCTCATGGGCGTGATCCACGCGCCGCACTTCACGCAAAGGTCGGCCAGTACTTCCGGAGGTTCGAAGTGAGCATCTCGCGTCGCAGATTCAACACGAGCGTCGGCGCGGGCCTCTTGCTCGCGCCCTTCCTCTCGCAGCTCCGGGAGCGGCCCGCGCGCGCCGCCGGCAAGCGCGTCAAGCGGGTGCTGCTCTTTTGCACGATGGGTACGGCGCCGGAGATCTGGACGCCCACGGGCGTCTCGGGCGAATCGACGTTCACCCTGCAGCCGAGCACGCAGCCGCTCGAGGCCATCCGACCGAATTTGGTGCTGGTCGACGGCCTCGTCAGCCAGAACCCCGGCGACAACCACGGCAGCCCCGACGCGCTCACGGGTCTCGGCTTCGGCGCCTCGGGCCAGCCGTCGCTCATCTCCGTCGATCAGTTCCTGGGCGATCGCCTCGTCGCGAGCGGCGTGAACCGCCCGATCGCGACGCTGCTGCTCGGCTCGCAGACGAACAGCAACGGCGGCAAGACGATGTTCAACCGCGCGAACAACCTGCCGACGATCAGCTCTCCCGTCAGCGCGTTCAACACGATCTTCGGCGGCGTCACGGGCTCGTCGACGACGACGGGCGGATCGGGTCCCTCGCCCGCGCAGCTGCTCAAGCGGCGCAAGAGCATCCTCGACCTCGTCACGGGCGAGGTGAACGGCCTGCGCACGCAGCTGGGCGCTGACGAGCGCCCGAAGCTGGACGTGCACCTCGACTCGCTCCGCCAGATCGAGAATCGCCTCTCGCAGTCGTCCATGTCGATGTCGGGCGGAATGACGACGGGCGCGGCGTGCGCGAAGCCTTCGACGCCCGCCGACCCCACGAACGTGCTCACGGCCAACCAACTGCACATCGACCTGGTCGTCGGCGCCTTCGCGTGCGACGTCACGCGCGTCGCCGCCATCCAGTTCGGCTCGGATCAATCGATGTCCGTCGACCTCCCCGATCTCGCGCTGCAGGGCGAGGAGCACGGCGGCTTCATCCACGGCGGCGGTCCCGACTTCAAGAACCTCATCAAGCTCGAGCAGTGGCTCGCGCAGCGCTTCGTCGATCTCGTGACGAGGCTGAAGGCGATCCCCGAGGCCGACGGCTCGGGCTCGCTGTTCGACAACACGCTCATGGTGTGGGCGCGCGACATGGGCGACGCCGTGAACCACAACCAGAAGAACATGCGCTTCGTGTTCGCAGGCGGCGGCGCCGGCTACCTCAAGCTCGCGCCCACGGGCCGCTACCTCCACTTCAACGGCGCCGACCCCGACGATCGCCACGAGCGCGCGTTGCTCTCGATCCTCGACGCCATGGGCGTCACCAGCTACGCGGGCTTCGGCGACAACAAGCTCACGGCGAAGACGCCGCTACCGGGACTGGCCGCCTGACGGTTTCACTTTGAGCAGATCACTCGACGTGCACTGTCGCCGTCGAAGTGTCCCGAACCGAGAAGCCGAACGGGCCTAGCAACGTTCGCGCCCACAAGTCGAGCGAGCGCGATCGTATCGACCTTCGCAAGGCCTTCGAGGAGCGCGCCCGACCCACCTACCCGTGAGTAGATGGTGGATTCGGGTCGCTCTCAGCTCGGCTCGTCGCCGTCGGGCACCAGCGCGACGCTCTCCATCGCCACCCACGGGGGGACGTCGCGCTCGAGGCGCGCGAGCAATGAGTTCACGTCGTTCTGCAGCGCGACCTCGGCGCGGATGTCTCCGCGCGCGGCCAGTTGGCGCCGCACCTTGCGCGCGTCGAGGATCTCCGTGTCGCGTCGAGCCATTTCGCCAGCGTTCCTGCTTCCCACTCTCTTGGAGTGGGGCCGGCCGCCGATTTCTTCCCGCCCCCGCCGCCCCCGCGACGCGGTGCCGCGCGCCGCGCCAGAATCATGGCTGGATCAGGAACGCCCCCTGCACGTGGTGGACGGCGTCGTAGAGGTCGAGCCCGTGGCTGCCGACCTGGTCGCGCCCGGGCCCCCGGGGGTCGTGAAGGAAAATCGACGCCACCCCGGCGGCACGCGAAGCCGCAACGTCAGAGCGGGCGACGCTGCGGGCGCGGCTACCGCACGATGATGAGCTTGCAGTTCTTGTCGCAGCCGCTGGTGCCGTCACACTGCTCGCCGGCGTCCTTCTGCACGATCTTGTCGCCGCAGTACGGCGCCACCGTGCAGTTCGCGTTGCAGCCGCCGTACGCGCCCGTGTTGTTGTTCTTTCCGAGGTCGCACACCTCGGGCGCCGTCACGACGCCGTCGCCGCAGCTGCTCGTGCACACGCTGCGCGTGCCTTTGAACTTGCTCAGCGTGAGGCGATAGTTCGACGCCGACAAGCGGCGCTCGGCTTGGAACACGACGATCTCGTAGACCTTGCCCAGCTCGAGGCCGAGGTTGACGACGTGGCCGCCGCCCGTCCGTGCCGCCGAGTCGCAGTTGTTCGTGTTGCCGACGCCCGGGGCGACGAAGTCACACGAGTAGCCGGTGCCGTTGGCGGCGTCGAGGGTGATCTGGCCGTTCGTCGACTGGTGCAGCCCTCCGAGATCCACGGCGAGCGTCTTGTTGATGTAGACGAACACGTCGTCGTCGCCCCGGAAGATCAGCGTCGCGACGCCCGTGTACTGGAACCAATAGCGCGTCTGAGACGTGAAGCTGTAGTTGTGCTTGTCGACGCCGTTGCCCCAGCCGAGGTCGTCGAGGGGGAAAAAGTTGGCCGTCTCGTAGCCGTACGCGTCGCAGTCGGGCTGGCCCGGCAGGTTGCAGGTGTCCGAGACGTTGTTGCCGATCCGTCCGCCCAGCGAGAGCGTCTGCACGATGGTCTTGCTGTAGTCCGAGTCCGTGTACCAAGCCGAGAAGTAGTCCACCGTCTTGTCCCACGTCGGGTTCGTCGTGCCCGGATCGCAGTAGGTCACGTTGAACGAAGCGTTCGCCGTGGCGGCCGTGCACGTCGCGCCGTGCTCGGGGACGCCGTTCGCGCCCAGCGTCGCCTTCGCGATTCCCGGAACGCCGTTGCCGTTGAAGCGGTTGAAGTCGGGGTGACCGCCGGCCTCATCGTAGTGCTTGAAGTCGTGGAAGACGATCGGGAGGACGAGCGGGTTCGTCTTGATGATCGTGTCGGTGCACTGATAGCCCTGCTCTTTCTTGCAGTCCGCAGAGCAGCCGTCGCCGCTGACCGTGTTGCCGTCGTCGCACTCCTGATCCGCGTCGGTGGGCAGGATCAGGCCGTCGCCGCAAGCCGTCTTGCAGGCGCCGCCCGCGGGCGGGCACACCGGCTCGAGGCGACAGAACGGCGAGCAGCCGTCACCCGTCGCCGTGTTGCCGTCGTCGCACTGCTCGGAGCCCTCGCGCACCTTGTTCCCGCACGTCGTCTTCGCGCACGTGGTCGGCCCCACGCAGCCGTCGGCGCCCGCCGGCGGCGCCGAGCACGCCCAGCCTTCGGGCTCCGCCACGGGCCGGCTCTCCAGGATGCAGATCGCGCTGCAGCCGTCGCCGTCGGTGTTGTTGCCGTCGTCGCACTGCTCGTTGCCGGCCAGATGGCCGTCGCCGCACTTCGCCGCGCGGCACACGGCGCCCGGCGGGCACTCCCAGCCGCACTCGAGCTGGCAGTCGGCCGTGCAGCCGTCGCCGCTCTTCGTGTTGCCGTCGTCGCAGCCCTCGGCGCCGTCGATGTGCCCGTCGCCGCAGACGACGTCGTGCACGCACGGCTTGCCCACCATGGGACAGGTGTAGTGATCCTCGCGCACGCAGCGTGACGAGCACCCGTCGCCGTCGGTCGTGTTGCCGTCCTCGCAGTTCTCGCCGAACTCGATCGCGCCGTTGCCGCACGCCGACTGCGGCGGCGCCTCGAAGGACGCGTCGAACTGGATCGGCGAGCCCGTCCCGGCCGCGCCGGTCGTGCCGCCTGCGCCCGCGGCGCCGCCGGCCGAGCCGCCCGCGCCCGCGCCTCCATCCGTGCCGACCTGCCCGACCTTGGCGCAGCCGAGCGCGGTGACCAGAGAAACGACCAGCGTCGCCGAGCGAACGCCGAGGGGGGGCTTCCTGACGAGCAAGCCAGTCGAGATTATCATATTTCCCGGATCTATTGGGATGAGCTTTCTTTTTTGCTCATCCGACGGAACGAGAATTCAGCGCTGCGCGGCGGCCCACTCGGCGACGATCGCCTGGAGGCGGCGGACGCCTTCGACCAGCCGGGGCCCGGGGCGCATCACGAAGCGGTCGTCGACGAAGCGCAGCCAGCCGTCACGAACGGCGCGCGCGCCGGCCAGCGCCGGGCGGCGCGCGATGCGGGTGAGGTCGACCTTCTCGTTGCAGCCGCACCAGGCCGCGACGATCAGGTCGGGATCGGCCGCGGCGATCTCCTCGGCCGTGACGCGGCGCTGCGGCGAGGGGCAGCGCAGCGGACGCCCCGCGAAGGCGTTCTCGGCGCCCGCGAGCGCGAGCATTTCGGCCGCCCAGTCGCCCGCCAGGAAGTAGGGCTCGGAGGGGCCCCACTCCTCGAGGTGCACGCGCGGCCGGCGCGCGCCGCCGCCGAACAGCCGCCGCCCCGCCTCGGCGAGCTCGGCCAGCTCGTCGCGCATGCGCGAGACCAGCGCGCGCGCCTCGCGCTCCCGCTGGACCAGCCGCCCGAGCACCAGGATGTCTTCCAGCACCTCGCGCAGCGACGTCGCGCCGAACGCCACGACGCGCACCTCGGCGTGGACCAGCGCCTTGACGGCGTCCTCCTGCAGGAACGACTGCGCCAGCACCAGATCGGGCCGCAGCGAGAGGATGTCGTCGATGCGCGGGTCGAGAAACCCGCCGCAGCGAGGCAGATCTCGCGCGGCCGCCGGGAAATCGCAGTAGCGAGAGACGCCGACGATGCGGTCCTCGGCGCCCAGCGCGTGGAGGATCTCGGTGTTCGAAGGCGCGATGCAGACGATCCGGCGTGGCGATGCCTCGAGCTCCGCGAGCGTGGGCAGGATCACACCGGTCCCTGCGGGAGGTCGAACGTGAGGCGTCGCCGGCGTCATCGCCATGACCGGACACTACATGACGAAGGGTCGAGGCA
>DASZUD010000144.1:0-7957 GCA_035548155.1 Polyangia bacterium
GAGTCGAGCGAGGCATCGAGCGCGACATCGGCGGCTCCACTATGCCGGTTCACTCTGGTTCAAGCTAGAGTCACAGCGTGCTCGCGCCCGCCGGCCTGCCCCTCGCGTTCGCGCTCGTGCTCGGCGAGCTGCTGGGGCGGCCGGTGCCGATTGCGCCGGGCCGCACGACGACGCTGCAGGTGACGCCCGATCTGGGCGCGCCACTCGAGCGGGCCGTGCGCGGCCGCGCGTTCGCGCGTGCCGTCGCCATGGACGCCGAGCAGCGCTGGGCGGAGGCGGCGGCGCTGTACCAGCAGGCCGCGGCCGAGTGGACGGAGGCGTTCGCCACGAGGCCCTCGCCGGCGCTCGAGCGCGCGATTCAGAAGGCCGAGCGGGAGCGTCAGCGCTCGACGCTGCTGGCCGGCACGCGGCCGGGGCGCGGCCGCTTCGAGGCGTTGCGCCCGCCCGTGAGCCCCCTCGAGGAAGGTCGCCTGCTGCGTGCAAAGCTCATGGTCGTGCGCGCGACGCGCGGCCTGGCCCCGCCGGATCTCGTCGCGCGCGCGCGCGTCGCGTTCGAAGAGGCCGGGCGCGCCGCGGCCGCGTCGCGCCCGGGCACCGCGGCCGAGATTCGGCTCCAGCTCTGCGCGACGCGCGCCGCCGCGGGCGACCGCGCAGGTGCACGCCTCGAGCGCGCGCACGTCACCAGCGCCGAGCGCCAAAATCTCGAGAACGCCCTGCCGCTGGCGCTCTGCGCCGCCGCGCTGGGCGAGGACGCCGAGGCCCTGGCCCACCTCGAGGCCTCCCTGCTGCGTCCCGTGCCGCGGCCCCCCGATCCCTACACGCTGCGCGATCTGTACCTGGCGAACGACTGGGACCGTCTGCGGGGTGAGCCCCGCTTCGAGAGCCTCTTCCGCGCTGCGCTGGCCGCCGTGCCCCCGCCTGGGCCCTGACGGACAGGGGATCGTGGGTCATTGACCGTTGACCTCGGGGGCCAGGACTGCTAGTTAACCCCCTGCCGACGCGAGTCGGTGTCGGGGATGTAGCTCAGCTGGGAGAGCGCCTCAATGGCATTGAGGAGGCCGACGGTTCGATCCCGTTCATCTCCACGACTTCAGCAGGTTTGTCTTCTCGTAAGTGTGCTTGAAGCGGTCGCGCCCAAGCGAACGATCGCGCAGCGATCATGCACTTCATCCTCGGCGCCAACATCCGGGACTCGCACACGACGGGGATGGGCCGTCAGATGTACGGCCTGGGCGACGCGCTGACGGCGCGCGGTCACGGGGTCGAGTACTTCTTCGACGACGACGTCGGCAGTCGTTTCGGTCACAAGCTGGCTCGCCTCGAGTACCCGGTGCGCCTCGCCGCCGCGCTCCGGCGGCGACCGCCCGCCAACGGCGAGCGCCCCATCGCGCTGCTGCACGAGCCCATCGGCTGGGCGTCGGCGCTGTTCGCGCGCCATCGTGTGCGGACGATCGCCATGGTCCACAACTGCGAGTCGAAGGTCTGGCGCCTGAAGCGCGCCCAGGGCCCGGCCATCGGCGACGTCATCCAACCGAGCTCGCGCCTCTTGTGGCCCGCCACGGAGCTTTCGCAGGCCTACCTCTCCCTCAAGAGCGCGGAGGCCGTGCTGTGCTTGTCCAGCGAGGATCGCACCTACCTCGTCGACGAGCTCCGGATCGCGCCCGCGCGCGTCCACCGCATCGACAACGGCCTCGAGCCGGTCTTCATGGGCTTGCCCCCCGTCGCGTCCGATTCCACGCGCCAGCTGCTCTTCGTCGGACACTGGCTGCCGCACAAGGGGACGGCCATTCTCAAGAGCGCCCTCGAGAAGCTGACCGCGCGCGGAGTGAGCGCCACGTTGACCCTCGCGGGGACGAGCTCGACGGAGAGCGCGATCCTGCAGGAGTTGCCGCCCGAGTGGCGCGCCACCACCGAGGTCATCCCTCGCTTCGAGCCCGACGCTCTGATCGCGCTCTACCGGCGCCACCAGGTGTTCGTGCTTCCTTCCGCCTGGGAAGGCATCCCGCTGTCGATGCTCGAGGCGATGGCGTGCGGGCTGTGCCCCATCGTCGCGCGCGTGGGCGGCGTGCCCGACGTGCTCGAGGACGGCGTGACGGGTCGCCTCGTCAAGAGCCTCGACGCGAATGCCTTGGCGGACGCTCTGGCGAGCGCCCTTCGAGATCCAGAGCAAACGCAGCGCTTGGCCCGCGCCGCCCAGCAAGCGGCCCAGGGCTACGGCTGGAGCCGCGTCGCGGAACAAGTCGAGCGGGCCGTCGCGGCGTAGTCCCCGCTCGGGACGACCGCTAGTAGTGGTTGCCCGTGATCGCGTAGTTCGACGTGGACGCCCAGCCGCGCGCCATGACGTAGACGGTGCCGCCCGCCAGGTTGGTGATCGTCGTCGTGCAAGCCTCGGGGTTGGTGCTGCCGAGGTACGGGCGGCAATCGTAGGTCGAGGTCGTGGGCGGCGCGCCGAGCCTCACGTAAAGGTCGACGTCGCCCGAGGTCATCGTCAGATCGTAGCGATAGTGCCCCGCGGGCAGGTCGAAGGCCCAGCGCAACTCCTGGTTCGCGGCGACCGTACCGCTCGTGTCGAGGTGGAAGCCCTTCGCGATGATCGTCTGCGCGTAGGGGACGTTGCCCGAGTTCGGGTTCACCGTCTGCAGCTGGTAAATCGTGTTCGCCGAGTTGCGGTAGATGATCGTGTTCCGCCACGGCGAGGTCGCGACGTAGGCGGCGGGGTCGCCGACCAGGGTCTCGACGCTCTTGGGCGGGTTGACGCGCACGCTCGACGTCCAGCTGCCCCCTGCGATCACCTGCTCGGCCTCGCTCACCGTGCTCGGGCTCGAGCCACCCGGGTCGGTGATGTACACGACGCGCGTGCCGCCGCCCTGCGGGTTGTAGGGGATCGGCGACGAGACGATCGACGTGTTCGTGTTGATGCGCCAGTCGAGCACCTCTCCGAACGCCGGATCGGTGTTGTCGATGAGCTGGTGCAGGCCGTCGGTGCCGGCGTAGAAGATGCTCCGCTCTTCGGCGTAGTCGCGCTTGAACGGCGTCGGCATCGTCTCGCCCTTGATGGGGACGGCGGTCGTGATCTGGCGAAACTGCCACGCGCCGCCGATGAGGCGCTCTTCACAGATGGTGCTCGCGCCGCACTTGTAGACGACGGACGAGCTGCCGCCGCGGTTGTAGCCGATCGGATCGCCCAGCGCGCGAACGGCCTGGCCGGGGAACGGGTTCGTGTACCAGTAGGGGCTCGACCAGTACGCTTCGTAGATGTAGTTGTCGGTGCCGCGAAACACGATCGTGTTCCAGCCGTCGTGACGGATGTAGCCGTACGGCGAGCCGGCCGCGAGGGTGTTGCTGACGAGGCGCGTCCCCCCCTGCGTCTCCCAGACCTGGCCCCACGCGTCCGTCGCGGCGACGGCCACCTTCGAGCTGTCGTCGTTCTTCGCCCACATCGTCGGGCGGAAGCTCGTGCTCAGGAAGGACAGGTTGACCTCGCTCCAACCCTGGAACGCCGTGGTGTAGTGGTTGTCGAAGAGACGGGCCGTCGACGTCGTGTCGTTCTTCTTGCCGACGACGACGTGATCCCAGGAGCCCATGTACGGATTCACGCCGCTGTAGCGTTCGAAGCCCACGGGCGAGACGGCCGGCGACGTCGCCGTGCCCTTTCCACAACGCGCGAGCAGCGCCTGCACGAACGGATCGCTGTCGGCCGTGCACGTCCCGCCGGTGCACGTGTTGTTGGGCGGCATGCCGCCCTGGCTGCCGGGCAAATGAACGATGGCGTTCAGCAGCGAGCAGTAGCCGCCCGAAAAGGCCGCGACCGTGACGTCGGGCAGCTGGCCGGCCTGCGCGCCCTGCGCGTGGCAGCCGGTGCAATTCGACGTGCTGGCCGGATAAGCCTCCGGGTGCAGCGGGGCCGAGTTCTGCGGCATGCCGCGGACGAAGAGGGGCTCGAAGTAGCTCGACGGCATCCAGTTGGGGAGGCTCGTCAGGTTCAGCGGATGGTTGCCGATCGGGTGCGTGATGAAGGCGTTCTGGCCGGCGTGGCAGGTCGTGCAGGTCGGCGACGGAAGCGCCGCGCCGCCCGGGAGCACCGACACGAGATCGATCGGCACCTCGGTGGGCGCCGCTGGAGACCGCGCCGGATCCTCCCAGAAGCACGCCTTTCCGTTCGAGCCCTGGCAGATCATGTCGAACGCCCCCACGCCGGTCGGCCCGGTGTGCGCCGCGATCACGCAAACGCCCGTCGGGGCCGTCGTCGCGACGTAGTAGTAGACGTCCGCCGCCTCGAAGCCCGTGTAGCTGTCCGTGACGGACTTCGGGTTCCTGTACTGCCACGAGTGGCCCGTGCCCTCGAGACCGTTCATGTAAGCGCCCCAGGGCGGCGGCAGCGGCACGCCCGCGGCGGCGCACTGGTTCGCGTAGTCGGTCCCCGAGCGCGTCGTGATCAACGCCGACGATTGCGGCTCCGGCCCGCCCTGAGGGACGTTGCCCTCCGTTCCTGGATCACAGGCCGCCACCATCGCGGCGCAGGAAAGGAAGCCCCACGCCAGACGCAAAGACGCTCTCATGCACGTGAGACACCCGAGCAGGCAATTCCGGCAACGCGTCGCGCGACCTCCGCGGCTACCCGGTGATCGCCCCCCGCATGGCGACGCCCACCCACGCGATGCCCGCGACGACGAGCCCGGTGATCAACGGAACCACGAAGACCCAGGTCTTCCACGACGGACGGGCGCGTTGCCCGTAGGCGATGCCGACGGCGATCAGGACCGCGCCGATGACGGAGCAGATCGCGAGGTTGCCGCCATACTCTCGGTTGACGCGGTCGAGCCCGTCCGCCGCCCGCTTGACGCGCGCCTGAACGTCTTCGTGGACCCGGGGGAACATCTCCGGGTCCTCGTGCGGGTGCGGATCGAGATCCGCCTTGAGCTCCGCGACGTTCAGGCGCCAGTCCTGCCAGTTCACCGCGCCGGCGACGAACACGACCGCCAGCGCGAAGAGCCAGAGCGCGATGGGGATCGCGCGGAGAAACGCCTGGGCCCAGGATTCGCGCACGCGGGCAGTGTAGCCCGTGACGTCGCTACGGCAGCGTGACGATGAAGGCGCGCGACCTGCGCGAGTCGCCCGCCCAGATCTTGCCGTTCGGAAGCACGGCGAGCGAGGTCGAGATCGTGTTGTCGGGCAGCGGGACGTTCTGGAACCCGTTGGTCGGCGTCAGCAGGCCCAGGCCGCCGGTCGCTTGCGTGAAGAGGACGCCCTTGCTCGTCGTGACGATCGCAACGTCGGTCGCCGACGCCGACCCCGTGAAGAGGGGCTGGGTCGTGCCGTCCGGGAGGAGGTGGACGAGCTGGTTGCCGGTCGAGCCGCCCGACAAGGCGATCGCCCACACGCTCCCGTCGCTGGCGACGGCGAGGTCCTTCGGGACGATCGGCAGGCCGGCGATGCCGGTGCTCGTGCCCGCGGCGTTGTACGTCGCGACGTAGCCGGGAGCGCCCGTGAAGCGCAGCGTGCCGTCAGCCGCGAGCGCCACGCCCGGCGCCGTCGTCGCGCCACCGATCGTGAGCAGCAGCGCGGACGGCGCCGTCGTCACCGTCGCGACGCGCATGACCTGCGGCCCCGCCGCCGAGCCGATCCACGCCGTCTTCGCCGCGTCGACGACCACCTTGCCCGCCTGGAAGCCGAGCGGGAGCGTGCTCTTGAGCGCGCCCGCCGCCGTGTACGTCGTGAGCGTGTGCGCCGAGGTGGCGCTGGCCGCCGAGGTCACGAGCACCACGCCGTCGCTCCCGACGGCGACGAGCCTGGGCGACGACGACGTGCTCACGAACCGCGCGACGTCGAAGGTGTTCGAGCCGTGATAGACGAAGCCGCCCGACGTCATCGTCATGTAGACGGTGTTGTCCGGCGCGGCCGCGATCTTCGCCGGGATCCCCGGCAGGGTGACGTACTCGACGACCGCGTCGGAGACGAAGTCGACGCCGACGTTGACCTTGGCCGCCTTGTGGAGCGACAGCGTCAGCAGCGGCACCGTATCGGGCGCGATCGCGAGGATTTGCTTGTCGCTCGTCCACGTCAGCGGCGTCGTCGCGACGACGCTGGCGCACGCGACGCCGAACACCTCGCCCACGAACGTGACGTTGCCGAGCGGCAGCCCAGCGACCTGCGCCGTGCTCGCCTTCCCCGCCGTGAGGGCCACCGTCTTGACGACCGTCAGCCCCGACGTATCGCTCGCCGCGGTGAGGCGCAGGCACAGCGCGTCCGACGGCGCGATCTCGATCGCGACCTGGACCTTGCCGACCGGCTCGTCGGCGGCGCCCCCGGGCATGCCGCACCCGGCGGCCAGCATGGTCAGCGCGATCGCCGCGCGCGTCATCCGCTCGCTCAGCTTGGACATGACCGGGGAACACCCCGGCGGCCGGAAACGGCACCAACCCGCGACGCAGCAGCGCCGGAGGATTGAACGCCCCCTCTTGCGGTCGGCTCAGCGCGTGGGAGGCGCCCCGGCGCAGCCTGCCGGCGGGTGCTCGATGAGATCGCACGCGGCCGGGGGCTCGGCCGGTGTCGGCTGGACGCCCATCGCCAGCCTCCGCGCTCGCTCGTCGGCGTCGGCCTGCGTGACGCAGGGCTCGGCCGCGAGCGCGTCGAAGCAGCCTTCGAGCGTGTCGCGGTCCGCCGGAGTGAGCGCCGTGCACGCCAGCAGTTTCTCGATGTCCGGCTCGGCGTCCGCGAAGCAGTCGTCGTAGATCACCGGCGTGATGCTCGCCGTGCACGTCTGAGAGGCTGCGCTCGCGTCGCTGCCGCTCCCGCCCGCCGCGCCGCCCGCCATGCACAGGATGCTCACGTCGCCGCACTGCACCTGGCGCCTGCACACGGCACCGGCCGCGAGCGCGGCGCCTTCGCCCGGGGTCTTCCCCGACAGCTCGACGTGGCCCGACCCGCCGCCGCCCCCGCACGACAGCAACGTCGCGACGACCCCGACCAGGCTCCAGCTCGTCTTCATGCGCACCCCATGAGCGCGACGGTACACCAAAGAGGATGCGACCACGACCGCGGCATATCGTCGCACCCTCGCCTTCGAAACACGGGGCACCACATCACGAACGGAACCACGAAGCGCGATTACGGCCAATTCAACGTCTTCACGAGCTCGTCTCTTGACGTCCGTCGCTCGGACATGCCACGGATCACGCACGACCCACTCACAACCAGGAGAAGCCACGATGCCGATTCCGACCCTCGCCCGTAAAGCAGCACTGGTGCTTGCGCCCGCCCTGAGCCTCGCAACCCTCGCGGCAGGCTGCAACGAAAGCCCCGACGACGCGCCAACGACGATCAGCAACGACTTGACCGCGGACACTTTGACGTTCGTCGCGTCCTTGACCGCGCCGAACGGAAACGTCGTGGAATTTTACGACTCGGGCACCGCGGCCCTCGTGACGGAAACCGGCAAGGCGGGTGTGCGCCCCGTGCTCACGCCGTACGGCGACGCGATTCGCCAGAGCCGATTGAGTGAGGTGTTCTCCTCCCTTCGCCCAGACCTCAAGGTCCCGGCCGCGCTCGAGACCTTGGAAGGCCGCCTGCACGCCGTGCCGAACGGCTCGCCGCCTCAGCGGTCGGTCACGCCGCCCCACGACGTGGCGCGCGGCGGGACCCCGGCGTCTAGCCCGACGGATGATCCGGGGGTGGTCCGCTCCGCCGTCCTGCAGGGGTGCACGAACGGATGCTGCGATCCGGACTGGACGCGGAACGACGTCTGTAACGTCACGGGCGCGAACTACACTTGGTATCTGTTCAACAGCGGCTGGAGCACGGAGGACAGCTCGGCGATCTACACGTACACTGGCACCGTTTGCGCGGCGATCGGAACCAGCAATTTCACCGTCCACACGGGTGATGGGTCGGGAGGCAGCTTCTCGGTGACCGAGGCGACCTATCGACACTGGTGGTGGGCCGAGAGCACGGGGGATCA
>DASZUD010000145.1:0-22708 GCA_035548155.1 Polyangia bacterium
CTACGAGGTCCAGGTGGTGGCGCCCACGCGCTCGGGCGTCGTGCGGGCCGAGGACGTCCTGGCCGCCGTGCGCCCCGAGACGGCCGTCGTCGCGCTCATGCTGGTCAACAACGAGCTCGGGACGATCCAGCCGGTCGAGGAGGTCGCGCGCGCCCTGGCGGCCGCCGCGCGGCGTCCGCACCTGCACGTCGACGCCGTGCAGGCCTTCGGCTTCCTGCGCCTGCGGCCGCGGACGCTGGGCGCCGACACGCTGGCCCTCTCCAGCCACAAGATCCACGGGCCCAAGGGCGTGGGCGCGTTGTGGGTGCGGGCCGGCGCGCGCGTCGAACCGCTGTGGGACGGCGGGCGGCAGGAGCGCGGCCTGCGCTCGGGCACCGAGAACGTCGCCGGCGCCGTGGGGCTCGGGCGCGCGGCGGCCCTCGCGATCGACGCGCAAGGCGCGGGCGCGGCCGCGACGATCGAGCGCGAGCGCGATCGTCTGGAGCGCGAGATGCTCGCGGCCGTCGCGGACCTCGTGCGGGGCCCGAGGCGCACCGTCTCGGACGTCGCGCGGGCGCCGCACATCGCGTCGCTGGCCTTCCCCGGGCTGCCCGCCGAGCCGTTGCTGCATGCGCTCGAGGCGCGCGGCGTCTACGCGTCGGCGGGCTCGGCCTGCGCCTCGCGCACGCGCGGCCCCAGCCCCGTCCTCAAAGCCATCGGCGTCGACGACAAGACGGCCGTGCTGCGCTTCTCGCTGGCGCGCACGACGACGGCCCAGGACGTCGACGCCGCCGTGGACGCGCTGCGCGGCGCCGTCCTGGAGCTGCAGCCCTTCGGTCGCGACCGTTAGCCGTCGCGGCCGAAGGTCGCGAGGTGGCGGGCGGGCGCATCATTCGTGAAATGCGCACGAGCGGGTAGTAAACGGCGGCGCGCGCAGGTAGAAACACGGCCGATCATGCAAGGCGAGTCGGTCCTGCTCTGCCGCTACGGCGAGCTTTTTTTGAAGAGCGGCAACCGCAAGCGCTTCGAGAGCATGCTCGTGAACAACATCCAGGCGGCGCTCGCGGGCGTGCCCGAGGCGCGCGTCGAGGCGCCACACGGCCGCATCCTCGTGCGCGTCCCGCCCGCCGGGGTCGACGAGGCCGCGGCGCGCGTCGAGCGCGTGTTCGGCCTCGTATCGCTCTCGGTCGCGCGCGTCGTCGCCGCGGACGAAGGCGCGATCGGCGCGGCCGCCGTCGCCGAGGCGCGCGCCTTCATCGAGCGGACGCCGCGCGCGCCCGCGCAGGGGCCGGTGTCGTTCCGCATCGACGCCAGCCGCGCCGACAAGTCGTTCCCCATGACGTCGATCGAGCTCGGCAGCCGGGTCGGGGCGCGCGTCGTCGCCGACCTGGGACTGCCCGTCGACCTGCACACGGCCGATCTGCGCATCGGCGTCGAGGTCACGTCGCGCGGCGCCTTCGTCTGGGCGAACACGCGGCCGGCGCCGGGCGGCCTGCCCGTGGGCGTCTCGGGCCGCGCCCTCTTGCTGCTCTCGGGCGGCATCGACTCGCCCGTCGCGGGCTGGCTCGCCGCCAAGCGGGGCCTCGCGCTGGACGCGATCTACTTCCACTCGCCGCCGTTCATCGGCGAAAAGTCCAAGGACAAGGTCCTCACGCTGGGGCGCATCCTCGCGAAGTGGGGCGCGCTGCGCTCGGTGACGGTGGTGCCCTTCACGGACGCCCAGCGGCAGCTCGTCGACGCCAAAGCGGGAGAGCTGGCCGTCGTGACGTACCGCCGCATGATGATGCGCATCGCCGACCAGATCGGCGACAAGCTCGAGGCCGGCGCGCTCGTGACGGGAGAGAACCTCGGCCAGGTGGCGAGCCAGACGATCGAGAACATGACGGCGATCGAGGCGGCGGCGCGGCGGGTGATCCTGCGGCCGCTCGTGACGTACGACAAGGTCGAGACGACGGACCTCGCGCGCCGCATCGGCACCTTCGAGACGTCGATCCTCCCGTTCGACGACTGCTGCTCGCTGTTCGTGCCGCGCCACCCGGCCACGAAGGCGCGCCCGCAGGACGCCGAAAATGTCGAGGCCAAGGTGGACGTGAACGCGATCGTCGCCGCGGCCGTCGCGGGCGCCGAGCGCATCGACGTCCGGCCCTGACTATACTTTTGCCGAGCACACCGATGTCCACGCAGCATCAAGCGCACGCCGCCTCGCCGTCCCTGCCGCCTGCCCTCGCCGAGAAGCACGAGCGCCTGCGCGCGCTCGTGCGCGGCTACGGCTCGGCGCTCGTGTGCTTCTCGGGCGGGGTCGACTCGACGCTGCTCCTGCGCGTCGCGCACGACGTGCTCGGCGATCGCTGCGTCGCGCTCACCACCGTGTCGGTGACGATGGCGGCCAGCGAGCGGCGCGCCGCCGTCGAGCTGGCCGCGCAGATCGGTGCGCGCCTCGAGGTCGTCGAGTCGAACGAGCTCGAGCGTCCTGGCTTCGCGCAGAACCCGACGAACCGCTGCTATCACTGCAAGGCCGAGCTGCTCGAGATCGCGACGCCGCGCGCGCGCGAGCTCGGTTTCGCGGAGATCCTGCTCGGCACGAACGTCGACGACCTGGGCGATCACCGCCCCGGCCTGGCGGCCGCCGACGAGCGCGGGGCGCGTCACCCGATGGTCGAGGCCGGCCTCACGAAGCCCGAGGTGCGCACCCTCTCGCGCGCGCTGGGCCTGCCCACCTGGGACAAGCCCCAGCTCGCCTGCCTCTCGTCGCGCTTCCCCTACGGCACGGAGATCACGCCCGAGCGCCTCGCGCGCGTCGACGGCTTCGAGGACGGCCTGCGCGCGCTCGGCTTCCGCCAGCTGCGCGTGCGCTTCCACGGCGAAGTCGCGCGGCTCGAGCTCGAGACGTCCGAGCTGCCGCGCGCGGTCGTGCCCGAGACACGCGAGGCGATCGTCACGCTGGGCCGGCGCTGCGGCTTCACCTTCGTGGCGCTCGACCTCGCGGGGTTCTCCTCGGGCTCGTTGAACCAGCTCGTGGGCCTCGGGCGCCGTCCGCCTCGCCCCTGAACGCTCGCGCCCGCTTCGTTCACATTGGGCGTTTTCAGGGCGCGCGCTTGCGCTACGATGCGCGCATGCCATCTGGTTCGGAGCGCCCCACCTCTCCTGCCTCGCAGCAGCCCTCGGTGAAGGCTACCGAGATCAAGGCGTGCCCGACGGATCTCTCGATCCAGTGCCCCACCTGCGGCACGCAGATGCAGCCCGAGCACGCGCACTACCGCTGCCTGCGCTGCGGGTACCGCGACAGCTGCTGCATGTAACGCGCTCGCCCTGCCGCGTTCGATCGGTCACTTACGACCCAGTCCAGTACCGGATCGGGCCCGTGTCCGAGTGCACGAACTGCGAGTGCGGGTAGTACCCGACGCCGCCGAGTCGCAGCGACTTCACGAAGTGCAGCACCGTCTTCGTCGCGACGCCACGGATGCGAAAGTCGACGGCGTTGCCCTCCATGTGCTGGCTGTGGCGCGCCACCTGGTGGCCTTTCTTGCGCAGCATGAGGTTGTACTTCGGCGAGCGATAGCCCGAGACCACCTCGATGCGCTTCGCCGAGAACTTGCCGGCCACGCGCTGGAGCACGCCGATGAGGCGCGTGTCCATGTCCGTCGGCTGATTCGTGAAGTGATCGCGCAAGAACAGACAGAAGCGCTTGCCCAGCGTCGTGGGCGTCTGCCCCGGCAAGAGCGGCAGCGCCTCGTGCGTCCAGACGTTGAACAGCGTGGTCACCGGCTCGATGCGCTCCCCGGGCGCCCACGCCGGCTCGGTGCCGAGCGCGGGCGCGCGCTTCGTCCGCGCGGCCACCTTCTGCTTGGCGGGCTTCGCAACCAGCGCGCGCGCCAGATCGGCGTCGGTCGTGTGGAAGTCGGGCCGCAGCGCCTTTTCCCGCAGCCACTGTTCCTTCTTCGAAAGGACGCGCGCCGTACCCGGCGCGACGTGCTCGCCGCGCGCCTCCAAAGGATCGAAGGCCGCGGCGGGCACCGAGGACTCCGCCGCGACGTCGACCGTGCGCTGCGCGTCACCGAGGCCTGACGCGATCGTCGCGCCAGGAGCGAACGCGAGCACGGTCAACAAGGCGAGCACCGCAGCATTATAGCTGCGAGTGGTGCGTCAACCAATCCTTGAGCGCCGTCTCGTGCCCGCGATCGGGCCATTTTTACGGCAAATGTAGGTGGGGCGCGCCGAGGGTCCGACCGCGACGACGGGAGCGGCCGTACGGTTCACGAGGCCTCTCGCCGAGGCCCGTCGTCAAGGCCTCTCGCAGTCGATCTCGGGCGCCCCCAGCGCGTGGCACTTGAGGCACGCGCGCTGGTTGCGCGACGAGAGCGCGCGGCACCTCGCCGTGCCGGCGAAGGCGGGCCCGTGCGGCGACAGCGACGACCCGCGCGTCGGGTCCGCCGTGTGGCACGAGATGCAGCTGTCCTCGCGGTGGCAAGAGACACAGGTGCGGATGTTCCGCCGCGCCTGCTGCGCGTGACCGCTCGGAACGCCGGGCACGGTGACCCACCCCGGCGGATGGAAGCTCTTGAGCCCCGTCCCCGCCCCGAACGGGTTGTTGGCGCGCACGCCCGGCACGCCGCCCGACGGGTCGGGCGCCACGCCCGTACGCTGGTGGCAGGCGACGCAGAAGGACTGCTCGCGGTGACAGGCCGAGCAGTCGGGCGTGTTCCGACGTGCGTCCACGCCGTGAAGCGACTCGTAGTCCGCCGGGTGGATGTCGAACGGCCGCACGACGCCGCCGTGGCAATCGAGGCACTCCGACCGCTTGTGGCAGTTGAGGCAATAGCCCGTCTCGCGGCCGGCTCGAGAGTGGTCGCGCGCGAACGTCGGGCCGTGCGCGTCGAAGCCGCGCAGCGTCCCCGACGGGACGAGCTGGCCACGCCCTTCCACCAGGCCCGTGGCCACCGTGGCCGCGCTCGCCAGGTTCGTGCGCAGCCGCCCGTCGGGCTCGGTGATGTGGCAGGCGCCGCACCGATTGACCGCCTGCTTCCCGTCGTGGCAACCGAGGCAGAGCGACATCTTGGGCAGATCGTCGCGGGTCACGAGCGCCTTCGTGGAGGCGGCCGCATGGCACAGCTCGCACCCGACGCCGCGTCCGACGTGGAGCTGGTGGTTGAACTTGAGGTTCGCGGTCGCGAGCCGGGCGCGCGCGGGCTCGCGCTCGGAGGCCGACGGCATCCACGGAAAGCCCGCCTCGGACAGGTGACACGCGTCGCACCGCGCGGCGCCGGCGCCTCGGGGCACGGCCTTGTCGGGCCGCGTCCGATCGATCGCGTGGCACGCGCGGCACGTCGCCTCGGGCGGAACCAACGCGTCGCTGGTCGACGTCGAGCTCGTGGCCGCCGCGTGGCAGGCCTCGCACTTCGCGCCGAGGGCGAGGTGACGCAGGTGATCGAACCGGAGCGGGATCTGCTGCGCGGGATAGATGAGCGGCGACGGCGGGCCGAGCGCGCGCAACGCCGCGATCCCGCCGTCGCGCGCCGCGCCCGCGTCCGCCGTCGGCGGGGGCACGCCCGCGTCGGCCGTCCATGACGACCGCGACGCGCCGCCATCCGACGAGGAGGAGGCGCTGGCGCGCACGCCGGGCGCGGCGGTCGCCCACCCCGCGAGCCCGCCCGTCGCGGCCGCGGCCGCCAGCACCAGCGCCGTCACGATGCGCGTCGTCTTCATAGCGATGCGTCCAACTCCACGACGATGAGCCCTCGGTACTGGCCCGTGTAAAACGTTCCCACGTTGTCCTCGAGCAGCGCGTGCAGGCGCACGCCCTCGCCCAGCCGGTAGCGCGCGCCCGCTTGCGCGCCGAAGACGAAGCCCGTGTCCGTCGCCGGCTGCTGATCGGATTTCCACTCGTAGGCCGTGAGGCGGCCCTCGAGCTCGAGCGCGCGCGGCCGCACCTGCCACCGCCCCGAGCTGTCGACGCCCACCTTGCGTCCGCCGAAGCCGCCGTCGACGTAGGTGTCGAGCCGCAGCATGCCCAGGCGACCGCGCCACACGGCGCCCGTGCTGCCGCCCGCGGCCCAGCGCGCCTCGTCCCCCGGCACGTCCGGCACCGCGTCGAAGTGGCGCGCGAACGCCCGCAGGTACAGCTTCAGCCCGTCGATGATCTGCAGCTCGTAGTTGCCGCGAAAATCGCGGTACGCGCCAGCGGCGAACACGTTCCAGATCGAATCGCCGTCCCACGTCGGCGCGAGGTACGCCATCTCGAGGCCCACCCACTGCCGGCCCGAGGCCCGCACGCGCAGCCCCACCTGCTGGTCGTCGAACGTCGCCAGCAGCAGGTTGTAGCGAACGCCTCCCGTGAGGAACACGCGCCGCCGCCACTCCGCCGTCGCCGTGAGAGCCAGCTTTTCGTCGTTGACGCCCGACTCGGGCTCGCCGGGCTGGCGGTCGGCCGTGGCCGACCAGACCCGCCGATAGGCGAGGCGCGCCGTGATCGGCGCCGGCACGTCGCCCGGGACGCCGCCCAGCACCATCGCCGCGCCCACGAGCGGCCGCATCTCCTCGGTCTGCTCGTGCCGCGTCGTCGGTCCCCGAGACCCCACGCTGGTGCCGTCCAGCTCGTAGATCGGCGAGGAAAGCGGCAGCGCGCCCAGGACCTCCGTGCCGCCGAACGCCTCGGCGGCCACGTAGCGCTGGATGCGCACCAGCGCGTCGAGGCCGTCGAACGCGTAGAAGTCGAGGAGGTCGTAGTGGATCTGGCGCCCGAGCTGAAAGTCGACCCGCCCGCCGAGGCGCCGCCCGCCCAGGAACGCGTAGAAGACGTCGATCTGGCTCTGCTGCAGCTCGCGAATCTCGTCGGCGCCCGTCGGCCGCCCCGTCACGTAGCCGCCGAAGTCGGTGTCGAACCGCAGCGACGCGTCGAAGTAGATCGTGTTGCGCGCCGTGCGGTCCTCGTCGTCGCCGTGCCAGCGCTCGGGCTCGATGTCGTACAGCGACAGGTTGAGGACCTCGGTGAGGCGGCGCCGCGTGAGGAGCTCGTTCGCGCCCGTCGGCGCGAAGCCCCGCACCTGATACCCCTGCCCGATCGTCTGAAGCTGGATCGAGAACTCGTACGCCCGCGCCCGCCCCTCGCCCACCCCCAAAACGACGAGGCCGCTGCCCAAGGCGAAAACGAGGGCCACGCCCCCGAAGCGCCTCGTCGTCACCGGGTCACAGGGGCTCGACTTGAACGTCTACGTGGTCGACGACGGGCGCGGCCTTCTTGCCGCGCGCATGCGCCGGCGCAGGCTTCTCCGCCTCGCCCACGATCGAGACGGCCGTGGCGGGCAGGCCAGCGTCCTCGAGCGCCGACATCACGCGCGCCGCGCGCACGGCCTGCAGCTCACCGGCCGAGTGGAACAGGCTCTTGAGCTCCTTCGGCGGCGGCGCGGACGACGCCCGCGCGACGACCCTCGCCTTCGCCGAGGCCTTCTTGAGGTTGTCGGCGAGGATCTTCACGGCCGCGACGCCGCCGTCGGAGACGTCGATCCCGTTCGCGTCGATGATCTTGTCGGCGGGAAAGCTGACGACCAGCGGCGAGCCGGCGCCCTCCGCGGTGATCGTCGCGCCCAGCGGCTCGAGGCTGGGCCGCAGCGCCGTGAGCAGCGCGTCCGCGTCGGCCTTGCGCTTCGCCTCGGCGGCCGCCTTCTCCTTCTCGGCGTCGGTGTACTTGCCGAGCGTCGCCTTGAGCTTGTCACGCTCGGCGGTCGTCTCGGTCAGGGACGCCTGCGCGAGATCCCGCTCCTGCGTCCGCACGCCGAGCGCGCTCTGCATTTTTTGGTAGGGCACGAGGAAGACGTACCCGGCGAAGCCCACGCCCGCGGCAGCGACGGCGAACCACAGCATCGCCTTCCAGCCCGAGCTGCCCGAGCTGCCCGAGCTGCCGGACCGCGTGGGCGGAACGTCCATCGAGTCGAATGCAGACCGCGCCATGCGCCGGGGACCATAGCGCGAGCCGCGGCGCGAGTGCTACGCGAAGTGGCGGCTCGCGCGCGGGCGCACGCCGATGTGCGATGGACGATGTGGGAGACTGGCCCCCAATAGGGGTGAAACTCCGCTCTTGACAGCTTTCGGCCGACAGCGATAGCGTTGTGGGCGAACGTAGGGTCCTGTGAACGATTGACGTATCGTTTCAGGGACTTGCGGGTGCAGGCGGGGAGAACACGGGGATGCGCTTCCACAACGGCCTCGGGTCGAATTCCGAGAATTGGCAACTGCAGGAGGTCCGCACCGTGCAATCCGAGTTCATCCAATCCGAGTTCATCATCGGCGACAAGGCCGTCTACCCTTCTCAGGGCGTCGCCGAGATCATCGGCATCGAGAAGAAGGAAGTCTTCGGGCGGATCCAGCCCTTCTACGTCCTGCAGGTCATGGACAGCGGGCTGCGCATCCTGGTCCCCGTCGACAAGGCCGACCAGGTGGGCCTTCGGCGCATCGCCCGCGAGGACGAGATCGAGGAGGTCCTCGACATCCTGCGCGACAAGGAAATCCACATCGACCGCCAGACGTGGAACCGCCGCTACCGCGGTTTCATGGAGAAGATCAAGTCGGGCTCGCTGTTCGAGGTGGCCGAGGTCTTCCGCGACCTGTACCGCCTCAAGGGCATGAAGCCGCTGTCGTTCGGTGAGCGCCGCATGCTGGACACGGCCAAAGGCCTCATCGTCCAGGAGCTCGCGGTCGCCCGAGCGGCCGATCATCAGAAGGTCGAGCAGGAGCTCGAGAGCATTTTTCGCTAGCGGCGGCGCTTAGAAGAACGCCAGTTTTGCGCACCGCCCGGCGGCGGTGTTAAGCTGGCGGCGCCGGGTCCGGCCCATGCAGATCCACCTCGCAAAATCCGACATCACGACGATGAATGTCGACGCGGTGGTGAACCCCGCGAATTCGCTGGGGATCATGGGCGGCGGCGTTGCCGCGGCCCTGTCCCGTAAGGGTGGCCCCAGCATCCAGCGCGAGGCGATGTCGCTCGCGCCGATCGCGGTCGGCGCGGCCGTCGTCACGAACGCCGGCAAGCTGTGGGCGAAGCACGTCATTCACGCGCCCACGATGGATCAGCCGGGTGAAAAGGTCGGCGTCGAGAACGTCCGCCGCGCCACGCGCGCCGCGATGCTGGCCGCCGCCCGAAACGGCTTCGACGTCGTCGCGATTCCGGGCATGGGGACTGGCCTCGGTGGGGTCGACCCGGCGGACGCCGCCCGCGCCATGGTCGACGAGCTGCGCGCGCACCGTCAGCCCAAGCCTTCGACCGTGTACCTCGTCGACATCGACGACGAGATCCTGATGTGCCTCGAAGAGGCCCTGCGCCTCGCAGTGGGATAGCGCTCGCTCCGCGCCCTCTGGCGCCGTCGGGCTGTACCGGGGACAGCGGGTCGGTTAATGGTGCGTCAACGGCTGCCGATGTAGCCTTCAACCGTGAAGATCCTGGTCACTGCCAAGAGGGTGCCGAACCCCGAGCAGAAGCTGAAGTTCGGGGGCGGCCAGATCGACCTTTCCGGCGCGAGCTGGCAGGTCAACACATTCGACGAATACGCCGTCGAGACGGCGCTTCGCCTCACCGAGAAGGGCAAGGGTGGCGACCGCGTCGGCGAGGTGGTGGTCGTCAGCATCGGACCGAAGGACGTCGCGACGCAGCTGCGCGGCGTGCTGGCGATGGGCGCGGATCGCGCGCTGCTCGTCGGCGCGGAGGACGCGGCCCTCGACGCCGACGGCGTGGCGCGTGTCCTCAAGGCCGTCGTCGAGCGCGAAAAGCCAGACCTGGTCGTACTGGGCAAGCAGACGGTCGACGGTGATTCGAACCAGGTGGGGCAAATCCTCGCCGGCCTGCTCGGCTGGCCGCAGGCGACGTTCCTCGCCAGCATCCGTCTGGCTGCCGACGGCAAGAGCGCGACGGTGACGCGCGAGGTGGACGCCGGCGTCGAGGAGAAGCGCGTTCGCCTGCCCGCCGTCGTCACGGTGGACCTGCGCATCATCGGCAAGAAGGCCGTGCGCAACGAGGCGCTCGCGCCCGAAGGCACCGAGTGGGAGGAGACGCAGCGTTACGCGTCGCTCAAGGGCATCATGGCGGCCAAGAAGAAGGAGATCAAAGACGTGACGCTCGCCGAGCTGGGGGTCACCGCCGCGCCGCTGATGAAGGTGAAGTCGTACGAGGCGCCGCCGGCTCGCAAGGCCGGTATCAAGGTGGGCTCCGTCGAAGAGCTCGTCGCCAAGCTCCACAACGAAGCGAAGGTGATCTGATGGGCGCCGTCGTCGTCTTCTGCGAGGTTTCGGACGATGGAAAGTCCGTGCGCTCGGCGTCGCTGCCGGCGCTGGCGGCGGGTGCCGAGCTGGCCAAGCACCAGGGCGGCCCGCTCGTCGCCGTCGTGATCGGCGGCGCTGGCCTGTCGAGCGGCGCGGGCGCCGACGCCGCGAGGTACGCGGCGCGCGTGCTGGCCTATGAAGGCGCGGCGCTGGCGGCGCCGATGGCCGAGACGTGGGCGCCGCAGCTCGCGGACGCCGTCAAGCGCGCGGGCGCTTCGGCGCTGATCGGCACGGCCACGTCGACGGGCAAGGACGTGCTGCCGCGCGCTGCGGCGCTGATGGGCGCCGGCATGGCCTCGGACGTCACCGGCGTGCTGGGCGCGCGCGAGTTCAAGCGGCCGGCGTACGCAGGCAACGCCATCGAGACGGTGGAGGTGAGCGGCAACGTGCTGGTGGCGAGCGTGCGGCAGACGGCGTTCGCTGCCGCCTCGCCCGCCGGCAGCGCAGGCGCCGTCGAGACGGTGGCCGTGACGGCCGTCGAGGCGCTGGGCGCCGAGCACCTCGGCGTGCGCGGCTCGAAGAGCGCGCGGCCCGATCTGTCCGACGCGAAGGTCGTGGTTTCGGGCGGCCGCGGCATGAAGGAAGGCGCGAACTTCAAGATCCTCGAGGAGCTCACGGACCTGATGGGCGGCGCCCTGGGCGCGAGCCGCGCCGCCGCCGACGCGGGCATGGTGCCGAACGATCTGCAGGTCGGCCAGACGGGCAAGGTCGTCGCGCCGCAGCTCTACGTCGCCGTCGCGATCTCGGGCGCCATCCAGCACCTCGCCGGCATGAAGGGCTCGAAGGTGATCGTCGCGATCAACAAGGATCCCGAGGCGCCCATCTTCCAGGTGGCCGACTACGGCCTGGTCGCGACGTGGGAGCAGGCGATCCCGCTCATGATCGCGGAAGTGAAGAAGCTCAAGTAGACGGCGCCTGCGGGCGTGTGAGACTGCGCGCATGCCCTTCGCCAGCCGCGCCACGCACTCCGCGCGCCTGCACTACGCCGAGCGCGGTGAGCGGCGCGAGGGCGCGCCGTCCGTGTTGCTCGTGCATGGCGCGGGCGCGTCGTCGGCGATCTGGATGATGGCGATGGCGCGGATCGCCCGCGCCGCACACGTCGTCGCGATCGATCTGCCAGGCCACGGGCCGAGCCCTCTGCCCGAAGGAGGAATCGGCGCGCTGTCACTCGACGCGTACGTCAATGCCGTCGGCCAGCTGGCCGGGACGCTGTGCCTCGGGCCTTCGGTGCTCGTAGGCCACTCGATGGGCGCGCTCGTCGCGATCGCGGCGGCCGCGAAGTGGCCCGAGAAGGTGCGCGGCCTCGTGCTGTGCGCGGCGGCCCCTCGCCTGCCCGTGCGCAACGAGCTGCTCGCGCTCATCCGCGACGACCACGCGCGCGTCCCCGCGTGGATCGCCGAGCACGGCCTCTCGCCGCGCGCGAAGCCGGCCATCCGCCGCGGCTTCGTCGCCGCGGGCCTCGTGACGCCGCCCGCGGTGACGCTCGCCGACTTCGAGCTCGTGCGCGGCGCCGATCTCGAAGAGCGCGTCAGATCCGTGACGTGCCCGCAGCTGTGGCTCGACGGCGCGGACGACGCGATCGTGGGAGCCCCGGGTGAGCGCCCGGGCGAGGTCCGCCGGCTGGAAGGCGTGGGACACCTCATGCCGATCGAAGCGCCGGGCGCGGTGGCGGAGGGCGTCGCAAAATTTGCGTAGCCCTAAAGACACCAATCAATGTTAAGAGCTCACGGAAATCTGACGAGTCATTGACTTGGAATGCGGCGTGTTTCACGTGTGTCCGCCCTCTGTAGCGTCCTTGCACTTGCTGTAGCCGTCCATGGTTGTGGCAGTGATAAAGAGCCCAACACGAGCCTGGGTGTCTGCGACACGACGGGTGACGGAGGCGGAGGCACCTCTGGCGCCGATGCAGCAGACGACGCCGCAGGCACAAACGACGCCGCAGGTATGACTGGCGACGCGGGAACGGACGGCGGCGCGGACACCGACGGTGCCGGGGGCACGGGCGACGTAGCGGACATGGACGGCGCCACGGACGCGAGCGATGCCGCGGGCACGGACGGAAGCGCTTCCGACGCGAGCGATGCCGGACAGGACGACGGGCAAACGATGGACGCGGGAGGCCTTCCGAATCCTCCGACGAACCTGGATGTCGTCGTTCAGGATCGCCGCGCGACGTCCTTCAAGCTGAGCTGGACGACGCCCGCCACCTTCCGCGGCGCATCGCCGACGACGTATGCGGTTCGCTACGCCAAGGTACCCATCACGGCCGCCAACTTCGATGATCCAGCGGTCACCGGCACCGTCACCTACTCCGCCACGCCGCGAGCTGTCGGATTGCCTGACAGCGTCATCGCCTCCGGCCTCTACATCGAGACCAACTACTACTTTGCGATGGCGGCAGTGGACTTCGCAGGAAACCGCAGCAGCATCGTATCGACGAGCGCGGCGGTGGCTGCACACTTCTTGACGACGACGTTGACGGGCCAGGCAACGTCGGACCACATCGGCTTCGACGTCAGCGGTATCGGCGACTTCGGTCGACCGAGCGGTCTGATCTTCGACCCGGATGGGATTTCGGACCTCATCGTGGGGTCCGCCGCGAGCACTCATGTGTACATCTACTTCGGGTCGAGCACGGGTTACGCGGCGACGCCGTCCGTGACCATCACGGGTTCGACGAGCAACTTCGGACTCGGTGCCACGGACATCGGCGACGTCGACGGGGACGGAAAGGACGACATCGGGGTGTTCTCGCCCGGAGAAGGTGTGGCACCGGACGCCGGCGGCAAGATCTACATCTTCAGCCGGAAGAACCCACCCGGGTCGTGGGGAACGACGAACAGCTGGCCGGCGAACCTGACGTCTGCCCAAGCGAACTACGTCATTTCGCTGCCCACTGCGTTCAAGAACTCGGCTCCCGTTCGTCCGCTGACGCGGCTGGGAAACTTCGACGGCGCGGGCGCGGACGACTTCTCGTTCTCGTCAATCACGCAGGGTGGCGGCCGGGTGTACGTCATTACCGGGAGCTCGACCTTCTCGTCTTTCAACTTGTCAGACACGACCCGCTCGATCGAGATCGACGGCCCAGGAGCGGCCGGGGACTATTTTGGCTCGAGCGTGCTGGGCGTCGGGCCGTTCTTCTCGTCCGCCGCCGGGACCTCGATGATCGTCAGTGCGACGACCTCGAGCTCGATCTACGCGTATGGAGGCCAGGCCACGGCGCCTTCGGGACCTGACGACAAGATCCTCGGAACTGCGGGCAAGAAATATGGCTCGACGCTTGGGTTCGTCGGCCGGGTGAGCAGCTCAATCCCTGCCGTGATCAGCGTCGGGGCGACGACGGGAATGTTCGTAGACGTCTTCATGGGGACGGCGACGGACGGCCCGCTACTCGGGCCCTTTGGCGGCACCGCGGTACCAACCACGCACCTTACCAACGGGGCAGGCGGCAACAGCTTCGGCGTGCTGAATTTCGGAGGTGGGGTACGGGGAACGTCCAGCACCGTGTCGTTCGTCGGGAACGATATGGTCGGCGATCTCGTCGTCGCAGGTCAGTCCGAGTCGGGCAACCCGATCTACATCGTCGACGGGGCGACCATCGCTACCATGGGCGCCAACGTGGATGTCTCCACCGCCGGAGCCGCGACGACGCCGATGTCGTCGGTCATCAAGGTCGTAGGGCCGATTCCCTCCTCCGGATGGGGCGGTTACGCCACCGGCACACCCATCCCCGATTCGAATGGCGACGGCGCCGCTGATTTCGCCGTGGGCGAGTTCACCGCGACGACAGCAGGACGGGTCGTCGTGTTCTATTGAGTCTGTCGCTTCATCACGTGCCGTCCGCGTCACGACTCTGACGCGAAGGTCACGTCTTCAAGGGGCCTCCTCGTTCTCCCGATGTTCCGGTCGGGCGCGACGTGGGCCGGCTTCGCAAGTTCATCACCAGGGCGCTGCTCGGCGGCGCAGCCGTTGGAGCGGGGGCCGCGCTCTTCGTGGTCGCAACGAACGTCGCCGTTGGGTTGAGCTCGAACAGCCGAACGTACTTGGCACCCGCGGCGCTGCCATCGAGTGACATCATCATCGTTCCCGGCTCGCCGACTTCGCACGGGAAAGCTCGCGCAGTTCTCGAAGAGCGGCTGCGCGCGGCGCTCTCGCTCTTCGAAGCCGGGAGAGCGAAAGCGATCCTCGTCTCGGGAAGCGAGACGGCAAAGGATCCGGAGGTCAGCGCCATGATCGCGTGGCTCGAGGACAACGGCGTTCCGCGCGGGCGGATCGTCGCGGACACCGGCGGCTTGCGAACGCGAGAGACGATGACTCGAGCGGTTGGTGTCTTCGACGTCGGACGCGCGATCGTCTGCACCGACAGCCGGCACCTCCCGCGCGCGCTCTTCCTTGCTCGGGCCTCCGGAATAGATGCGCTGGGATTCGCGCCGAGCACGGCGCCGCGCCCATCGGCGAGGCTCACGGGCGTCGAGATGCTGAAAACGACGCTGGCCGTCGTCGAAGCTGCAATCAGGCCGACGCCGGAGCGGCCAGAGCGCCGCATCGTGACGTCGATGCGCTAGCCTGTGCGCGCCTTGACACCGTCAGCGACGTCTCACAGTCTCATTCGATGGACGATATTCTCGCCGTCGTGCTCACGGCGAACCCAGCATTCACGTTTGCGCCCATGACAGACGGCGCGATCGTCCTCAACAATCTGACGGGCGACTGCTTCGAGCTGAACCACACCGGAGCATCGATCTGGACGGGGCTGAAAAGCGGACGAACGGGACGAGAGGTTCTCGCCATGCTGGCCGCCGAGTACGCCGCGCCTGCCGCCCAGATCGAGGGCGATCTGCGCGCTCTCTTGGCCGACTTTCTCACGCGTGGGATGCTCATCCCCCCAGCGACTGCAGAGCGAGAGCGCGCTTGAGGGAACTCTCGACATATTCCTTCGTCGAGACGAAGCCGGGGGGGTTTCTGCTCGATACGACCACCGGAACGATCTTCTCCCTCAACGATTCCGCAGCGCAGATCTGGAGATCGCGACTGCACGGCAACGAGCCGACGGTCATCGCTCGCCAGGTCGCGCGACGATACGGAGTGGCGCTCGACGTCGCGGCCCGAGACGTCGAGTCGGCGTTGCGAGTGCCTACGACGGGAACGCCCCCGCGCCCCCCGTCGGACTTCCTCTACGAACGGCGCGATGACCACAATTACGTCTTCTCGTTCCAAGGGATCTCCGTATTCGAGGTCGACGATCGTGGAACCCATGTCCGGCTCGCATGCAGAGACATGCCACGGCCGCTCCCCTACCTCCTGCAGGCAGTCATCCCCAAGATCCTGTCCCTGCGGGGGCATCTCGTGATTCACGCCTCGGCGGTCGAGCTTGGAGACAGTGCAGTCGCCTTCACCGGCCTGAGCGGCGCCGGAAAGACTACGACCGCACGTTCGCTGGCACGCCACGGAGGCCGTATCCTCTGTGAAGACAAGCTGTTCTTACGCGTGAGCCCCACTGGCAACGTCGATACGCCGATCGAAGCCGAAGCGGTGATGAAGGCCTGGATCGCGGACAAGGCCCCGGCGCTCGCGCGTCACTCGGATGCTTCGTGTGCGCCTCTCGACGAGGCAGCGCGCGGGCCAAGCCTGCCGTTACGGGAGCTAGGGGCGCTCGACGTATCCCGGCGTCGAGGTACGCAGGTCGCCGCGTCGAAGCTGGCCCGGCAGGACGCTGCGACGACGGTTTTCCGCCAGATGTTCTGGGGCTCGGACGCGATTACCGATTGGAGGCGGCTGCTAGGCGAGAGTGTCGCGCTCGCCTCACGCATCTCGGTCTACGAGCTCGAGCTCCCCAACGGTCTCCACGAGCTCGACCGGGCCCTCAGCGAAGTCGTCGCCAGGCGCACACTCGCGGCCCCTTAAAGCCGAGCTGCTACGCGATCGTGACGACCGCGTCGTACGAACCATCGGGCCCGTGCGATTCGAGCCAGGCGTGCCCCGAGCAGGGCCCACCGGCGCGTCGAAAACCGGCGCGGAAAACCTCCGTGGCCGCCCCGCTGTCCAGCGCCAACTCCATGAGCGAACGGCGAACGCAGTTCGCCCCGGTGACGAACGCACGGTCCACGAGCGAAATAGCCCTTCGGAGCGCCCGGCGCTCGTCGAACGTGCGCCTGGGCGCGCCCGTCGCCATGGCGCGCGCCGCACGTACGGCTGAGTGCAGGCTCTCCAATTTCCTGAGCCTCTCCACTCTCCTGGCGACCCTGATGGTCCTGACCACCTCGATCAGGACATACCACCTTCGCAACAGGGCAGCCTCTGGCTATCCGTTGGTCAACTGCAGTGTGTCGGGAATCGGAAGGCTATCTTCTATCGTTCCTTCACCGCCGGCGAGGAGATCACGCGCATTTCCGATGACGACCATCTGCGGAGCCACGTAGGGCTGACGGTCGGTAGTCGCCGACACGCCGGGATCATTCTCGGGATCTATGTGGGCCATCGGGTCGTCTCCTTCACCTTTCCGCGGTCGAATTATACCCGAAAACCTGCTCCGGCCAAGGCTCGCAGCCATGCCTCGAGGCTTCCGATCCTCAAGAGGGTGATGACTTCGTCGCTGAGATCGTCCGGCGAGGATTTGGCGACTCGATCGACGAGCTGACGCGCCCCGCCGCGATCGACGTACGGCGCGGCGAGCCAGTCGCCGCTGCGCATTAGCGCTTCGATCGACGGGACGACGCCGCGAAAGTTTCGACTCCACACGGAACGCCACGAGCCTTGTCCGCGCCTTAGCAGCAGCTCGGGCGGCAGATAGTCCGTCAACGCGTCGTGCGCGAGCCGACGCAGGTTCCCGTGGGGAATGCGGTCGTGCCAGGGCACGGAAAGAAAGAGCTCGACGACGCGTACGTCGAGGTAAGGCAACCTCACTTCCAGTCCCTCATGAGCTCCATAGAGTGACGTGTGATGGATGATGCCGGCGACGTGCGGGCGGGTCACGCGGGCCCAGAGCTCGCTCGCGACATGCGACGGCCACGCGCGACGGATCAGCTCGAGATTCTCCGGAGGCGGAGGCCACGAGGCCCGCAGAGCGGGTCCCGCCCACGCGGGCGGAGGCCCCAGCACCTTCGTGCGCCGTCTCGCGACCAGGGAAGTCACGACCGAGGGAGGGAGGAACCCGAGCGCAGCACGAGGGAGGCCTCGCCACGTGCGACGCAGCGAACCTCGGAAGGTCGGGTCTCGAATGAGCTCGAGCCATCGGCCATTCGCGGCCATGTCCCTGAAGATCCCAGACGGCGCGCGGACGTCGTCGCCGCCGACGCCCGCAATCAGGACCCGGGCTCCCACCTCACGCGCGAGCTCCAGATCCCTCCGCGGCCCACCACCCGGCCCCACCCGTAGCCCAGGGGATGCCAGCGTCGGTTCGATGATGTTGCCCAGCTCCGTCTCGAACGCGCTCCACGTGCGAGCCGCGAACGGCACATGACGCGTGACCGCTTCGATGTAAACGCCATCGTCGCACGGCGCTCCGGGCGCCAGCGCCGATGCGAGCCAAAGTGGAGGACGTCCCGAGTCTTCGCGATAGATCTCATCGGCGGCCATGACGATCGTCGTGGAGTCGAAGCCGCCGCTTGAGTGCGCGATGATGGGCCGGTCCGACTCGAGCCGATCGCGGACGGCGCGTTTGAATGTCGCCTTCAGCTCCTCGCAGGTCTCTCGATAGCTGCGGTCCTGACGGATCGCGGGCGGGAACCAATACCGCCGCTGTGCGATCCCTCGCGAAGTGGCTACGAGGATGTGGCCCGGGCGCAGCAGTGTGATGTCGCGAAAGAAAGTCTTCCCGTGCCGTCGAATGCCCTTCGCGAGGCTGTCGAGGATCTGGTCTTCATCGAGCGCGATCCTGCTGCCTGCCGGCGGCAGGAGTTGCCTGACGTCGCTTGCGGAAGAGACCCGTTCGCGGCTCCAGCGGTAGTAGAGCGGCCGAACGCCCAACTGGTCGCGAGCCGCGAAGAGAGACCGGCTCCCTTCGTTCCAAACGGAAAAGGCGAAGTCGCCCACGAGCCGTGCCGGGACGTCCTCGCCCCATTGCAGGTACCCGCGGTACGCGAGGGCGAGGTCCGAGAGTGGCTCCGACGCGGGAACACCGAGGGCGCGCCTGACCTCCTCGGCGTTGTACAAGCGCACGTCGCCGGCGACCAAGGTGTTCCGCACCGGGTCCAAGAACGGGGCGACCTCAAGATCGCGCGCAACCACGGGCCAGCGCGCGATCCCCGCTACGGCGACCGAACTATCGGCAACGGCGATACCGCCAGGCGGATCGATATTCCATACGCCGAGGACCTCCTGGGCCGAGTCACGCCCCGTCGGAGCGGGACCCGAGAACGAGGCCTCTAGCCTGAAGGCGAACAGTCGACTCTCTCCGAGCCGAGATGGCGCATCGCGGATTCGTTAAGCCGTTCCATTAGTAGAAGACAACGACGCGGCCGGCCTTCGAAGTCGCGAGCTCGCCAACGGCGAAGTCAGGAACGTGATCACCGTTCGAGTCGGGAATCACGGTGCCGGTCGTATATCCTCCCCATCCCATCGCCGGAATCCCCCCGACGCCGCCGACGTTGACGATCCTAACGACGGGCGGCCTCGGGTCGGTCGTCGGAGCGGCGACCGATACGTCGACGTTCGCGCCCATCGTCGTGAGCGACGCGCCATTGATGATGTAGACCGGGTTATTCGTCGCCGACTGCCCCGCGATGACAAGATCGCCGATGGCGTCATTGCCAACGAACGAGTAGGTCTCCTTCGTCCCCTTGACGCCACCGCCGAAGTTCAGCACGCCGAAGCTGTTGCCGGCCGTCGAGTCGGTGAGGTGCACCGTGGGAGCGGGAGTGCCTCCAACAGGACCGAGCAAGGGACCGTCCGTCGCCGTTCCCACGAAGACGTCGACGAACTGTCCTGTGGTCGCTCCGACGCTGATGACCACAGGCAACTGGGGGATGAGGGGCGAGCCAGCCCAGGTCCAACCGAGATAGCCCAGCGTCGCACCATACTTCTTCCCTGCCGTTCCCACGATCTTGTCATCGGGCGCCGACGGGGCCGTGGCTTGGCCTCCGTACGCGAAGATTGAGCTCGAGGTCGTCGCCGAGACGACGATCGAAGTTGCGGCCGAGGCTGAGTAGAACGGACCGATGCCGAGCACGTTCGATCCGAAGAAGTCGCCCGACGGGCCTGTCCCGTCGATCTCGATGAATCGGCTCGTGTCCGAGAGGCTGAACGACGAGAAGGTCGAGCTCCCCTTGATGATGAAGACCTGACCGCCGCCGGTGGTGATTGACGAGAACGCAAAGTCGTCGGGGCCCTGACCGTCGAAGTTTCCGACCCGTGCCAGCGGGCGCGCAGGCGCTGTGTTCTTGAGGGCGGTGGGCAATGAAATGATGTAGTTCGCTTGCGTGTCGATCAGCGTGGCCGGCCAAGTCCCATCCGAGCTCCACGAGGGGTCCTTTCGACTGAAGATATAAATCTTACCGCCCGCGTCTGGCGCGACACCATCTGCCGGGGAGAAGATCCCGATGTCGGCCTTGCCGTCACCGTCGATGTCCCCGAGGTTGGTGGCGCCCAAGCCGAAATTGGTCGTGGTGCCCGTGATCGTCACCGACGGCGTCGACGGATAGCCCAAGGCCGTGCCGAAGTACAGGTACACACGGTTGCTGACGGCCGAGCCCACGATTAAGTCCGAGTAGCCGTCGGGCTCGAAGCCCCGGCCCAACGCTTGCCCGAGGTCGCCCGAGCCGCTCACGTCGAAGCCGATGTGGTCCGTCGTCGCCAAGCCGGACAACGTCGTCGTCAGGAAATGGGACGCGAAGGGGACGGTCGTATGGGTGATCGCGCTCTTGTTGCCCGCAGCGTCGACGGCCTGGACCGCGAAGTAATAGTCCGTCTCGATATTGAGGGCGGTGTTCGTCGGGTTGCTCGCTGTGGGGTGTCCCACGACGATCCCGTCGTCCGTCGGGGAGTTCGGCGCCAGCGGCGAGCCCGTGTAGATGACTTTGGACGCGGCGTCGAAGTCAGCTTGAGTGTTGATCGGGCCGCGCGAGTACCGCACCTCGTAGCCGGCCACCGAGCCACCGCCGAAGTCGGCCGGAGCTTTCCAGGTCAGTTGGAACGAGGTCTCGCGGCGATCGTTCTCGGACACCGTGAGGTTCGTCGGCGCGTCGGGCGGACCGAGGTCGACGACGATCGTGAGCTGACCCACTCCGACGCCGTTGCCCGGGATGTTGTCGGTCTGCGCCGTGATCGTGACCGAACCGTCCGACAGCGTGACGTTCGACAGCGTCGCGTGGCCCGTGGCGTCGAGCGGCGCTGAGCCGAGCACGATGTTGCCCACCGAGAACGTGATGTTGCCCGTCGAGAGCGGCAAACCGTTGACGAGCGCCTGCACCGTGATCGCGCCCTGCCAACCGTTCGTGACCGGATCGAGATCGTCGATGCAGTTGGCCGGGTTGGTCGGGGAGCTCGGGCACAGCTTGTTCGTCGACAGAGGCGACGTGAAGAGAACCACGGGCGCCATGCCGACCGTCACTGCGCAGGTGGACGGCTGCATCGCCGTCGAATTGCCGGCCGGATCCTTCGCGATCGCGGCGAGATTGTTCTGGCCTATGGCGAACGACACCGTGCTGAACGTCGCCGTCCCCGACGAGAACGTCGGAGAGGTCAGCGTGTCGGTGGCGCTGCCGTTCGTGATCGTCGCCGTGACGTTCGGGGTGTCGGTCGTGAAGATCAGGCTGGTGTCGTACGTCGCGAACGCCTGGTGGAAGCTGCCGCACAGGTTGGCCGGCGTGGCGAGCGCGATCGTGGGCGCAACCGAGTCGACCCACAGGTCGAGCGGCGCGCTCTGGCCCGTCGACGACGACGTGTCGGTCACGTCGACCCGCAGCTCGGTCGCGGTCGCGAGAGCGCCGGTCGCCGTCTCGACGCTCTCGGGCAACGTCACGCTGGAGAACCGCGCGACGAAACCGAGGCCGTTCGGGCAGCCGTCGGTCACCGTGGCCGTCGACGTCGTCACCGCGGCTGCGATCTGGGTGAGTGAGGGATCGCCCGTATGGCCCGCGAAGAGCGTCGCGGTGCCCGCGCGGCTCGTGCACGCGACCACGTCCGTCTGAGCGCCGGCGACCGCGCCGTTCTTATCTACGAACGCCTGAGCGGCGCTGGCCGAGAGCAAGTGACGAGAGGGATCCGTGAACGTCGGCGCGTCAGTGACGGGCGTCACGATTTGAACCGTCGGCGTCGACGACGAGCACGTGATGTTCGACAGCACCGTGGCGTGCGGGTTGCCGGCGCGATCCGTGAGCGTCACCGTGATGTTGAAGGGCGCGTCGCCCGGGCAGGCGACGTCGACGCAGGTGTCGACACCCACGGCCGTGACGGGCTTGCAGATCGGCGAGCCCGTCGTCGTCACGCAGTAGTTCGACTGGCCGGCGCCCAGCGCTGCCTCCAGCCCGGCGGCATCGGTGGACGTCGTCATGCCGCACACGGAGAAGGAGCCGTTGGTGAGTCCGCTCGGTCCGATGAAGTCACCCGACGCGGGCTTCGAGACCGTCAGATCGGGAGCGACGGTGTCGACCGGGTAGGTGCCCTTGGCCGAGAGGCCCACGACGCCGTGGCCGTCGATGCAGCGCGCTTGCACCTCATAGGTGCCGTCGTTGGGCAGAGGGACGCCCGCGAAGGCGGCCTTGCCGCCCGAGGCGTGCGCCGTCACCGTCGTGGTCGCCGACGCGGGCGTGATGCCCGTCACGTCGAGCGCGACGGTCTGATTGTCGGCGATGTTGGTCGTCACCTCGAAGGCGACCTCGTAGGGCGATCCGCTCGAGCTCGAGCGATCGCCACCCAACCCGGAGGGCACGCCGTTGAGCACCGGGTGGGTCGCGCTGACGATCGGCTTCGAGACCGTGCACGTCGGCACGGAGCAGTCGACCGTGACCTTGGCCTTCGTCGACGCGTCCGTGCAAGGAGTCGTCGATGGGAACTGGATCGAGAGTACCGTGCTGCCCGACGCCAACTGAACGTTCGGGAACGTCACGCTGCCGCCCGACGCCGTCGCGGTCGCCAGCATCGTCGCGTCGCCGAAGAGCAGCACGCTGGTGCCGTTGGGCGCCGAGGTCGTGATGGTGACGTCGTACTGGAAGCCGTCGCCGCACTGGTCGCCGTTCTTATCGTCCGCGGCCGAGAGCTGAGCCTGGTCCACGGGCCGCGTGAACGTCACGGCGTAGCAGGACGGCGTCACCGGCGCGTCCGAGCCGCCGTCGTCACCGGCGCCCCCGTCCGTGCCCGTCGTACCGGCAGCGCCCGTCGTACCAGCGGCGCCCGTCGTCCCGGCCGCGCCCGTCGTCCCGGCCGCGCCCGTCGTCCCGGCCGCGCCCGTCGTCCCGGCCGCGCCCGTCGTCCCGGCCGCGCCCGTCGT
>DASZUD010000146.1:0-22562 GCA_035548155.1 Polyangia bacterium
TCGCGCGCGACGCCCAGGTTGTACTGCGCCTCGGCGTAGTCCGGGCGCACGCGCACGGCGGCCTCGAGCTCGGCGGCGGCGTGCGCGGCGTCGCCCTGGGCAAGCAGCAACGCGCCCAGGTTGTTGTGCGGCTCGGGGAAATCCGCCTTGCGCGCGATGGCCTGCCGGTACGCCTCGGCGGCCGCGCCCGCGTCGCCCTTCTTCTCGAGCGCGACGCCGCGCAGGTAGTGCGGGCGCGCGTCCTTCGGGTCCACCTTGGCGGCGGCCTCGAACGCCGCGATCGCGCCCGCCGTATCGCCTTGCCGGAAGAGCCGCTCCCCCTTCTCGAGGAGCGGGGCGTCCCCGGCGGGCGCGGGGCTAGGCGGCCCCGCGAGGGCCAGCGCGAGACCACAAACCGCGAAGCGAGCCAGCGCGAGGGAAGCGAGCATGGCGACGATTCTAGTGCACATGCCGCGGGCGATGTGCACCTACGGGGGACATTCACCCCGGACACTGCCTCACGACTGCGGCAGCGAACCGAGGAGCGCCGTGCGCAGGGCGTCGAGGCGCTCGCTGTCGACGATCTTCGCGCCCGTGGCCTTGTCGCGCACGTAGAAGACGTCGATCACGCGGTTGGCCTCGGTCGCGATCTTCGAGCGGTGGATGTCGAGACCCTCGGCGGCCAGGGTGCGCGTGATGGCGTACAGCACGCCCGGCCGGTCCTCGGTGATGATCTCGGCGACGGTGAAGTCGCGCGACACGCCGTTGTCGATCTTCAGCTCGGACGGCACGGCAGGTGTCTTCCAGGCGACGACCGAGTCGCTCTTCGGGCGCGACGCGACGAGGTCCGTCAGCTTGACCTTGCCCGACAGCACGCCCTCGAGATCCTGGCGCACCTTGCGCCACTTCGCCTCGTCGAGGACCGCTTGTGCCATGCCGTCGCGCACGCGGAAAACGTCGAGCGCCTCGGCCGGGTCCTTGGGATCGGACGGCGCGCGCGAGTAGATCGCGGCGTCGACGACCTCGATGCGGTTCGCGTAGAGGACGCCCGCGACGTCGGCCAACAGGCCGGGCGTGTCGCGCGCGGCGAGCACCATCTCCGTGACGCCGAGCCGCTTGTGGTGCACGACCTCGATCACCGAGCTCTGCAGCCGCTCGCGGCGTGCGCGCAAAAGCTCCATGTGCGCGGCGATGCGCTTGGCCGTGTTCTCGGCGAAGTAGCGATCCGGGAAGCCCTCGTAGAGCGCGCCCAGCTCGGCGCTGCCCTCCCCTTGCCGCTCCTCGCCCAGCATGCGCGCGGCGCGCTGCTGGCGGCGCTTGACGATCTCGGCGCGCTCCGCGCCGAGGAGGTCGGGTCCGCGGTGCATGTACACCAGCGTGCGCGAGTACAGCTCGCGCAGCAGCGTCTCCTTCCAGCTCGTGAGCGCGTCGGGCGACACGGACGAGAGATCGCAGAACGTCAGCAGGTAGAGCTGCCGCAGGCTCTCCTCGTCCTTACACAGCGTCGCGAAGTCCGCGATCATGCCGAGGTCGTCGAGATCGCGTCGCTGCGACATCTGGCCCATGACCAAGTGCTGGCGGACGAGAAATTCAATGAGCCGGATCTCCTCTTCGGGGCGCCCCATGCGACGGCAGATCGTCACGGCCAAGCCGGCGCCGATCTCGCTGTGCGGGCTGCCATAGGGCTTGCCCACGTCATGGAGCAGCGTCCCCAGCGTCAGCGCCGTGCGGTGCTTCACCTCGTGGATCGCCTCGGTGGGCACGGGGTAGTTGTCGGCGTGATCGCCCCGCTCGAGCGCGTGCAGGCGGCCCACGGCGTAGAGCGCGTGCTGGTCGACGGTGTACACGTGATAGATGTCGTGCTGCACGCGGCCCGTCGACGGCTCCCACTCGGGCATCAGCGCCGCCAGCACGCCGAGGTCCTGCATCTGCTCGAGGCGCGAAGGGTTGGCCGTGTCGCGCTGATCGCAGAGCAACTCGACGAACCGTGACCCCGAGTCGACGTCATCGCGCAGGGCCTCGGCGTGGGACGCCGCGTGCTCGCCGATGAGCTCGCGCGTGCGCAGCGACAAGCCCAGGTTGAGATCGATGCTGAGCGAGAACGCGCGGATCATCTCCGACGGCTGCCGCTCGAACACCTTCTCGTCGACCACCTCCAAGAGCCCCTCGCGAACGACGAAGTGCCGGTCGGCGCCCGCGCCCGGCCGGATGAAGATCGGCCCGGTCTTGTGGCGTTTGTCGTCGCGCGCCGTCGCGCGCTGCAGGAGCCGCTCCGTCTCGTTGCGGATGAGCTTGGCGTGGGCGTGGTACTGGTGCATCAGCGCCTCGACGGCCGGGTGCACGGCCGGGCGGATGACGCCGCCCAGGTCCTGCGCGTCGGGGCACAGCACGGGCGCGACCGCCTCCTGGATCGGGAAGCGCAGGTGGTCCTGCCGGCGCCCGGCCGCCGCGTGCATCGCGATGCGCACGCGCAGCAGCCACTCGGTCGCCGCGAGGAACGCCGTCGCGAGGCGCCCCGTCATGACGCCCTTCGCCTGCAGCTCGCGCGGGTCGGCCGTGCCGAAGCGCGCCTGCGCGGCCCAGCGCCCCACGCACAGATCGCGCATTCCGCCCGGCCCGTTCTTGAGGTCGGGCTCGAGCAGGAAAATGGTGTCGCCGAAGCGGCTGTGACGCGCGCGCTGCTCGGCGCGCAGGCGCGCCACGAAGTCCTCGGCCGCCGTCTCGGCGATCTTCGCGCGGAACGCGTCGAGGAAGCGCTTGGCCAGCGCCTCGTCACCCACGAGGAAACGCGCGTCGAGGAGCGCCGTCGCCGCGGCCAGATCGGTGGCGGGCAGCGAGAGCGCCTGCTCGAACGAACGTACGGCGTGCCCCGCGTCGACCTTGGCGTCCCACAGCGGGTAGAGGATCGCCTCGGACAGCTTCTGCACGTCGGCGCCGGGCCGCTCGGCGCACAGCACGAGCAGGTCGAGATCCGAATAGGGAGCGAGCTCCGAGCGCCCGAACCCACCCGTCGCCAGGATGGCGACCGGCGTCGGACACTTCGCCAGCTCGGGCCCGGCGGCCTCGGACACGAGCACGTCGACGTCGCGCGACAGGTCCCGGGACACTTCGATGCCGTTGCCGCCGCTCCGGACGGCGGCGGCAGCTTTTTCGCGCGCGGCAGCGAAACGCTGCGCCATGGAGTCGTTCATCGGGGCCGCACTTTACCAGTCTCGGCGCATTGACGGCGATGGTCCGGTACGGCACCGTAAGGGGCCATGGCCGAGATCGAGCTCGCTCCGCTTTCGCACCGCCTCGACGACGAGGAGATGAAGACCTTGTCGAAGCTCCTGGAAGAGGCCGGCGCGCCCGCCCTCGGGAAGGCGGACGAGAACGTCTCGCACACGATCGCGGCACGCCTGTCCGAAGAGGCGCTCACGGAGTTCCTCGACCGCCTGGACGCGCACGACCTGGGCGCGGAGATCTATTTGCCGATCGAGTTCGAAGGGCGCGTCACGGTGGGCGACTACCGCGTGGCCTCGACGCAGGCGCTGCTCGACGTGCTCGAGGAGATGCGCGAGGAGCTGGACGTCGACGCCGAGGACGAGGACGAGGACGAAGAAGAGGAAGAGGACGACGAGGATCTCGACGACGAGGACGAGGGGACCGTCATCGAGGCGCAGCTGCGGCACATCTGGCACCTCGTCTCCGACGGCGCCGTCGAGTCGATCGAGAAGGGCCTGCCCCTCCACCTCCAGACTTGAGTTGATCTGACGGGGGACAGCTCGCTGCCGCTCGGGTCCCCCGGGCCCCCTCGCTCGGCGTGGCGGAGCCACGCTGCGCTCGCTCACATTCAAGAGCGAGCGCTGGGTTATGTCCTCATGAAGACGTGGGAGGGGATGGCATCCCTGTAGACGGCGCGGAGCTCGACCTTGCGTTCCAGGTCTCGGATGATCGCGGTGCCGACGTCGACATCGTAGAGCTCGTTGATGTTGTGGATGCCGCCGGGGGCGAAGACGTTGATCTCGAGGATCTTGTCGCCCACGAGGTCGACGCCGACGAGATAGAGGCCGTCGGTGGTCAGGCGCGGGCGCAGGAGCTCGCAGATGCGCTGCTCGGCCTCGGAGAACTCGGCGCGCCGGCGCGAGCCGCCGACGTGCATGTTGTTGCGAATGTCGTCGCGCGGGCGCATGCGCCGGTAGGCCGCGACGGTGTCGCCGATGCGCAAGGGAGCGCCCCCCAGGAGCAGCACGCGCTTGTCGCCCTTCGAGACCGCCGGCAGGAACTCCTGGACGATGACGTAGCCGTCGCGCCGCACCGTCGAGATCATCTGCGGCAAGTTCGCCGTCTGGCCGCGCGCGACGTAGAAGACGTTCTGCCCGCCGAAGCCGGCCAGCGGCTTGATGATGGCCGGGCCGTCGAGCTCCCGGAGGAACCCGCGCACGCGCTCGATCGAGCGCGTGATGAGCGTCCGCGGGCGCAGCTCGTGCGGGAAACCGGCCAGGTACATCTTCGAGCCGGCGCGCGACAGCCCGTCGGGATCGTTCACGACGAGGACGCCCTGCGACTTCAGCCGGCGCCCGAAGTCGAGCGCCGGGTTGAAGGTGTCGCCGTCGCTGGCGCCCGCGTTGGGGTTGTTGCGCAGGAAGACGACGTCGAAGTCGGCGAGGCGCGCCTCTTCCCGCAGCGCCGCCGGCGACGTCAGCGCCCTCGCGTACGACGCGGCGTCCCGGAAGCGCCCCGGCTTGGGCCGCACGACGTCGGCGATGATCTCGGACCCCTCCCCCTGGGAGAAGGCGTCCACCGAGACGAAGGCGATGTCGTGACCGCGCCTGTGCCCCGCAAAAGCCAGGCACAGCGTCGTGTAGGTGGCCTTCTGGGTCTTGACGTTGTTGACGACGAAACAGACGCGCATCTTGGTCCCAAGACGACGCCCGGAAATCTCGTCATCGGCCGCCAGGTGTTCCGGGCGGGTGGCATGTAGTATAGCTGGGTCTTTTCGGGGTTCTTGGACTAAAATCCCGATAAGTCGCCACAATGGCTGGGAAAACCCTCACAGGTATCGGGGAGGAGGAGACCGGTAAGCTCGAGCTGCCGGACGACGAGCCCCGCGCGCCCGAAGCGCCTCCCGGCGTGACGCCCGCGATCACCCAGCCGGCCCAAGGCAAGGCGAACGAGGCCGCGAAGGACAGAGCGCCGGCCCGCGCGACGGATCGCATGCCGCTTTCGTTCGGGCCGCTCACGAAGAGCGGCGACCGCGTGCCGCTGTCGACGATCATCGGCGCTCCGCTGCCCATCCTCGCGCCCGAACCATCGGTGGACGAAGACAAAGTCGCGGAGGGCCTCAAGAAGCTGCGCTCGCTCGATGAGCCGCTGGGCGCGATCCCCAGCTCGATGCCCACGGTGAAGGAGCTGCCGGCGGTCGTCGAGCCGTCGGCGGTGACGCCCGCGACCGCTGCCCTCGCGGCCGCCGCCGAGCTCGCGCGCTCCCGTGGGACGGCCCACGGCCATGCCATCAGTCCGGACGTCTTGATCGAGGTGTCGAAGCCCGTTTCGGTCGACGATCGCATGAAGGGGACGCTGCTGGGGCACATGCTCCACCTGCCGGATGTCCCATCGCCCGAAGAGCCGAAGCGCACCGCCGAGGTTCGCGAGATCGCGCGCGTCCCGTCGCCGAGGACCACGCTGCTCATCCCGCCGCCCGAGGACGACAAGCCGGCGCCGGCCGCCTTTCGCGGCGACGCGCGCAGCTTCGACACCACGCCCATCAACGAGGAGCCCGCGCTCGAGAACCCGCGCAGCAAGATGGTGGCGCGCGGCGCGATCTTCCTGGCCGTGACGTCGATCTTCGTCGTGGCGGCCATCGCCTGGGTGCGCGGCGGAAAGGCCGACTCGGCGGTCATCGAGCATCCCGTGCCGCCCATCCAGCCCGCCTCGCTGGAAAACGCGGCGGCGCCTCCTCCCGCGCCGGCCGCTCCATCGGAGCCCGCGAGCGCGCCGGCCCCGGGCGCGCCCACCGTCGCAGCCGCAGCGCCGGCAGCCGCAGCGACGGCAGCCGCAGCGCCGGCAGCCGCAGCGACGACGACGACGACACCTCCCGCGGCGGCCCCCAAGCTCGAAGAAGCGAAGCCGCCCCGCTCCAAGTCCCGGCATCACGAAGCGGCGTCCGCACCCGCGGCTGCTGCTTCCCCCGGCGCAAAGGCGGCTCTGCCTCCCCGCGAGACGAACCAATCGAATTCAGCAAATTCTGCCGTCCCGACGAAGCCCTCGACGAGGCCTTCGACGAAGTCTGTAAAGGCGCAGGAGGATCCGGACGGCACCCTTCCCCTCACCGAATGACAGAGAGAATGCCCAACATGCAGATTGCGCCGGATCAGATCGATTCCGACGCCGCAAAGGTCGTCCAGAGACTCCGAGACAACGCGCACCTCGCCTACCTCGTCGGCGGCTGCGTTCGCGATCTTCTCCTCAAGCGGAAGCCCAAGGACTTCGACGTCGTCACCAGCGCGACGCCGAACGAGATCAAGCGTCTCTTCAACAACTGCCGCATCATCGGGCGGCGCTTCCGCCTCGCGCACATCTTCTACGGTCCGAAGATCATCGAGACGTCGACGTTCCGCGCGAACCCGCGCGAGCTCGAGGATGAAGACGCCGGCGGCGACGAGAGCGGCGACCTGCTGATCCGCCGCGACAACGTCTTCGGTACGCCCGAGGAGGACGCGCGGCGACGCGACTTCACGATCAACGGCCTCTTCTACGACACGAAGACGGGCCAGGTGATCGATCACGTCAACGGGCTCGTCGATCTCGAAGCGCGCGTCGTGCGTACGATCGGCGATCCCGACATCCGCTTCCGCGAGGATCCGATCCGCATCCTGCGCGCGGTGAAGTTCGCCGCGCGCTGCGAGCTGACGATCGAGCCCGAGACGTACCGGCGGATGATGGAGCACCGCGACGAGATCCGGAAGTGCGCGCAGGCGCGCGTCTCGGAGGAGTTCTATCGCCTGCTGCGCGCCGGCGCCGCCAAGCGCTCGATGGAGCTCCTGGTCGAGACCGATCTGCTGGAGATCTTCGCGCCCGAGATCGCGCGCGAGCTGCGCGCCACCGCCGAGGACGCCGGCGAGGACCTCATCAAGCGGCGCGCCCGCTTCTGGGGCTATCTCGCGGCGCTCGACCGCTCGACGGAGCGAAAGCCGACGGCGCCGTCCAACGCGCTGATTCTCGCGGCCCTCCTGCTGCCGCCGCTGCGTGAGGCCCTCGATCCCAGCACGCGCGGCGTACGAGACATCGGGCAGCTCATCGCGCAGTCGATCGCGCCTGCGCTCGAGCGGCTCAAGCCCTCGCGCCGCGACAGCGAGCTCGCTCGCCAGATCCTGCTCGCGCTTCGCTATCTGCTGCCCGGCGCGAACCCGCGGCAGCGACAGAACCTGCGCGGGCGCGAGTTCTACGATGACGCCGTCCGGTTGGCCGAGATCGTCGCCGACGCCGAGGCGCTGGATCCTTCGATTCTGGTCGCTGGCGCTGCGGCGCCCGAGGGCGGCGAGGCCCAAGCAGAGCTGGAGGGCGGCTTCGACGAGGGGCTGCCTCCCGAGCTCGAGTCGCTGGAACCCGACGGGGGACGCCGCCGCCGCCGAGGCCGTCGCGGTCGTATCCGCGAGGGCGCACGCGAAGGAGGCGGAGCGGTCCACGCGGCGCCCGCCCCCCAGAACGGCCGAACGCACCTCGGTCCGCGCGAGGCCGTGCCCGTCGATCTGGACGGCCTCCTCGCCGCGACCCGCAGCCTGCTCGCGAGCTCGTCCCGCCCCGCCTTCCTGGGCAGCGGCTCGTTCGGCGGCCCCTGGTCCAGCCGCGTCGAGTAGCGGTCAGCGGGCGTAGCGGGTCGGATCTGCGACGTCCGCGGCCTCGAAGCCGCGGCGGCGCAGCTGGCACGAATCGCAGCCGCCGCAGGCGGCGCCGTCCGGCGCGGGGTCGTAGCACGAGTGCGTCAGCGAGTAGTCGACGCCGAGCGCGACGCCCGCGCGGATGATCTCCGCCTTGGACATGCGGATGAGAGGGGCGCGCATCGTGAACGCGCGCCGCTCGACGCCCGCCTTGGTCCCGAGGCGCGCCACCTCCTGCATCGCGGACAGCCACTCGGGACGGCAATCGGGGTACCCCGATGAATCGAGCACGTTCACGCCGACGACGATCTCGCTCGCGCCGGTGACCTCGGCCACCGCGATCGCATACGCGACGAAGATCGTGTTGCGCGCGGGGACATAGGTCACGGGGATGCCGCCGCCGATCTCCGCCTCGCTGCGATCCTTCGGCACGGCGATGTCGTCAGTCAAGGCCGAGCCGCCCACGGCGCGCAAGTCGAGGTCGATGATCTTGTGCGCGTCGGCGCCGAGGGCGCGCGCGACGCGCGCGGCGGCCTCGAGCTCGACGGCGTGGCGCTGGCCGTAGCGAAAGCTGAGCGCGTGGCAGCGGCGTCCCGCGGCGCGCGTCATCGCCAGCGCGGTCGCCGAGTCGATCCCCCCCGAAAGAAGCACGATGGCGTCCGTCATCTCGAACTAGAGTAGCGGCACGGAAACCCATGCGCGAGGATGAATCGGCGGGCGCGCTCGAGCCGTTCCGAGACGCGGCGCTCTACGACTGGGAGTACCGGCGGCGCCGCGACGACGTCCGCTTCTATCGCATGCTCGCGGACGAGCGCGGCGGGCCCATCCTCGACCTCGGCTGCGGGACGGGGCGGCTCATGGCGCCGCTGCTGCGCGACGGTCACGCCGTCGTCGGCGTCGACCATGCAGGCGAGATGCTCGCGCGCGCGGCCGAGCGCCTCGCGAGGCTGCCGGCCGCCGCGCGCAGGCGCGCGCTGCTGATGCGCGGCGACCTGCGCCGCCTGCCCACGGCGCCCAAGCCCCGCTTCGCCTTCGCGATCGTCGCGTTCCACGGCATCCAGCACCTCGTCAGCGACGCCGATCTCGTCGAGCTCCTGCGACGCGCGCGCGCCGCGCTGATCCCGGGAGGCTGGCTGGCCTTCGACGTGTTCGTGCCCGATCCGATCTTCCTCTCGCGCGTGCGCGCCGCGGGCGCCGAGCGGCGCTGGCACCGCACGGCCTTCCGCCACCCGACGAGCGGGCGGCGCGAGATCTACACCGTCACCTATGCGTTCGACGCGCGCCGGCGCACGCTGCTGACGACGTTTCACTATCAGCCCGTCGACGCGCGCGGCCGCCGCGCCGGCGCCGAGCGCCACGTCCGCCTCTGCCACCGCCAGCTCGATCCCGCTTCGGTGAAAGCCATCTTGAAGCGCGCGGGGCTGGAGCTGCTGCAGACCTGGGGGGATTTTCGCGGCTCGCCGCTCGAGGCGGGGACGTCGCCAGGCGGCACCGAGCAGCACGTGTACCTCGCGAGGCGCCCGCCAGCGCGCGTCTACGCTCGCGCGAAATCTGCGAGAAACACCGCGAAAAACGCCTGATCTCCGTCGGAGACGCGACGGGATTTCCCTTGACAGGGTCCCCCTCCCCCGCGACCATGCCGGGGTTTCGCAAACTTTCTGACGGAGGGCTTCGGATGGCCGAGAAAGTCGCAAAGTTGGGCGTGAACCGCGAGAAGGACTTCATGTACTTCGTGAAGGACGGCGGTGTCTGGAAGGTTCAGCGTAAGCAGCCGGGTGTGCCGAAGGGTCGTCCCGAGAAGGTCGCGGACGGCGGCGTGGAGATGGACACGGACTACATCTACTTCGTCGATCGCGACGGCGACATCTCGCGCGCCAAGCGAGCCGTCGGCGGCCAGAAGCGCAAGAAGTCGGCCGCCAAAGCGACGAAAGCCGCGAAGCGTCCGGCGAAGAAGGCCGCCAAGAAGCCCGCCAAGGCGGCGAAGAAGGCCGCCAAGAAGCCCGCCAAGAAAAAGGGACGTCGCTGAACGACAGCCCTCCGTTTACCGAACAACGCGAGAGGCCGCACGGCGAGAGCCGGCGGCCTCTTGTCGTTCGAGGCGCCTACTTCGATGCGCCGCCCGGGCGCTTGCCGCCCGACGGGCGGACGCCGTTGCGCTTCGCGCGGCGCGCGCCCTTCTTGCCCGCTGCGTCCTCGTCGCCAGCGTCTTCGCCGTCGGCCGACGCCTCGGGGGCCGCGTCCGCTGGGCCGCCCGCCACGGCCAGTTTGGCCTGCGCCTCCGGCGGATAGGCGAACTGGTACAGCGCCCAAACGAACGCGATGATGATCGCCAGCGACATCCACGTGTACTGCTCGTCGAGCCACTGCGACATCTTGATGCGATCCCACGGCAGGCCGTTCGGGAGGTACTTCGTGGGCGCCCAGTCGAGGAAGCCAGTCATCGCCGTGGCCGCGAGCAGCAGCGCGCCCACGTCCTTGCGCTTCTCGTAGAGGAACGCGACGACGAACATGAACGAGTAGTAGTAACAAGTCAGCTCGAACATGATCGCCATCATGGTCGTGCCCATGCTGAGGGCGACCCACGGCTCGACGCCGCGCAGGGCGCGCCACAGCAGCACGACGAAGGCGATCTGCGCGGCCAGCAGCGGCACCTTCGTGCGCTCGCCCGTCTTGAGCTTCACCTGCTTCCAGTGGCCCCACGGATCCTCGAGCTTGTCGTTCTTGAGGACGCGCCCCGCCTCGGACGGCCGGTAGATCATGACCGTCTTCAGGCCCATGTAGTTCGTGAGCGGCGTCTTGTTGTGCTTCTGCGAGTTCTTGTAGAAGTCGCGGTAGCTTGAGATGCCGTTGCTCATCGCCAGGCTCACCGGCACGAGCAGCGCCGAGATCAGCGCGAGGCCCGCGAAGAAGCGCACGTAGCGGCGATCGACGCGCAGGTAGAGCTCGCGCACGTTCGCGAACGGCGCCGGCTTCCACCAGGGGCGGTCGGGCGAGCGCTCGCCGAGGGCCTGCTGGGCGATCACGAGCGCAGGCCCCACGAGACAGAACGCCGGGAACACGCGCAGGAGCGCCGAATACCCGAGGAAGACGCCGCCCAGGAACGGCTTCTCCTTCTTCACGAAGCACACGCCGCCCACGAAGTAGAACAGCCAGTCCCAGCGCAAGAAGGCGCCCCCCGTCCAGTAGAAGCGGTTGGGGAAGCTCGTCGCGAACACGCACAGGGCGACGGAGAGCACGCGCCACCCGAACGCCCACCACGTCATCAGGCACATGCCGATGATGAAGAACGGATCGATCTTGATGAGGACGTCGCGCACCAGCGAGTCGGACGCGGGGCCCAAATTCGCCAGGAACGAGCCCATGATGTTCCACACGGGCGTCGCGTTGTAGCCGTGGTCAGTCTGGGCGTCCTCCCAGCGCTTCGTGCCGTGCAGCGCGCGGAAGTACGCGATGTCCTTCTTGAACGACTCCCAGCGCTCCGGGGTGAAGTGCTCTTTGCACTCCTCGGGGTGCGCGAGGATGTTCGCCGTCGACTCCATCATGTTCGTGCGCAGATTCATGATCTTGCGCAGCTCGACGCGACGGCGCAGCGACGGGTCCTCGGAGTCGGCGACCGCGACGCACTCGTAGAGGCGGTCGTACGACATCTCCTTGAAGTACTTCGATCCGACGTAATAGTGGAACGTGTCCCAGACGTGGAAGTAGTTGCCGAAGTGGAACGAGCCGAAGTTCCAGTAGGCGCAGAACGACAGCACGCCCACGAGCATCAGCAGTCGATCGCGAAGCTTCGAGAAGCGATTGGCCATGCCCTTCTTGGCGAGCCAAAGGCCCCACCCGAGGAGCGCGAGCGCCCCGACCGCGAGCGCCATCTCGAAGCGCGAGCTCGCGTCGTTGTCCCACCAGTAGAAGCTCCAGAACGACGGCTGCACGACCTTCGCCGGTGGCGCGTCGACGATCTTGAGGTGCGGGGGGAACGGCGAGGGCGGCTGGCAGAACACCTCGAATTCGGAGAGTGAGAAGAAGTTGTCGCCGAGGGGCTCGCCGATGCGGATGAACCGCGCGGTCGTCGGCGCGATCGTCACGGTCCGCGTGCGCAGGCCGTGGCCCATCGAGCCCACGACGTTGTCGACCTCACCGAGCAGCTTGAAGCTGCCGGCGCTGCCGTCGAGTGAGCCCCAGAGCTTGTACGTGTCGTTGGCGTCGGCTTGCACGGCGAACGCCGACACGGGCATCGGTCGGCCGAGGTCGTAGGTCAGCGAGCCCGCGCCGGTCTCGAAGGTCACGGCGGGCGGGGCGTCCCACTGGGCGCCTTCGGGCGCCGCCTGCCCGTCGGTGACGAGGCGCAGGTTCCGCGCGATGTCCTGCCACGCCCACGGCATCTTCCCCGCGAGGAGGTTCTCGGTGCCGCAAGCGGGCGACGCATTCTCCTCGGCGAAGGCCCGACCGGCCGGCAGAACGACGAGAGCGGCTAGAAAAGCGCCGAGAAAACCGACCGTCCGTAGGCTACGCGACATGCTGCGGGACATTACTACGCCTCCCGGGATTGTTGAATCGAAGCGCCGGGTTTACCACAGCCCGGGCTCGTGTTGAGTCGCGGCGGCGACGGGCTCGGCGCCGCACCGTGCGCGACGCGCCGCCCTGTGCGATTCTGGGCGCCCCATGAGCCCGTCCCTCGCGTTGCTGCTGACGATGGTCATCGTCCTCGCCAACGCCTTCTTCGTCGCGGCCGAGTTCGCGTTCGTGAAGATCCGGCCCACGCGCCTGCAGCAGCTCGCCAAGCAGGGCAGCCGCCGCGCGCGCCTCCTGCAGACCATCACGAAGCAGCTGCCGGCGTATCTATCGGCCAGCCAGCTCGGCATCACCATCTCGTCGCTGTCGCTCGGCTGGCTGGGCGAGCCCGCGTTCGCGAAGATGATCCGCCCCGTGCTCGAGCGGGCCGGCATCGGCCACGAGCGCACGGTGCACACCGTCTCGGTCGCCGTCAGCCTCGGCGTCATCACGTTCCTGCACACCGTCATCGGCGAGCTCGCGCCCAAGGCGATGGCGCTGCAGCTCACCGAGCCCATCGCCATGTGGGCGGCCGTGCCCTTCCGCGCCTTCTACATCATCGCCTTCCCGCTCATCTGGACGTTGAAGGGCGCGGCGTTCCTGGTGCTGCGCATCCTGCGCCTGCCGCCCGCGTCCGAGGCGGAGATGCTGCACTCGCCCGAGGAGCTCCGCGTCGTCGTGCAGCACGTGAAGCTGGACCCCGGCGCGCGACGCCTCATCGATCGCGTGTTCGACTACACGCACCGCGTGGCGCGCCACGTGATGACGCTGCGCCGCGACGTCGTGACGTTGGAGGCCGGCCGCCCGTTCGAGGACAACCTCCGCGTCGCCGTCGCGAACCAGTACACGCGCTACCCCCTGTGCGAGCCGGTCACCGATCGCGTCGTCGGGTACGTGCACATGAAGGACGTCGTCGCGGCGCTGGCCTCGGGCACCCACCCGATGCGGATGCGCGAGCTCGTGCGCGAGCCGATTTACGCGTCGGAGGACACGCGCCTCGAGTGGCTGCGCCGTGAGTTCCAGCGCCGCCGCGTGCACCTCGCCATCATCCTCGGCCCCGGACACGCGTTCACGGGGATCGTCACGCTGGAGGACCTCGTCGAGGAGGTGCTGGGCGAGATCCAAGACGAGCAGGATCTCGAGGAGATCCCGCCCATCGCGCGCAACCCCGACGGCAGCTTCGAGGCGGACGGCCGCCTCACGCTCGACGTGGCGACGCGCGAGCTGGGACTGCAGTTCCCGGCGCTGCCGCCCGAAGTCGAGACGCTGGGCGGCTTCATCGTGACGCAGCTCTCCGAGCGCGCCGTGCCCGGCGACGTCATCACGGCCGCCGGGCACCGCCTCACCGTGCTCGACGTCAGAGATCGCCGGATTCGCCGCGTCAGGGGCGTGCCCCTGCCGCCGGAAGAAGACGGCGCGCAGAAGGCCCCCGACGCAGACAGTTGACGGGGACGGTTGATGATCGGCGCGGACTTTCGTGTAGACTCTGCCGCGCGGGTTGGTCGGCATGAGCATTCACGGCGAAGTCCACGGGGAAGACCCCACGTCCGATCGCTGGATGGCGTACTACCGTGATGCGCGCGCGCGCCGCCGCGCCCGGGGGCCGGAGATGCGGACCCGCGTGAAGCTCCGGAAGTACCGCAACCGCCAGCGCGCGCTGGTCGTCAGCGGGTTCCTCGTCGTGGGCGTGCTCATTTCGATCTGCTACGTCGTCCTGACGCACGCGACCTAGGAGCCGAGGCACGCCCCCTTCCCGGCCCAGGGCCCGAGGGTCGGCCGGTCGGCAACACGGATCCGCCGGACCGCGGACACTCACGGGCGTGGGAGCCCTGCGGACGAAGCTGATCTCCATCGCGGCCGTGGCGAGCGCCGCGCTCCTGCTGGGGTGCGGAGATCCGGACCAGTACCTTCGCCACGCGCACTCCGACGGAGGGCCGACCCTGCCCGCCACGACGGGCGCCGCGGGCACGACCGGCGCCGCGGGCAACAACGGCACGACCGGCATCGCGGGCACCTTCGGCTCGGCGGGTTCGGGCGCCGCGGGCAGCGCCGGAACGACGGGCGGCGCCGGAACGACGGGCGCGGCAAGCACGACCGGTGTCGCGGGCAACACCGGCGCGGCCGGCACGACGGGCGCCGCCGGTGCGACGGGCGCCGCCGGCACCGCCGCCGCGACGTGCCCGGGCTGCAAGGTCGACGTCGTCTACACGTGCCTCGGCAACGGCACGGACTCGCGCAACTTCGCCGTCGAGGCCAAGAACACGGGCACCTCGATCATCCTCTTCAAAGAGCTGACGCTGCGCTACTGGTACACGGCGGACGCCGCCAAGGAGCAGTGGCTCGACTGCGACACGGCCGAGAAGCTGACCTGCGATTACATCTTCAAGAGCACGAACCAACCGCCCGCGCCGCAGCCGAAGTTCGTGGCCGTGACGCCGCCGCGCACGAAGGCCAACGAGTACGTCGAGATCGCCATCACCCAAGGCGCGATGGCCGTGGGCGGCACCACGGGGCGCATCCAGCTGCGGCTGCACAACAAGGACTTCTCGCAGATCGATCAGAGCCAGGACTATTCCGCCGACTGCGGGTCCGTCGGCCAGGCGCACAGCTCGGGCAAGGTGACCGCGTACATCAGCGGCGTGCTCGTCGCGGGCACCGAGCCGCAGTAGCGCCCTCTCGCGGACGAACGAACCCGAGCGGCCCCTCGAGCCCTGCCCGCGCGGGCCGCCCTTGCAACCCACCCGCGCCCGGTGCAACGCGCCGCCCGACGGAAGGCCCGCGCTGCGGACATTCACCGGAAACCAAGCGAGGAGCCTAGGAATGAAGTCGACGCGATGGGGCCGCAGCAAACTCGCCCTCGGGACATTCGTAGCGGCCGCCTGCGCGGCGGGCGCGGCACACGCCGTCGTCACCGAGCCGAACGGCTTCCAGGTCCCGATCCCCGTCTCCGACGCCGAGATCGGCTTCGCCTCGGGCTATAGCCCGACCGCCGTCGTCACGCTGTCGGGCCTCTTTCAGTCGCGCGGCGAGACGATCGACTGGGCCCAGGACGCGCACACGGCGCCCGCCGTGTTCTCGCCCCAGTGCGCCTTCTCGGGCCAGCTCGTGCTCCACGGCGGCGCCTGCAAGATCGACTTCGGCTGGTACAACGCCGACCCGGCGCGCACGACGCCGCCGCCCGACAGCGAGATCTACACGATCATCCCCGGGTCGATGATCCAGTACCCGTGGCACCCGGGGGTGGGCGAGGACGGCCCGATCTTCACGACGGACACGATCCGCACGGACCCGCACTACAAAGGCGGGCTCATCGGCTTCGCGCTCAAGGGCGATCCCGGCCAAGACTGCAAGCAGACCCACTTCTCCGAGCAGAAGCTGAACCCGGTGTGCAGCGGCGGATCGTGCGCCACGGCCGGCTCGTGGGCCGCCGCCGTGATCTGGCAGTCGACGAAGACGCCCAACGCCTACTACATCGGCTTCGAGGACCTGCCCATGGGCCCGAGCTCTTCGGGGGAGACCGACTTCGGCAGCATCCCGGGCCAGAGCCTGAAGTGCGACGGCGACTTCAACGACTTCGTCTACTTCGTCTCCGGCCTCACCTGCGACGGCGGCGGCACCGCGTGTGACACGGGCATGCCGGGCGTCTGCTCGGCCGGCCTCAACGAGTGCGTGACGGGCGCGACGCTGAAGTGCAAGCCGATGGTCGCCGCCAGCTCCGAGGTCTGTGACGGCCTCGACAACGACTGCAACGGAATGGTCGACGACGACGCGACCTGCCCGAACTCGAAGGTCTGCGATCGCGGCGTGTGCGTACCCGCCTGCGGCACGTCCGAGTTCCCGTGCCTGACGGGCACGACGTGCGTCGCCGGGCTCTGCGTCGAGAAGGCGTGCGTCGGCGTGACGTGCGCCGCCGGCCAGACGTGCCGCGGCGGCGTCTGCGCGGGCCCGTGCGACGGCGTGAAGTGCCCGGGTGGCCAAGCGTGCCGAGTCGGTCGCTGCCTCGATCCGTGCGACGGCGTGGAATGCGGCTCGGACCGCGTGTGCGAAGGCGGCGTGTGCGTGCCCTCGTGCAAGTGCGGCGGCTGCGCGACGGGCAAGACCTGCGACACGAGCGGCCACTGCGTCGACGCCGGGTGCGCGGGCAAGGCCTGCGCGACGAACGAGCTCTGCGTGGCTGGCACCTGCACGGACCGATGCGCAGGGGCGACCTGCCCGCGTGGCCAGATGTGCACCGACGGCGAATGCGTCGCCAGCGCGGCGCCCGACGGCGGCACGACCACCCCGACGGGCGCGGCCGGCAGCGGCGCCTCGGGCGCCAGCGGCGGCGGAGGGACCACGGGCGCCGCAGGGAGCTTCGACGTGTCCGGCGCCGCAGGCTCGCAGGGGCCCGACGGCGGCGCGCCAGGCGAAAAGATCACGCCGGGGAGCGGCTGCCGCTGCGACGCGGGACCGGGCGTGCGCGGCGGATGGCTGGCGATCGCGGCGCTGGCGCTGCTCCTCGGCCGCGCGCGCCGGCGCGCCCGCTGAGATGACGTCAGCCGCCGAGGCCCGGCCGGTGCGCCGGCTGCGGCGTCCGAACGCGGCAGAGCTTGTCCACCGTCGTCAACAGGCGATCGACGTCGACCGGCTTCCCAAACGCGGCGTTCGCGTGGAGCGACGCCGCCACCTGATGCATCTCGGGCGCGCCGCTCACCAGCACGACGGCGATGTCGCGCAGCTCGGGAGCGCTCAGCTGAAGCGCCCGGAACCGCTGCGCGCTCATGCCCGGGGTCCGGAGGTCCAGCAAGACGACCGATGCCTGCCCACCCGAGAGGAGCCACTCGAACGCTGCCTCCGGGGTCGCGAATGTCTCGACCTCGTGTCCTGCTTCTCGGAGCACGTCCGCGAGCGAGCTCGCGAACTCCGGTTCGTCGTCGACGACGACGATGTCACACGCCATCAAACTAGGATGAGTCGAAAATCCTGATACGCCAAGGCAGGTGACTCCCGACGCGCGAAAACCCGGTCCAGCGAGCCACGTCCGCGAAACCGATGTCACCAATGCCGGACATCGCGGCTCGCTGCGACGACTGCTCAGCGGAACGATCTTGAGTGCCCAGGGACAGAGTCGAACTGTCTACACACGGATTTTCAGTCCGTTGCTCTACCAGTTGAGCTACCTGGGCGTTTGCGAGTGCCGAGGGTACTTACGCCATTGACGGGGGCCTCGTCAACATGTGCTGGGGCGCAATTTGAAAGTCATCTGAGTATTGGCTCCTCGGCTCCGTCTGGGGCACGCTCAAGGTGAATGGGTGACGACTCCATTCCCGAGATCGAGATCGACGGCGAGGTGACTGAGGCGACCGGAAGCTCAGGCACGACGCGCCCGCACGCCACGGTGGAATGGCTGAGCGGCTTCGATGAGGGACGCAAGCGGGGGGCCGCCGACGTGCTGGACGCCCTCGCCGCCGCCCTGACCGCCGTGGGCGTGGCACCAGACGTCGCAGGGGCGATCGTCGCGAAGGTCCGCGCCCGCGCCGGCGTCTCCGGCGGATAGCCGGGCCCGCCCATGCCGTGAGGCCGGGAATGGGTCGTCTTGAAGGGGTGTTACCCGTGAGGTACCTTTTCCGTCCACCTCATGCTGGGGCTCGTCATAACGCTCGTCGCCGCCACGGCGCCCGCCTTGCCGGCGGCCGCGTCGATGGCGACGTGTGGGGACGGGCCCGATAGCTGCGAGCTCGGCTCCGCCGTCATCGCCACGCCGGAGGCGCTCGTCGACGAACCGCCTGCGGTTGCGCCGCCTGCTTTCGCGACGCCCGCCGTGATCGACTGCCGGTCGCCAGTCGTGCCGGCCGTGCTCTCGACCCTCGTCGGGGAGTGCATCGGCACGCCGCAGATCCACGACGCCTCGTACCGCGTCTCTCGCCTTCCCGAGAGCGAGGACAGCCAGTCGCTGACGCCCGCGGGCCACGTCCGCCGGGGCGCCGGCACGGCGTGTGACGGCCTGCCGCAGGACGCGCCTCGGCTCACGCTGAGCCACGTGCAGCCGCTGGCCCTCTACGCCAGGCCCGTCTTCGTCTCCGTCGCGAAGGCCACGGCCGCGCCGATGGAAAGATTCGTTTTCGCTTCTCGTTCGACCGATCCGCCCGACCGACCGCCGCGGGTGTAACGCCCGAGCGGGAAGACGGGGGCGGCCGGCACGGAGCAAACTGCTCCGTCCGGCTGGCCGCCGTCGTCACCCCGACTTCACACGGATTCGGTTTCGCGAACGCGCGTATCGGTGGCAAGCTGCGCCGGCCATACGCGCCATCATCCAGTTTTCGGCGCAGCACGTATTTGGATTGAAGGAGCCCCCATGAAAAAGACCACACTATTGGCGCTGGTCGCCGGCGTCTCCGTAGGAGCGTTCGCGCTGGGCACGTCGTGCTCGCGCGGCGGCACCGCCAGCAAGGCCGAGAACACGGCGATGGCCGGCGGCACGAAGTCACCCGAGGCCGGCGACGTCGAGCGCTTCCGCGTGCCGCTCGAGGGCCCGTCGAAGGGCCCGGCGAACGCGAAGGTGAACATCGTCGAGTTCTCCGACTTCCAGTGCCCCTTCTGCAGCCGCGTCGTCCCGACCGTCGAGCAGATCCTCAAGGCGTACCCGAACGACGTTCGCATCTTCTTCCGCCACAACCCCCTGCCCTTCCACCCGAACGCGCCGCTCGCCGCCGAGGCCGGCGTCGCCGCGGCCGCGCAGGGCAAGTTCTGGGAGATGCACGACAAGATGTTCGCGAATCAGCAGAACATCGCGCGCGCGGATCTCGAAAAGTACGCGGCGGAGATCGGCCTCGACACCGCCAAGTTCAAGCAGGCGCTCGACAGCGGTGCCGGCAAGGCGAAGGTGCAGGAGGACCTGAAGGCCGCGCAGCAGATCGGCGTCCAGGGGACCCCGAACTTCTACATCAACGGCCGCAACGTCCAGGGCGCGCAGCCGTTCGAGGAGTTCAAGAAGGTCATCGACGACGAGATCCAGCGGGCGAACAAGATCCTCGCGAAGGGCACGCCGCAGGGCCAGCTCTACGCGACGTTCATGGCCAGCGCGAAGTCGGCGCCGACGCCGTCGCCGGCCCAGGCACAGAAGGGTCCGGGCGCGGGCACCGAGGTCTACAAGGTGCCGACGGGTGACTCGCCCACGAAGGGCGGCAAGCAGCCCAAGGTCACGATCGTCGAGTTCTCCGACTTCCAGTGCCCCTTCTGCAGCCGCGTCACGGGCACGATCGATCAGCTCTTGAAGGACTACGGCGACGACATCTCCGTGACCTTCCGCCACAACCCGCTGCCCTTCCACAACAACGCCATGCCGGCCGCCGAGGCCGCCGAGGCCGCGCGCGCGCAGGGCAAGTTCTGGGAGATGCACGACAAGCTCTTCGCCAACCAGCAGAACCTCGACCGCCCCACGCTCGAGAAGCTCGCGGGCGAGGTGGGCCTGAACCTGGCGAAGTTCAAGACCGCGCTCGACAAGGAGGAGTACAAAGAGCGCATCAAGAAGGACATGGACGACGCCGCCAAGTTCGGCGCGCGTGGCACGCCCAACTTCTTCATCAACGGTCGCAACCTGCGCGGCGCGCAGCCGATCGACGCGTTCAAGAGCGTCATCGACGAGGAGATCAAGAAGGCGGACGCCAAGATCGCCGCGGGCACGCCGCGCGGCCAGGTCTACGCCGCGCTCACGAAGGACGGCCTCGACAAGGCGGCCGCGCCGGCGCCGCAGCAGCGGCCCGGTGAGCCCGACCAGACGACGCGCTTCCGCGCCGAGGTGAAGGGCGCGCCGGTCAAGGGCGCCAAGGACGCGCTGGTGACGATCGTGCAGTTCTCCGACTTCCAGTGCCCGTTCTGCAGCCGCGTCGAGCCGACGATCGCGAAGGTGATGGACGAGTACAAGGGCAAGGTTCGCGTCGTGTGGCGTGACCTCCCGCTGCCCTTCCACCCGAACGCGATGCCCGCGGCCATCGCGGCGCGCGCGGCCGGCGAGCAGGGCAAGTTCTGGGAGATGCACGACAAGATCTTCGCCGACCAGCAGCACATGGATCGCCCGACCTACGAGAAGTACGCGCAGGAGCTGGGCCTCAACATGGGCAAGTTCAAGGCGGCGCTCGACGCCGAGAAGGGCAAGGAGGCGATCCAGGCGGACGCGGCGGCGGGCGGAAAGATCGGCGCGCGTGGCACGCCGGCGTTCTTCATCAACGGCAAGTTCCTCTCGGGTGCGCAGCCGTTCGAGATGTTCAAGACGAAGATCGACGACGAGCTCAAGAACGCCGAGGCGATGGTCGCCAAGGGCACGCCGAAGGCCAAGGTCTACGACGCTCTCATGAAGGACGCGAAGACCGAGGTGCCGGCGGCGCCGTCGGGCGGCGGCGAGGAGAAGGGCCCCGAGCAGGACAAGACGGTCTACAAGGTGTCGGCCGGCTCGTCGCAGGCGAAGGGCGCGAAGAACCCCGCGCTGGACGTCATCATCTTCTCCGACTTCCAGTGCCCGTTCTGCGGCCGCGTCGAGCCGACGCTGAAGCAAATGGAGAAGGAGTACGGGGGCAAGGTGCGGTTCACGTGGAAGAACTACCCGCTGCCCTTCCACAACAACGCCATGCCGGCCGCGCAGGCGGCCATGGCGGCCGGCGCCCAGGGCAAGTTCTGGGAGATGCACGACAAGCTCTTCGCGAACCAGCAGGCGCTCGACCGCCCGAACCTCGAGAAGTACGCGCAGGAGCTCGGCCTCGACATGAACAAGTTCAAGGCCGACCTCGACTCGGGCAAGTACAAGGACGTCATCGAGGCCGAGACGAAGGAAGGCTCGGCCGTGGGCGTGCAGGGCACGCCGGCCGTCTTCATCAACGGCCGTAAGATCGCGGGCGCCTACCCGTGGGAGACGTTCAAGAAGATCGCCGACGAGGAGCTGGCCAAGAAGGGCGGCAAAGTGGCGCACAAAGGCTAGCGCCTTGGTGCTTCGTGGGAGGGGCTCGAAGGCCCCTCCCACGGGCCGAACCCGGCGGCCCCCCCGCAAGGAGGGCCGCGCGGGCCGAGCCCGCGCTCCCGTCGAGTAAACTCGCTCGCTTTGCTCGCTCTGGCTCAGTCTAGAATCCCCCCATGCTCATCGTCATGAAGGCCGATGCGTCCAAGGAGGACGTCGCGGCCGTCGAGAAGAGGATCCGAGAGCTGGGCTTTTCTCCCAACGAGATCCCGGGCTCGACGCGGCTCGCAATCGGCATCACCGGCAACCAAGGGCCGGTCGACGCGGGGATCTTCACGGTGATGTCGGGCGTCGCAGACGCCGTGCCCGTGTCGAAGCCCTGGAAGCTCGTCTCGCGCGAGGTGAAGCCGGACGACACGGTGGTCAAGATCGCGGGCGCCCAGATCGGTGGCGGCCGCTTCGGCGTCATCGCCGGGCCGTGCGCGGTCGAGAGCCGCGAGCAGGTCGACACCGCCGCGACGGCCGTCAAGGCCGCGGGCGCACACTTTCTGCGGGGCGGCGCCTTCAAGCCGCGAACCTCGCCGTACGGCTTTCAGGGGCTCAAGGAAGAGGGCCTCAAGATCCTCGCCGACGCACGCGACAGGACGGGGTTGCCCGTCGTGACCGAGGTCATGGACACTCGAGACGTCGAGCTCGTGGCGCGCTACGCCGACGTGCTTCAGATCGGCGCGCGCAACATGCAGAACTTCTCCCTCCTCGAGGCGGCGGGCGCGCAGAAGAAGCCCGTCATGCTCAAGCGCGGGCTCTCGGCGACCATCAACGAGTTCCTCCTGGCCGCGGAATACATCCTCAAGCAGGGCAATTACAGCGTCGTCCTCTGCGAGCGCGGCATCCGCACCTTCGAGACCATGACGCGCAACACGCTGGACCTCGGATCGATCCCGCTCATCAAGCGGCTCACGCACCTGCCGATCATCATCGACCCCTCGCACGGCACGGGTGACAGGGCCTCGGTGCCCGCGCTCGCGCGCGCCGCCGTCGCGCTGGGCGCCGACGGCCTCATGGTCGAGGTGCACCCGCAGCCGGAAAAGGCGCTGTCCGACGGGCCCCAGTCGTTGACGCCCGAGGGGTTCGCGAAGCTCATGGAATCGGTGCGCGCGATCGCCGACGTGGTCGGGCTGGGATTGTAAATGGCAGCACGAGACAACAAGAACCGCCCCGCGAGCGAGAGCCCGGCGGCCAGCACGTCC
>DASZUD010000147.1:0-12475 GCA_035548155.1 Polyangia bacterium
GTCACGGTGCGCGGGGACGACAGAGCTCGAGGGTGACGGGCCAATGATCGCGAAGGACGGGAAGGGTCGACGGAACGCGCCGCTCGACGCCGACGTCATCATCGTCGGCGCGGGCGTCGCGGGGCTCGAGGCGGCGCGCCGACGGCGCCAATCACGCTTCGAGCGCCGCGCGGCCCTTCATGTCGCGCAGGATGTCGCCGAAACGACGGACCTTCGTGAGAACCAGCTCCAGGTCGTCGGCCACCAGCTTTGGCGTGCCCCCGCCCCCCCGCCATTGGATGCGCGCCGATACCCACTCCTCCCTCGCCTCGTCGCTCGCGAGCGAGAGAAGGTCGTCGTCGATCTCCGACGCGACGTGTTCGATCTCGTTGCGGATCTGCTCTCTTCTCCTGGCGTCGCTCATCTCCACCTCCTGGCCCGCTCACTCGTGTGTACGAATGGTCGGGAGGTCAACTCAGGTCTGCCCCGGATTGAGGGCGCCGCCGCTCGATTTTCAGGCCCGATCGCGAACCCTCGTTCGCCCCTCGGCCTGCGCGCAGTTGCTGCAGCAGTACATGCTGTCGCCCTCCTCCACGCCGTGGCCGATGATGCGGCACTCGCAGTGGGCGCACCGCGGCGCCATCGCCTGGATCGCGCACTCGAAGCTGTCGAACACGTGCTTTTCGCCGCTCATGACCAGCTCGAACGCCTTGTCGTAGTCGTTGCCGCAGGTCTCACATTGCATGATCACCCTCCTTCACTCTGTTCCGATCACTTCGCCTTGCCCGCGCCCGCCTCGAAGACGTCCTTGGGGTGGAGGCCCAGCTTCTCGATCGTCGCGTCGTCCAGCTCGCCCGTCGCGGGCAGGCCCTGCGCGTCCTGGAAGCGCGTGACGGCCGCTCGCGTGGCGGCGTCCAGCTTGCCGCTCTCGTGTCCTTCCCCGAGGACGCCCTTCTTTGCGAGGCGCTGCTGGATGGTCCTCATGGCGCCCGGCTTGAGCAGGCCCGCCGACGACGTCGCCAGCGGCGTGCCGGTCTCGCTGTGCGTCCGCTCGGGCAGCTCGTGACGTTCCGCGGGCGCGCCCGCGTCTGCCTTGGGCTCGCCGGATTCGACTTGGTGCGTGTGCCCGCACCCGAGCGCGACCACGCTCAGCAGAGGCAGCGCGAGGAAAGGGGCTTTCACTTCTTGCTCCCCCCGCCGTCCTTCGGCCCGGTCGGCTGGGCCTTGGGCGCCTCCGACTTCTTGCTGGCGGCCTCCTTCGCCTGCTCGAGGAGCCCCTGCTTTTCGCCCGCTTCGGGCGGCGGCAGGTGCCCGAAGCCGCCGGCGATGCCTTGCACGAACGCGTTGCGGATCACGCCGAACACGGCCGGCCACAGCTGTACGTCGGGGTCGGTGATGCGCCCCTCGATCGGCACGACGGTCGCGACGGCGTTCCGCTCGGGCACGCGATCGGACGCGACGTCGATTCCGCGGTTCGCGAGCCACGCCTCGAAGCGCTTCCAGAGGCCGTTCGTCGTGGGTTGCACCTCGATGTTCTTCAGCACCGGCTTGACGCCGCCGTCGAGACGCCCGTTCTTCGCCTGAAACTCGGCGTACAGGCTGACCGTGCCCTTGCCCGCCTGCAGCTTGGTCGTGGGCGCGATGAACTCGTAGAGCTCGGCGGCCCGAAGCCCCGTCAGCTCGAAGCGCCCCGCGAACTCGAGCGGCCTCGCGAACGGATCGGCCGAGACGAACACGCGGAGCTCGCCGCTGTGCCCGACCGCGCCTTCGGCGGCGACCGTCGCGGGACGCGCGCCCGTGAGCGATTGGCGCGTCGCCAGGTTCTCGGCCGCGGCGTCGAGGTCGTGCACCCACAGCTCGGGGTGGTGCGGCAGCGCGACGTCGCGAAACAGGATCTGGCCGTCGTGCACCTCGACGCGATCGATCTTGAGGCGTGTCAGCCCACGCAGCTCGCCCGCGACGTCGGGCGCGTGTACGGGCTTGCCGCCCTTGGACTCGCCGCCGAAGACCACGATCTTCGGCTCGATGATGCGCGCGCGCGCGACCAGCTCCGCGTGGAAGAGGCGGCGCCAATCCACCTGCATCTCGGTGCGGTCGGCGTAGAACAGCGGCGCTTCCCAGCGCCCGCCCGGCACCTCGATCAGCTTGAGGCGCGTGACGGCGTACCCGGGCGGAAACACGGTGACGTGCAGGCGCTCGAACTCGCCGCGCATACCCTTCATCTGCTGCAGCTCTCGCCGCGCCAGCGCCGTCGCCAACGGATCCAAGATCAGGCGCACGAGCAGGACCAAGGCCGCCAGGATCAGCACGACGGCGAGAATGCGGCGCGACCAGCGTGGCCAGTTCGCGAGGAGATCCATGGGATGTGCCCGAAACGTAAGGGTCCACCGGGTCCCGGCAAGGCGGGCGGGTCCGCGTGTGCGGCGGGACTTAGGTTTGGGCCAGGAGGTGTTTGCATGAACCTCACGAAGCTCACTTTGGCGCTGGGACTTCTGGGCGCGGTCCAATTTTCGGGCGGGGCCTCGGCGCAAGGGAACGCGAACGCGCCGCTCGAGGCACCGAGGAACGTGAACGCCGAGCCATCGACGCCGGCCTCACGATCGCTGTCGTCGCAGGCGGCGAGCGCGCAGATGTCCGGTGACCCGCGCGCTGCGCTCACGCTGGCCGAGCGCGCCGTCGCCGCGGATCCACGCGATCCCTGGGGGCACTACAACCGCGCCGACGCGCTGGCGCGCCTGGGGCGCACCGACGAGGCCGTCGCGGCGTTCGGCGCCGCGGAGGAGCGCTACGCCGCCACCGACGTGTGGGGCCGCTCGGTCGCGATCTACGGCAGCGCGCACGCGCTCTCACAAGCCGGGCGCTGCGACGAGGCCCGGCGCGAGTTCGTGCGTTACGCGAACTTCGTGCGCCCGCACGATCCCATGGCAGCCGATCTCGCGACCAGCTACGCGACGACGTGCCGCGCGCCCGCCAGGGTGCCGAACGCACAACCTTCGACGCCGACGCAGGAGTAGCAATCGGGCGACGAAGACGGCACGACCTCGGCCGAGCGGGGCCACCGACACCCCGCCGCCGGGCGGTCGCCCCGATTCGCTCGAGTCAACCCCAAGGCCCGCACTCGGCGACGACGACCGTGACGTTGTCCGGGCCGCCGGCCGACAGCGCGGCGTCGATGAGCGCGCGCGCCGCCGCGTCGGCGCTCGGCGCCTCGGCGAGAATCCCGGCGATCGTGCGCTCGTCCACCGGCCCGTGCAGGCCGTCCGAGCACAAGAGCACGCGGTCGTTCTCGCGCAGATCGTGGTCGGTCACGACGGGCTTCACCTCGTCCGCCGTGCCGAGCGCCTGCACGAGGACGTGCTTGAGCGGAAACGTGTCGATCTGGCTGGGATCGAGCGCGCCCTCGTCGACGAGCTGCGACGCGATCGTTTGATCGCGCGTCAACCGGTAGAGGCGCCGCTCGCGGAACAGGTACGCGCGCGAGTCGCCCACCTGCGCGATCGACAGCCCTTCGGGAGAGCACAGCGCGGCCGTGCAGGTCGTGCCCATGCCGAACTCCTCGGGGTGCGCGTTCGCCTCGGCGAAGATCGCCTCGTTGGCGACCTCCAGCGCGCGCCGCAGCGTGGCGCCTGGCTGGCGCGCGCACTCGGCGCCGGCCGCCAGCAAGCCTTGCTCGATGGCCACGGCCGCCAGCCGCGCCGCGACGTCACCCGCGGGCGGCCCACCCATGCCGTCGCAGACCATGAGCAAGACACCGGGCGCCTCGGCCCTGAGATCGATGAGACGCCGCGACCTGCCGGTCGACAGATCGCTGATGACGAACGTGTCCTGGTTCTGATCGCGCTTCGACCCGATGTCGGTCGCACCCGATATCCTCAGCTCCCGGTGAACGGCGATCGAGCTCGCGGTGGGCAGCATGCGGGGAAAGATGCGGTCCCCGCATCGGGCCGGCAGGGGGCCCGGCGCGCGATCGTCCCGCGCCTTACGCAGGCCCGGGGGCGTGCTTAACGTTGCGACAATGCCGCGGCCCGCCTGGACAGGTTCGATCAGCTTCGGTCTCGTCAACATCCCCGTGAAGATGTTCTCGGCCGTCGAATCCCACCGCGTGAGCTTCCACGAGCTCGAGCGCGGAACGGGCGAGCGCATCCGGTACCGCCGCATCGCCGCGGGCTCGGGGCACGAGGTGCCGTGGGACAAAGTGCAAAAAGGGTTCGAGGTCGCCAAGGACCGGTTCGTCGTGCTGACGGACGAGGAGATGGAGGCGGCCGAGCCGCACCGCACGCACACGGTCGACATCGAGCAGTTCGTTCCGCTGGGTGACATCGACCCCGTCACCTGGGCCGACTCCTACTACGTCGCCCCCGACGGGCCCGCGGCGACGAAGGCCTACATTCTGCTGCGCGACGCGATGACGCGCGCGGGTCGCGTCGCGATCGGGCGCTTCGTGATGCGGACGAAGGAGTACGTCGTCTGCATCCGGCCCTTCGACGGCGCGCTGGCGCTGCACACCATGTACTTCGCGGACGAGGTGCGCGACGCGAAGGAGGTCGTGAAGCTGCCGGCTCACACGGCCGTGAGCGCGAGCGAGCTGACCCTGGCGGCGCGCCTCATCGAATCGCTGGCAGGCAAGTGGAAGCCCAGCGAGCACGCGGACACGTTCAAGCAGCGCGTCATGGCCATCGTGAAGAAGAAGGAGCGCGGCGAGACGATCGCGGCGGGCGCCGAACCCGCCGAGGGCACGCGCGTGACCGATCTGATGGAGGCGCTCGAGGCGACGCTGGCCAAGACGGGAGACGGCCACCACGCGCGCACGCACAAGGCGCCGGCCGTCTCGCGCGGCGAGGCGCGCGTCCGCGCGAAGGCGTCCCATCCGCGGAGCGCCGCGCACGAGCGCTCGCGCCGCTGAAGCGCCCCTAAGTGCCTTGACGGGCGCGCCGCGCGTACCCATGGCGCTCCGTCATGACTTCTGTTTCGCACGTCGCGCTGGCCATCGGCGGCTCTTGGCTCTTGTGGCTCGGGGGGCTCTATCTGACCGGCTGCGGTCCGCGGCGTCGCCGCCGGTCCCCGCCCGACGGCCGCCCCGCTGACGTTCCCGTGAGCGGGCGGCGCGCCACCGCCGAGTAACCTCGCGTTCGGTGGAAACACGCTTGACCGTGGACGGCGCGCGGTCCGGCGCGCGCTCGACGGGCGGCACGGGCCTTGCGACAGCCAAGGCCAATTCGAATGTGTGCCGCTGACGAAGCCCTACTGAGAACCGCCGGAGCACGCGCCCCACAGCGTCGCGAGCGCGCCGACGTCGCCGGTGTTCGGATCGACGTCGAGGTTGCCGGGGTTCATGACGGACGGACGGCCCGTGACGTGGACCAGCCCGAACGCGTGGCCCACCTCGTGGGCGATCGTGACCGCCAGCGGATGACCGGCCAGGTCCTCGTTGATGAGCACGCGGCCGGCGACGGGATCGAAGAAGCCGTGCGAGGGCGTGGCCGCGCGCTGGAAGCTCACGGGGACCTGCGGCGCGGCCGTCGTCACGGAGCCCGCGGAGGCCACGGTGACCTGCGCGCCCGCGGCGTCGTTCCAGGCTCTCGCCGCGGCCTCGACGCCGGCCGCCTCTTCGGGGGTCGCGCCGTCTTGCACGACCAGGACCAGGGGGCGGCAGGGATCGAAGCGGAGATCCGAACTTTGCGAGCTCGTCTGGTCGGGCGATTGCGCCTGGCCTGACGAGGCTTCGCCGCATCCCGCGGTCAGCGGAAGGAGAACCAACGCAAAAAACGGGAACACCAGGCTCGAACTGCGGGCCATGGGAGCCCCGGATCGTAACCGAAAGAGGACGGATCGCACGCACAAACCGCACCGCGGGGCGCGCGTGACACGAGGAAGAAGAAGCAACCCAAGGGAGAGAGGTTCGCCATGAGAGTTGGAACGATGATGATGGTGGCGGGTATCGGTGTGCTGGGCTCGATGACCGCCGCGCGAGCGCAAGCGCCTGATACCGGCCCTGCATCGGAGCCCGCGCCTCTGCCGGCGACGATTCCCACGGTCGACGAGCCCGCGTCACCGACGGCGCCCGCGCAGCCGGGAGTGGTGCCGCCCCTGGCGACGCCCGATCAGTTGCCGCCGCCGGCACCCGCGCCCGCCGCGGTGCCTCCTCCGCCGCCGACGTACTACGAGTCGGCAGGCACGTACCCCGCGTGGATGACGAAGATCGGCACGGCGCTCATGCTGGGCGGCGGCTGGGAGGACTTCACGCAGTCGATCCCGAAGTCGGAGACGAACTCCGGCGGCTCGTGGAACGCGCGCATCGCGGCCGGTACGCGCCAGTTCGTGGGGCTCGAGGCTGCCTACGTCGGCGGCGCCCGCAGCTTCACGGTGCTCGGCACGACGACGAACACCAACCTGGTCAACAACGGCCTCGAGGGTGATCTGCGCGTCAACATCCCGCTGGTCTTCGGCGCGAGCCTGCTCGAGCCGTTCGGCTTCGTCGGCCTCGGCTGGCAGCACTACAGCACGTCGAACTCGTTCCGCACGGCCGACATCACGGCGACGGACGACGTCATGACGATGCCGTACGGCGCGGGTCTCATGTACTCGTACGGCATGTTCATGCTCGACGCGCGCATCACGTGGCGCCAGACGTACTACAACAACATGTTCGCCGCTCAGGGCGCGAAGCTGAACACCTTCGGCGCCGGTGGCAACATTGGCGTCGAGTTCTGAGACTCGCCGCGCGCCGGCCGACCGTGCCGGCGCGCGGCGGCGCTGGTCGAGCGCCGTCACCCGCAGCAGCGACGCGCTCGATCTCGAGGAGCGCGTCTTCTCGCTGCCGCCGAGGCAGATGGCGCTCTCCCTCAAGCGCTCCGCGGAGCGAAGCCGGCGCCGCAAGTCGTCGCCCTTCCGCTCGGCGATGTCGATGTTGACGTTCTACGAGAACCGCGCCGGGCGGAACCTGACCGCCGCCAAACGGCGCAAGCTGCGCGAGGCGAAGGACGAGCTGCGCGAGCTCTACCACCGGCCGCCGCGCCGCAAGACTGGCTGATGATGGTGGCAATGGAGGTGTCGAAATGAGATGGCTGGGAACGACGTGCATGGTGGCCCTGGGCCTGGCGGCTGGTGGTGGAGCCTGGGCGGCTCAATCGCAGTCGGCGATCGTCGAGCGCGCCTGCTACGGCGTGCCCGCGAGCCAGTGGGACGGCTCGCCGCTCCTCGCGGCGCAGACCCTCCGCGGTGTGCAGGAGATCAAGCCGGACGCGCCCGTGTCCGAGGCCGAGACGGTCGTGCCGCGCGCCGGGGCGCGCCTGCTTCTGCGCGCGACGCCGGGGATGACGGCCGAGTGGATGCAGCGGATCGCCGAGTGCCACATGGCGCAGGTCGCGGCGGCGCCGCCCTGGACGCTGACCAGCTCGCCGCTCGACGTGAAGGGCGCGATGGTGGCCGTCCAGTCGTCCGGTGACGGCTTCACCGTCGACATCACTTCGCCCGACGTGAAGGTCGCGCGCGACATCCTCAACCGCGCGAAGGCGCTGGTTCCGCCGCCGGCGCCGGCCGTCCGCTGAACGCCACGGCTCCCCGACGGTCGCGCGAGCTCCCTTGCGCAGCCCGATCCCGAACGGCCCCGTCGAGCTCACCGTCACCGAGCCGGCCACGGCGAGCCTGGCGCCGCTTTGAACCGGCCGTCAGCGCGCGCCTGGCAGCGGCGGCGCCGTCGCTGCCAGCGTGCGCAGCGGCAGGCCCCGCGCGACGGCGTCGACGTCTTCGCGGCTCGACGTGCCACCGCCGCGGATCTCGAGGTGAACGCCCGACCGCATCTGGATCAGCAGGTCGCAGCTGCGCTTCGGCTCGTCGGTGCACTGATAAAAGCCATTCGCGTCCGCCTCGGGCGCGTCGAGCGCCGCCTGGGGAAATCCGCGGCTCATGCTGAGCCACCCCGCGAAGCCGCCGGGCGGCAGCGACCCTTGCGCCAGCGTCACGTCGATGCGCGTCCGCCCACGCTTGTAGGTCCGGCGCGCGTAGCCGGAGCCCACCTCCTCGGATGAGGCGGAGAAGCCCGGGAGGTCGGCCGGCAGCGACAGGCCGGGGACGGCGCGCGGCGGCGGCACGTCTTTGAGCGCCGGGGGCTGCCGCCGGCACGCGAAGGCGGCGAGCGCCAGCATCACGACCCCGCAGGCCGAGCGCCCCTGCATCAGGAGGCCCCCGGCACGAGGACGGCGGCGCCCTCGAAGCGCCCGTGCCGAAGGTCATCGAGCGCGTCGTTCGCGCGCGCGAGCGGATAGACGTTCGTCTTCGTCCGGACGGGCACCCGCGGCGCGATCTCGAGAAACTCCACGGCGTCCTGCCGCGTGAGGTTCGCCACGGAGCGCACGACGCGCTCGCCCCAAAGGCATTCGTACGGAAAGCTCGGGATGTCGCTCATGTGAATGCCCGCGCACACCACGGTGCCGCCCTTGACGACGTTGGCCAGCGCCGCGGGCACCAGCGCGCCGACGGGCGCGAAGATGAGGGCAGCCTCGAGCGACGCGCCCGTCTGGTCGGATGCGCCCGCCCACGTCGCGCCGAGCTCGCGCGCGAAGCGCGCCGAGGCCTCGTCGCCCGGCCGCACGAACGCGTGCACCTCGCGGCCCTGCCAGCGCGCGACCTGGATGATGATGTGCGCCGCCGCGCCGAAGCCGTAAAGGCCGATGCGCCGCGCGTCGCCCGCCATGCGCAGCGCCCGGTAGCCGATGAGCCCCGCGCAGAAGAGCGGCGCCGCCTCGACGTCCGAGTACGCCGCGGGAACGGAGAAGCAGTAGCGCTCGTCGGCGACGGTGAGGTCCGCGAACCCGCCGTCGATTTGGTAGCCGGTGAAGCGCGGGGCGTCGCACAGGTTCTCGCGCCCCGAGCGGCAATAGGCGCAGGTGCCGTCCGTCCAGCCGAGCCACGGGACGCCGACGCGATCGCCGATCGCGAACCGCGAGACGCGGGCGCCCTTCGCGGCGACGGTGCCGACGATCTCGTGCCCGGGCACGAGGGGCAGCTTGGGGTGCGGCAGCTCGCCGTCGACGACGTGCAGGTCCGTGCGGCACACGGCGCACGCCGAGACGCGCACGAGCACCTCGGTGTCCGACGGGCGTGGGTCCGCGAGCTCGCGCGGCACGAGCGACCGACCCGGACTCTCCAACACCATCGCGCGCATCCTCGGGAAGCCTAGCATCGGCGACGGCTGCGCGGCGCGTGGCGTTGCCGTACACTCGCCGTCATGATCGTCGTGGTCGCCGCCAGCGGTTGGCTCGCGCAGGCTGCGCCCGCCGTGACGTCGCCCGACGCGCAACCCTCAGTGGCTCCGGCGCCGCCCGAACCGCCGCCGGCCGAACCGGCTCCGCCCGAGCCGGTTTGGCAGCCTCCGCCACCTCCCCCGCCTCCACCCGAGCCGCCGCGCTACGGTCACGCCGGCATGTCCGAGCTCAGCCTCGCGCTCGGGTACTCGTCGTCCGCAGGGTTCGTGGGCGGCGGCGGGTTCCGGCGCTTCGTGCTCGACGGAGTGGCGCCCGGCGTGGAGGGCAGCGTTCAGACGGGTGCGGGCCTGACCGTCGGCCTCGTCCTCGGCAGCCTGCGCGTCGTGCCAGTGAGCGCGCCCGGCTTCGCCTTCGTCCTCACGGCGCGCGGCGGGCGCGTGCTGCTGTCGGACCATGCCGACGGCTGGGGCGCGGGCGGCGGCGCCGGCATCATCTGGTTCGTCGCGCCGAACGCCGGCCTCGAGCTCGGCTACGACGTGCTGTGGCTCTTGCCGAAGTCCTTCTGCACCGATCTCTCGTCGTGCACGATCCAGGGCCCCGTCCTGGGCTTGCGTTTCGCATTCTGATCGAGAGGGGACCGCGCGGCGCCTTCAGCGTCAGGTGGATCGGCATCGGATGGCCGGCGCCTGCCCCCGCCCCCGCTGGCCGGCGCGACAAAGCCGCGTCGTCCAGCCGATCGCGAACTTGGTACTCTCGCTCCGTGCGTAGGTTCGCGTTCCTCCTGTTCTTGACGCTCGGGTGCGGGTCCTCGACGCCCCCGCCCGCGCCGCCGACGTCGGCGCGCGTGATCGAGATCGACATCGACGACCACGGACTGCTCGGCCTCTGGGCCGCGCGCGCGCCCAACCTCAAGGGCCTCATCCAGCGCGGCACGCTCGCCTTCTCGCGCGTGCTCATCCCGACGCACAGCAATCAGAACAACATGTCGCTCCTCACGGGGCAGTACCCTGACGGGACCAACGTGCCCGCGAACGCCTGGCTCTCGCGCTCGCTCGGCCTCGCGCCGCCGCTGAGCATCCCCGGCCTCGCCGCGGGCGACTACGCGCTCTACGACAAGAACCCGCTGCGCGTGCGCGGCGACAGCCTGTACGAGGTCGCGCGGCGCGCGGGCGTGCGCTCGGGCTACTTCGGCCAGCTCCCGCCCTTCGAGGGCACGGCCGACGAGGTGCACCTCACCCTGGTGGGCGCGCCCTTCCTGGGCGGCACCCTCACCGCCGACGTCGCGCGCCAGCTGCTCACGCAAGCGCTTCACTACCCGACGGACGTCGTCGATCGCTATCACTTCGATCGCCGCGACGACGACGACGAGGGTCTCTCCCACTTCACGATCCGCGACGCGGCGGAGTTCATCCGCACGGCGCCCAACGTGGGCCTCATCCCGCAGTACCTCTTCGTGTGGGACTTCCTGGCGCTGGACGACGACGCGACCAGCACGTCGGGCGCGAGCGGCCCTGACCTGGTCGCCGCCGTCGAGGACTACGACGCCGCGATCGGCAAGCTGCTCGAGGCGCTGGCCAACCGCGGCCTCTCCGACGAGACGAACATCGTCTTCACGCTCGATCACGGCAAGGTCGACACGCACAAGCAGGTCGTGCTGGGCACGCACGGGACGACGAACGCGCGCGTCGCCGACGGGCAGCTGGGCGCCGCGGTGGCCGCCATGGGCCCGGCGCTGGGCATCTCGCCCGCCGACTACGCGATCGTCAACGAGGACGGCGACGCGCAGCTCTACGCCAACGTCGCGGGCGCGGGGACGCCGGCCGGCGCGGCGCGCCAGCGCGAGGTCACGCACGCGCTGCTCTCGATCGTGCAGAGCGGCGCGATCCAGGGTCTGGACGTGACGCGCACGATGACCGCCGACGGCGCCATGGGCACGCGGCGGTTCAGCGACGTGCGCGCCTCGGGCCCCAACCAGGCCGACATCGTCGTCTTCCCCGAGGACGATTGGACGCTCAACCAGGTCGACGCGCAGAACTCCGCGCCCGGCCGCTTCGTCGAGCACACCGAGTTCCCGTACGGACGTCACGGCGGCTTCTCGGTCGACGAGCTCTATGTGCCGCTCATCCTGGCGGGCCCCGCGTTCAAGCAAGGCGTCCTTCTGCCCCACCCCGTCGAGCACCCCGGCGTCGCAGCGACGGCCGCGTGGGCGCTCGGCGGGCAGCGCCTCACGACGGCGGATCGCGGCGCGATCACGGCGGCGCTCGCGGGCGATCCCGGCGAGGCGGTGCCGCTGCCCACGCCGCTGTCCACGTCACGCGCGCTCGCGCTCGCCGCGAGCGGCAACTCCGGCGGCGTCGCGCTCGTGGACGCACCGGCCGCGGGCGCCGTCGTCATCGACGTGGCCGGGCTCTACGACGAAGAGATCTTCTCGGATCCGGCGCTCGCGTCCGAGGCGGCGGCCCTGCGCGACCTCGCCGCGCGCGGCGCGCGCTTCGAGGACGTTTGGACGCGCAGCCGCGACTGGCCCGTGACCGAGTACCAGCTGCTCGCGGGCGCGTACCCCGCGCGGGATCCGTGGATCTCGATGGCGGAGGACGACCCGACGCAGACCGTGCTGCCCGCCGCGGGCCTGCTGGCCATGCCGCCGCCCACGGGGCGCATCGCGAACCGTCCCGCCTATCAGGAATGGCGAAAGGCCGAGCCGTTCACCGACGAGTCGCTCTTCGGCGCGGCGCGCGCCGCGGGGCTGAAGACGGCGCTCGTCGGGCGCCCCGACTTCCACCCGCTGCACCTCCCCGCGGGCGAGATCGACGAAGTCGTCGCCACCGACGACGCGGGCGCGGCGGCGGCCGTGCGCGAGCTTCTGTCGCGCGCGCCGAGGTCGATGGTCGTCGTCGCGCTGGGTGGGCGGCGCACCTCAGATCGGCACGCACCCAGCGCCAGGAAGGAGCTCGCGGCGCTGACGGCGGCCGTGCGCGACGTCGCGAGCGCGGCCGGTGACGCGCTGGTCGTCGTCACGAGCCGCGGCGCTACGACGATGGAAGACGACGGCTCCGACTTCTACGGCGCCGGCAGCTCGCGCCACGTGCCGCTCGTCCTCGCGGGGCCGAACGTGCGCGCGGGCGTCGTTTCGGGACAGCCGGGCGCACCCGCCGACATCCCGGCGACCGTGCTCTTCGGGCTGGGGTGGCCGTCCGTGACCGACTTCGCCGACGGCACACGCGCCGTCGCCCCCACCAGCGCCGCGGCCGGCGCGCCGCAGCTCGCGCCGCGCGGCGCGTTCGAAGGGCACG
>DASZUD010000148.1:0-35500 GCA_035548155.1 Polyangia bacterium
GAGGACATGTGAGAAGGCGCGTGGTGCGCGGGGGCAGCCTCGGGCGTGGGCTCGGGAGGCGGCGCCGCCGGGCGCGTCGGCGCGGTCGCGACCTCGGCGCAGCCCCACGTCTGGCCGGGCGCCACCAGGTGCGTCTCGCCGCGCGCGACGACGGCCACCAGGCCCTCTTGCACGCGCACGCACGTCGGCACCGCCCGGCCCGTGGCGCGGTCGACCAGCTCGACGTCGAACTCCGTGCCGCGCACCTGGACGTCCGCGTCGGGCGTCAGCACGTGGAAGCGTTGGCCCGCGTGAAGCTTGCGCACCTGGAGGTGCGCAAGGCCGCGGATCAGCTTCACGGCCTCGAACGTCGGCGCCGCCTCGGGCGCGTTCGCCGCGGCCAGCACGGTGCCCACGCGCGACGCCGGGCCCAGCGTCAGCGTCGCCGTGTCGGCCAGCTGAACGCGCGTCTTGCGCTCGCCGGGCGATTCGAGGGCGTCGCTGCCGTCCACGCCCGAAGCCTGCCCCGCGCTCAGCGTGCGGCGGCCGGTGTGGGCGTCGAGCCACAACGTCCCGTCGAGTACGGCGACCGTCGCCGCGGCCCGCGCCGGCGGATGCAGCAACGAACCCGTCGCGAGCACGAGAGCCACCGCAGCGCCGCCGAGCGCCGTCACGATCAAAGACGCGCGGCGCACGAAGCGCACGCGACGCACGCGCACGTGCTCGCGCGCGGCGTGAGCGCGCAGCCGCTGCACGACGCGCTGGCGGCGATCGGGACCGGGCGCGGGCGGCTCGCCCGACGGGAGCGCCTCGACGTACCTGCCGAGCGCCGTCCTCAGGTCCTCCCCCTCACCGCTGGCCATCACGCCGCTCCTTTCCTTCGATCAGCTTCAAGACTTCTTTGCGTCCGCGCACGAGGCGCGACTGCGCCGCCGCGACGGTGACGCCCGTCAGGCGCGCGATCTCGGCCAGGTCGTGCCCCAGCACGTCGTGCAGCACGACGGCCTCTGCGCGCGCGCGGTTCACGGTGGCCAGCGCGGAGAGCAGGTGCTCGACGCGGCGGCGCGTCTCCGCGGCGCGCTCCGGCGTGCGGCTCTCCTCGGCGACGAGCTCGAGCGTCTGCTGCTCGACGCTGCGATCGAACACGCGCCGCTCGCGCGAGCGCGACCGCATCGTGTCGATCGCGAGGTGCTGCGTGATCAGCGTGGCCCAGCTGCGCAGGCTGCAGCCCTGCGTGTAGCGCCCGGTGACTATCGTGCTGATGATGCGCTCGAGCGCCTGCTGCGCCAGATCGTCGCGCTCGCCGTCGCCCGGGCCGAGCAGGCGGAACAGCACGGCGTCCACGACGTCCTCGACGCGGTCGTACACGACCTCGGCGGCCCAGGCCTCGCCGGCCGTGAGCGCGCGGCAGATGTCGGCGTCGGACATCGTCGAGCCGCGCGGCGCGGGCATATCCGTCCCTTCGGCGGGCCGATGCGCCTTGAACACCGCCATATCAGATCCATTAGACGCCGATTCGCCCGGCGGCAGGCAGAAAATCCGGCCCGCGCGGGCCCGCGGCGCGGCGCGTCCGACCGGGACTGGAGTGGGCGTATGTGCGAGAGCGTTCATCTGACCTGAATGAAGTCGAGGTTGGCCCCCGAGCCGCCGGCGTCGTACTGCAGCTTGATCGACGCACCCTTCGGGATCGCGGCGTTGACCGTCACGGTGGCGTACGCGCCGCTCCACGTCCCCGTGCTGGCGAACGTGACGTCCTGGACGTGCGCGCCGTTGACGTAGAGACCGAGCCGCCCCGGGTTGTTCATCGTGCAGTAACGGATGTCCAGCGCCGTCCCCGCGACGACGTTCGCGAACGTCGCCGACGAGCCCATCTTGAAGTTCACCACCTCGCTGAAGCCCGAGGCGGCGACGTCGTCCGAGGCGTTGCAGCCCGAGAGCAGCGCGGCCTCCGCTTCGTACTTGCCGGTGTCGGCGGCCGCCGCGCCGCCGCCGATGCCCAGCGTCGTGGTCGCCGACAGGCGCTTCGCGCCCTGGTTCGGCTTGCCCGTGAGATGGCTGTACGTGTACGAGCCGAGCGGCTTCGCGACGCGCTCGACGACGTAGACGCCGCCCGCCTCCGTCGCGAACGCCAGCGTCGCCGCGGATGACGTCAGCACGGGCGCGGTCACGCCAATCTTGCGGACCTGCACGTCCGTCCCCGACCACGGGTTCACGAGCGTCGCCCTGTTCCCGAGCGCGCTCTTCACGCCGACGTATTTGACGTCGCCGCCCTCGCGCTCCGACGACACGAGGAACCCGCCGCTCGCCGCCAGCGTGAAGCGCGTCACGAGGCTGGCGTCATTCGGCAGCGCGGGGAACACGCGCAGCTTTCCGTCCCAGCTCTGCAGCAGCGATTCGTTCATCACGGCGGCATGTACGCCCAAATACTCGAAGACGCCGTTCGTGTTGTTGGTCATGCCGTTCGGGTAGCTCTGGTACTTCTGCAGCATGATCTTCATGCCCTGGTTCGCCTCGTCGCCGAGGCCCAGGCGCGCCGCCTGAATCGCGTCGTTCGCCCACACGTTGCCGTAAGGGAACGGCCGCGCCTTCCAAGTCGCGACGGCCATCGCGTAGTCGGCCGCGCCCGCGCCCGTGACGTCGTAGGGCCAGATGAGCTCGCACGCGACGTTCTCTCCGTTGCGCGTCTGCGCGATCGGCGGCTGGTGCGGCAGATACGTCTTGCCGTCGGTCGGATACGCCACGACGTTCGCCAGCAGGTCCTGCCACTGCGCGCGCAGGTCCGCGTCCAAATCGAGCTGCTGGCTCGTCGCGATCACGGTCGGGAACATGCTGCGCACGGCGGCGAGATCCGTGATGGCGTTCGGCACGTTCCAGTACGTCTCGTGCGCGTTCGACGTCGTCATGACGTACTTGCCCGAGCCTGCGTCCTTCGTGAACTTCTTCACGTAGAACTTCGCGACCTCGCGCATGAACGGGTAGACGGTGTTCTGGAGATAACTCGCGTCGCCCGTGTACTCGTAGAGCGCGTACATGTTGCGCGCGGCCTCGGTCCCCGAAGAGTAGATGTTCTTCGTGTAGTCGCTGCCCACCGTGCCGTCGGCGTTGCCGTTCCAGCCCATCGTCTCGGGCACCCAGATGCCGTCGATGCCGTAACGGGTCATCGTGAAGGCCTTCAGCGCGCCCGCGCTGCGGCTGTACATGTCGTTCCAGATCTTCATCACCTCGGGGTGATTCGAGGTGAGCATCGACGCGTAGACGTCGCGCTGGTTCCAGTACCAGTACGCGTTGCTCCACTTCGTCTGGTCGGCCGTGGCGCGCTCGACGCCGTTGATGAAGTGGAACGGATAGGTCCCGAACGCGCCCGCCGCGATCATGTACGTCGACAGGTAGTAGAGGTTCTCGAGGTAATCGGCGTCGCCGGCGGCGTTCGCGTACTGCACGAACGACTTGCCCCAGAACGACTTCCAGAAGTTGGCGTAGGCCGCCGACGTCGCCGCGTACCCGTCGGCGGCCGCCTTCGCGAGCGCGGCCTTCGCCTGCGTCACCGAATCATGCGAGGGCGCGTCGAGGCGCGAGGCGCACGCGATCCAGATCGTGTAGCTGGCGGCCGGCGAGATCGTGAGGCGCACCGTGCGCGCGTCCACGGCCTTCGTCGTGAACGTCGCGCCCTCGACGGTGGCGCCCAGCGAATAGCCGAAGTTGTTCGGGTCCTGCTGGCCGCGCGACAGGCCCGCGCTGCCCGCCTCGGCCCACGTCGTGACCTTCTTCCACGTGTCGAGGTTGGGCACGTTGCCCGAGTTCCCCAGCGTCGACACGTCCCACAGCGAGAGGTCGACCGTCGCGGTGACGCCCGCGCGCGCGTCGGCGACGTGGATGCCGATCACCTCCGAATTCGCCGCACCGAGGATGGTGACGGTGCGCGCATCGTTGCCTGTGCCGTACGTCGTCGCCAGCGTGCCGCCGTACAGCGAGAGCCGCTGCTGGAACGCCGCGCCGCCGGCGTCCAGCGCGGGCGCGCTCGTGAACGAGACGTTGCCCGCGCCGAACGCCGTCTGCTGAGAGGCGTCGACGCCCGACACCTGCATCGTGAGCCCACCGTTCGCGCTCCACACCAGCGCGCCGACGCGCCCGTTGCCGACGGGCAGCCCGCGGATCGGGTCCGTGTTGGGTTGGTTGTAGACGACGTCGTGCTTCGAGAGATAGCCGGCGTAGTCGACGTTCAGCGCGCCGCGCGCCGGATCGAACGCCTCGCCCGTGGGGCCGTCGACGACGGTGGTCGGGGTCGTGCCCGCGGCGCCCGCGCCCGAAGAACCGGCCACGCCGCCGGCCCCCGCGTGGCCCGCGCCCGACGTCCCCGCGCCGCCGGAGGAGCCCGCGGGACCGCCGTCCGTGCCGGTCGAACCGACGCTGCCCGCCGCACCCGCGGTCCCGGCGACTCCGCTGCCGGCGATCGCTCCGTCGCCTGCCGAACCCGGCGATGCTGGTCCCCCTGTGCCCGAGCCACCACCGTGGCCCGCAGCGCCCGTCGAGGACGCACCGCCGCCCGCGCACGCGGCGAGCAGCGTCGCCACGCAAGCGCCGACGATGTTGAACCTGTGAAACCGCACCAGATCGATAGACGCCCCGCCCCACCGCGACCAGGCAGGGTGCGCCCTCAGATCGGAGGCGCCAGCGGAACGCGAAGCCGCAGCGCGTAGACCAGGTACGTGCGGTCGAGCGGCCCCGTCCACAGCCACGGATCCAGGAGCTCGGGCGTGCCCACTTCCGCCAAGAGCCCCGCGACCAGCTCGGGGTTCGCGGCGAAGTATCCAGCGCCCGAGCCGACGACGTCGCGCAGCACGTCCGTCAGCGTGCGCCCCTCGGGCAGCGGCTCTGCGACGGGGTAGCTGGACGACGAGACGACGTCGCTCACGAACAGCGCCACCCCGCCGGGCGCCGTCAGCGCCGCCAGCGTCGACAGGTGCGTGCGCATCAGCGCGAAGCGCAGGGCGTCCAGCGCCGGATGACGCTCGCCCAGGACGTCACGCAGCGCGAACGCCATCTGCGTGAGCACGCACGCCGACGCGACGACGTCGTAGGGGCCACCGACGGCCGTGAGAACACCCTCGAGCGAAGCGCCCGCGGCGTCCTCGATCTCGGCGGCGTCGGGTACCGTGCGCTTCCAGCGCGCGAGCCGCCGCGCGGACAACCCGGCGAGATCGACGCCGCCGTGGCGGTGCAGCCGCGGTCGCACCGCCTCGGGCTGCCGGGCCACCGCGCGCATCAGCGCGCGATCGTCGATGTCGACCAGGTGAACCTCCGTGAACAGCGCGGCGACGCGCTCGAGATCGAGATCGTTGCAGTTGCCCGCGCCGAGAACACAGAGGCGCGCTTGCGCGGCGGCATCCGCGCGCAAGCGCGCCGCCTCGACGACGGCGTCGGTGAACCGCGCGCGGTGCGCGGCGTAGAGAGCCCAGTCTCGTTCGGCGCGCGTGCTCAAAACGGTCGCGTGCTCACGTGGGTCTCTGGACGACCGACCCCCTCGGCGCCAGGCACCATTTCCGCCGAGCCTAACCCACCACGGCGGCGCGCGCCTACGGCGCGGGCGACAGCGTGCTGGCCAGCGTCTGCCCGCTGTGCGCCCCCCGCGTGAAAGTCACGGTCCCCGGCTTCGACAGGCAGCCCGAGTCCAGCGGCCAGGCATACACCCCGGCCCCCCCTTCGGACTCGAAGGTCATGGCCACCACCGCCCCGTCGTAGCGCGCGACGCCGGTGGCGTTCGAGCACCCCGTCTCCGTCGCCTTGAACGCGCCGTCGCTGCGCCGCGTGAAACGCCAGGTGGACGCGGCGCACGGACCCATCGAGGTCTGCTGCCAGGCCTGCGCCGCCAGGTCGCAGCCGCCGCCGGGCGGAATCACGACCGGCGGCGGGCCCCCGGCCGTCGTGCACGACGCGAGCACGAACGCCATCAGCTCAACTCGGCTCGGGGATCCGACGTAACGCAGCCTCATGGCTGGACGGTGGGGCCGCGCGGCGGGGGATCAAGGAACTCCGGCCCCACAGAGAAGCTGTTCCGTAAACTCCCGACGTCGCGCAAGGAACTTCCGTCGACTCGGCCTTGGATCGCCTACATTCCGTCAATCACAGCGGACGGCAAACCGGGATTCCGTCGACTGTTTGGTGGAATCGACGGTCAACTCCCAGCCCGCGTCTGGTGATCTTCCGTCAATGGCGGCCGGCGGCCGTCATTTTTGGGCCTGCTTCTCGGGCACGACGTCCCACTTGCCGCGGCAGTCGATCGAGATCACGCACTCCGAGCCGGGCTCGCAAGCCGTGGCGTGCGGCTGCTTGTCGGTGAACGAGAAGAACGACCCGGCGGGCAGCTTGCTCTCCTTGCCGTCGACGGTGAGGGCCATCGTCCCCGACACCACGGTGACGTAGTGATTGGCCGTGTGGTGATGAAGGGGTGTCTTGAAGCCCGGCGTGAACTTCAGGAAGAAGTGGCTGGGACCCTTCGCGGGATCGCCATCGGTCTCGGCCATCTGGAGGCCTTTGTATTCGGGCACGTCGGTGAACTTCAGTTGGCTCGCCGGCAGGAGCAGCGCTCCCGCACCGCCGGTCCCCCTCGCGAGCACGCGCGAGGCCGTCACCAGCGCCGCGCTCCCAAGACCCAGCATCACCACCATCAACAGCGTCTTCTTCATCTGCGCCTCCCCATGTTTTGCTGGTGTCCGTCCCCTCCACGGGACGGCCCCGACCGCGGCGAACACTGGTGATGGGTCCGGGCGCGCGCAATGACCGGCTGTGGGGCGTGTTACGATTTTCGTGCATGACGCGCCCGAAGCTCGAGCCCACCCGCCGGGACGCCCTCGCGACGCTCGCGGGCGCCGGCGTCAGCTCGCTCGTCGCGTGTGAACGGCGCCAGGCGCAGGTCACGCGCGGACCGGAGCTGCCGGTGCGGCCGCGCGAGGTGGTGCAGGTCATCGACGCGCAGCCGACGGTGGAAGGCGCGGGCGTTCACCTGCGGCGCTCGCTGGGCTCGCGCGCGCTGCCGCTGCTCGATCCGTTCCTCATGCTGGACGAGTTCCACTCGGATCGTCCCGAGGACTACGCGCCCGGCTTCCCCAGCCACCCGCACCGCGGCTTCGAGACGGTGACGTACATGCTGGACGGCGCGGTCGAGCACCGCGACAGCCTGGGCAACCACGGCCACCTCGGCCCGGGGTGGACGCAGTGGATGACGGCGGGCCACGGCATCATCCACTCGGAGATGCCCGTGCACGAGCCGCGGAGCACGCTGATGTGGGGCTTCCAGCTTTGGATCAACCTGCCGGCCGCCAAGAAGATGGTGCGGCCGCGCTATCAAGACGTCGCGCCCGCGCGCATCCCCGAGGTCACGGTCGACGACGCGACGGTGCGCCTGGTCGCGGGCGAGCTCGGCGGGCGCGCGGGCCCCATCGATGGCATCGTGACGGCGCCGCAGATGATGGACATCAAGCTGGGGGCGCGCGGCTCGGTGAGGCACGCGATCCCGACGGCGCACACCGCGTTCGTCTACGTGTTCGACGGCGAGGCGCAGATCGGCCCGGCGCGCACGAAGGTGACCGCGGGCCAGCTGGCCGTGCTGGGCCCGGGCGAGCTGTTCACGGCGCGCGCCGAATCACGCGCGCGGCTGCTCTCGTTCGCGGGCCGCCCCATCGGCGAGCCCGTCGCGCGCTACGGCCCGTTCGTCATGAACACCGACGACGAGCTCCGCCAAGCCGTCGATGACTATAGGTCGGGACGGCTCATTCAGCTTTGAACGCCAGAGCGGCTCGTCGAACTGAGCGACTACTTCCGTAGCCGGCTGAGCGACTACTTTCGCAGCTGGAAGTGGTCGGCGTAGATGACGCCGTGCCACTCGCCCGCGCTGGCGGTGGCCATCGTGAGCTTGAAGCCGATCGACGTGATGTTCGTGAGCTTCGTCTTGTCGAACGTCGAGTCGATCGGGAAGTAGCGGAACTCGACCCACGTCTTGAGCGGAACCTTCTTCGTCTCCGTCGAGACGAGGAGGCCGTTGTCCGTCGACTTCAGCTCCATCTGCGCGTTGACGGCGGCGCCGGCCGGCAGCGCCGGGCCGTCGAGGTAGATCCACCCCAGGCTCGCCCGGCCGGCGGCGTTCGTGATCGGCAGGCCCGTGCCCGTGGCCGGGAAGTCGAAGAAGATCTCGCCGCGCAGGCCCGCATCGCTGCCCGGCACGAAGTCGACGCCGATCGTGAGGTTCTGCTGGTAGCAGTACGGGTGGCACGACTGAACCTGGAAGCCCGAGAAGGCCTTGCCGTAGTCGCTGATCGCGACGGGCGTCGTCGACGGGTCGTAGCCCGGCGTGAGCTTCCTGCTGTTGTTGTAGAGCGCTGACGCGTAGCCGGCGGCCACGTCGAAGTCGATCGCCTGCCCCTCGACGTCGCACTCGATGTAGTTGTTCGTCACGCGGTTGGTCGAGCCCGCGACGTCATTGCTGACGCACGTGGGGATCTTGCCCGCACCGCCGTCGGCGCCACCGCCGATGCTGCCACCCGCGCCCGTCGCGCCGGCCCCGCCGTCGGTCGAGCCCGTGCCCGCGGTGCCCGTCGTGCCCGCGGCGCCCGTCGCCCCGGCCGATCCGGTCGTGCCCGCCGCCCCAGTGGTTCCGGCGGCGCCCGTCGTACCCGCAGCGCTCGTGTCGCCCGCGGCGCCCGTCGTCCCGGCCGATCCGGTCGTGCCCGCGCTGCCGTTGCCTGCGACGCCCGTCGTGCCCGCGAGGCCCGTCGATCCACCGCTGCCGGCTGAGCCCGACGAACCGTGCCGCGTCGGCTCGCTGGTGCAAGCGAGCGCCATGGCGGCCAGCGCCGCCGCCCCAACCATGCTCTTGCCGAACGTGCGAGTCATCAGGGACACACTCTTACATCGCCGCCGGGCGACCGTGCATCTCGCAATTAAGGGATGCACACACGGGTACCCAATGCGACGCGGCGCTCAGCGCTTCTCGCTTCCGGTGATGAGGCGCGCGCCGTGACGGAACGTCACGTACTCCCAGCACCAATCCAAGAAGACGGCGACGCGGTTCTTGAGATCGATGAGGTACCAGAGGTGGACGAAGAGCCACGCGAGCCACGCCGGCAGCCCCCAGAGCCGCAGCCGGCCCACCTGCGCGACGGCGCGCGAGCGGCCGATGGTCGCCATCGATCCTTTGTCGTGGTAGCGGAAGGGCTCGCGCGGCTCGCCGCGCACGTCGCGCACGATCATGCGCGCGACGTAGCGTCCCTGCTGCATGGCCACGGGGCTGACACCCGGCAGCGGGCCATCCGCCGCTTCGAAGCGCGCGAGGTCGCCGATCACGAAGACGCGCGGGTGCTCGGGCAGCGCGCAGTCCTGGCCGACGACGACGCGGCCGCCGCGATCCAGCGGCGCGCCCAGCTTCTCGCCGAGGCCGTTCGCGCGCACGCCCGCCGTCCACAAGATCGACGACGACGGGATGAGCTCGTCGCCGATCCACACGCCGCGCTCGTCGATGTTCGTGACGCGCGTGCCGGTGCGCACCTCGACGCGAAGCTCGCCGAGCTGCGCGCGCGCCTTCTCGGACAGCCTCGGATCGAAGGTGGCCAGCAGGCGCTCGCCCGCCTCGATGAGCACGATGCGGATCGAGCCCGGGTCGATGCGGCGGAAGTCGCTCTCGGCGATGGGGCGCGCCAGCTCGGCGATCGCCCCCGCGAGCTCGAGTCCCGTGGGGCCGCCGCCGATGACGACGAACGTGAGCAGCTGGCGGCGGCGCGTCTCGTCGTCGCTCGCCTCGGCGTGCTCGAGCGCCAGGAGCACGCGCCGCCGGATCTCGGTGGCGTCCGTGATCGACTTCAGGCTGGGCGCGTACAGCGACCATTCGGGGTGCCCGTAGTAGTTGGACTCGGCGCCCGCGGCGACGATCAGGTAGTCCCACGCGAGGCTCGCGCCATCGGCGAGGCCCAGCCTGCCGTGGGGAAGGTCGAACGACACGACCTCGGCCATGAGGACCGAGATGTTGCGGTCGTCGCGGAAGACGGCGCGGATGGGCACGGCGATCTCCGCCGGGCTGAGCGCCGCCATGGCCACCTGGTAGAGCAGCGGTTGAAACAGGTGGTGGTTCGAGCGATCGACGATCGTGACGCGCACGGGAGCGCGGGCCAGCGCGCGCGCCGCCGCGAGGCCGCCGAAGCCCGCGCCCACGATGACGACGTGCGGAGCGCGCACGTCGTCAGAAGGGGAGTGTCGGCCAACCGCGTCGGGCACCGATCACCTGCCCATGCTTTGCCGGAACGCGCGCATGCGTTGGTTGCCGCCGCCCCTGGTCAGCTCGCGAAAGAGCAGGCCGCGAAACACCATCACGTAGTGCACGAAGACGATGAGCAGCGGCGCCATCCACAGCGGCGCCGCGCCGATGAACGTCAGCGCGCCGCTGGCCGAGCCGAGGCGCGACAGGGTCACGAGCAGCGCGCCCGGCGACGAGAACGACAGAGTGCCCGTCGCCCACAGGAGCACGAACGCGAAGACGAGGTTGGGTGGAAACCACGCGAACGGGTTCTGCGTGACGAAGTCGACCGAGGCCTTCAGCGCCGCGAACGAGCGGTTGTGGCTCTGGTAGATGAGCTCGGGCACCACGTTGAAGAAGATCGCGATGGCCAGCGACGCGACGCCGGCCACAGCGTCTGCCTTGGGTCCGGCTGCGCCCTTGAGCACGCCCACGACGAGATCGACGACCCACAGCGCGAAGAACACGCTGATGACGTCCCAGATCGCGCCGAGGCCGTTCCTGAGATCGGAGAAGCGCAGCTTCGTGCCGTCGAGCGCCGCGGCCAGCAGCGACAGGTACGCGCCGAAGCACGCCGCCGCGACGAGCCCCACGATGAACCCGCCGATCATGCCGAGCGGCGCCGTGAGCCTGAACGTGCCGAGGACCGCCAGCGCGTAGATCGGGATCGAGACCGCGGCTAGCCAAGAACGAGCGGCGCGCCGGGCGGCCGTGATGGCGACGTCTTTATAGAGGCCCAACATGCGCTGCGTAGACTAGCGCACATCTGGCCGCGCTGAGGGCGCGGCGGTCAGTGCGGCAGGCGCAGCGCGATCAGAGCGTCGATCGCCGACTGCGGCACCTGCGCGGGCAGCCCGGGCAGGAGTCCCGCCAGCGAGGCGGGCACGTTGTTCGGATGGATGAACGCCTGCTGCACGGTGCGCGTCGCCACGTCGAACAGCACGATGACGTAGCGGTAGCCCGTGGCCGGGCGGCGGAACGCGGCGCCCGGGCCCTGCTTGGGCGTCGAGATCGCGCCCATCGCCGCCTCGGTGTTGCCGGTCTTCTTGTTGACGAGATCCACCGACACCGGCAGCGACGCCACGTTGCAGCCCGTGCCGCACGGCCCCTCGCCCACGTAGCCGCCGTAGCCGAAGAAGTTCGTGCTGAAGATGTCGAGGTTCTTGTACGCGTTGTTGTCGTTGACGACCTCGAACGCGTTCAGCTGACCGCACCCGTTCCCGGCATTGGGGTTGTTCGGGTACGAGTAGCAGTGGCAGCCGTTGTACAGGCCCTGCCGCACGAGCTCGCCGTGGCTGATGCCGATCCAGGGCGCGTCGTACCAGCCGTCGGTCGTCGTGTTGTTGCAGTTCTGGGCGTTGGTGATCGCGCCCGAGCCGTAGTGCGGGAACGTCGCCAGCCAGATGTAGAGCTTGGAGCCGGCCCAGCCGTAGTACTTGTGCTGGCCCGCGCCCGGGGCCGGGCAGTAGGGCACGCTGCCCGCGCCGCACGGGAAGTCCTTGCCCGACGAGACGTCGACGAGGCACTTGTTGCCGACGACGCCCGCGAAGCCCGTCGCGCCCGGCGTGGGCGGCCCCGAGAAGGCGATGTTCTTCGCGGCGCCGGGCGAGCGCGCGTCCCACTGCGACGTCAGGTTCCAGGGCCCCGACGTGCCCGACGCCGGTTGATAGACGGCGATCTGCTTCACCAGCATCGGGCCGCGCAGCGTCGCCGACAGCTCTTCGTCCCACGGCTTGAGATCGGTGCCCGTCTCGACCTGGTTCGTGAGGCAGCACGTGGTGCCGGTCTTCTGGACGTCGCACGGACCGACGGCGGGATCGCGCCGCGACGGGTACATGCCTGCAGCGCCGATCATCTGGAACGTGATCGTGGCGCCGTCGGACATCGGGCCGAAGTCGACGCCCGTGAACGCGCCCAGGCCACCGCCCGCGCCCGTGGGGTTGCCGCTGCCGGCCGCGCCCGTCGTACCCGCGGCACCCGACGAACCGCCGCCGCCGGCGGCGCCCGTGGTCCCGGCGGTGCCAGCGCCAGCCGCGCCCGACGAGCCGGCATTGCCGGCGCTCCCCGCCGAGCCGGCGTTGCCCGCGCTGCCGGTTCCATGACCAGCGGTGCCGGTCGTGCCTGCCGCTCCGGCGCTGCCGACGTTGCCCGCCCCGCCGCCGTTGCCGGCGGCGCCCGTTCCCTGCGGGTGCGAGCCGCCGCCCGAGCAAGCCGCCACCGCCAGGGCCGCCAACGAAGTCAACGCGCGAACAGCCCCCAACCGGGATTGACTTTTCAGCACGGCACGCGAGTTTACCGCATGCCGGAAATGCGTCACAGCCAGCTCGCGCGCGCCCTCGCGCTGGTCGCCTGCGCGGCCGCAGGTTGCGGCCGGCTCGAGCCCGCGACGCCGCCCGACGCCGCTCGAGAAGATGCGTCCGACGACGCGACGCCCGGTGACGCATCCGACGGCGCGCTGCCGCTGCCCGCGCTGTCCCCGATCGTCGCCGAGTGGCCGCGCGTGCGCGTGGGCGTCGAGACGCGCGAGGTGACCAGCTTCGATCGCGCGGGCGGCAACGACGACGGCTTCGCGGGCACGTACTCCGAGCTCTACGTCGACACCAAAGGCGAGCACGTCATCTTCGACGCGCGCGGGCCGGGGCGCCTCGACACGCTGTGGTTCACGAGCGCCGTCAGCGGCACCGCGCCGCTGGGCGTCGGCCGCGTGCGCTTCTACCTGGACGACGCGCCCGCGCCCGCCGCGACGGTGGACGCCGATCAGCTGTTCTCCGGCAGCGCGCCCGGGTTCCCGTCGTCGCTCGTGTTCGCCAACGACCGCAGCACGGGCGGCTTCGTCTCGTACGTCCCGATCCCGTTCGCGAGCCGCCTGCGCATCACCACCGAACGACGCGCGTCCTTCTACAGCGCCCAGTACGAGACGTTCCCCGCCGACGAAGGTGTGACGTCGTGGGATCCGGCCGCGCCCGCCTCGGCGGCCTCCGTCGGCCTGGTCCCTGACGTCGGCGGTGACCCCGGCGAAGCGGCGCCGCTCGACACGACCCGCACGGGCCCGGGCCTGTTCACGAAGCTGGCGTTCCGCCCGTCCGCGCCCGTCACCGACGACGCCCTGCGGGCGGCGCGTGTGCGCATCTGGTGGGAGGACGAGGCCGACCCGGCCGTCGACTGCCGGCTCGACGCCTTCTTCGGCAGCGCGCTGGGCGAGGCGCCCGTTTCGGCGCTTCCTTTCTCGATGGCGCGCGAGCGCTGGGAGAACCGCCTGCCCATGCCGTTCTGGCGCCGCGCGCGCGTGCAGATCTCGGGCATCGACGGCCAGCTCTTCCTGCGCACGGCGCGAAACACCTACGACGAAGCCACCGCGGCCCACCTGCGCGTTCGCTGGCGTCAAGAGAGTCCGACGACGCCCGGCGTGGACTTCGAGTACCTGACGTTCGTGGGCGCGGGCCGGCTGGTGGCGACGGTGCTGGCCGTCGAGCCGCCCGACGCCACGCGCGACAAGCAGTGGTGGGAGGGCGACCTGCGCTCGTACGCCGACGGACGGCGCACGCCCGCCGTGCACGGCACCGGCTACGAGGACGAGCACTTCGGCGGCTGGAGCAACGAGTTCTTTTCGACGCCGTTCTCGCTGCCGCTCAACGGCGAGCCCGTGGCGCGCATCCTCGACCGCAACGGTCAATTCAACGGCAACGTCTCGATGTACCGGGTGTGGCGCGGCATTCCGTTCCTCGGCGAGGTGCGCCACAGCGTGGAGCACGGCACGGAGAACAACCGCTCGATCGACGAGGCGGCGGCGACGTTCTTCTACGGCGAGCCACGCTCGTGGCTGGTCGAGTCAGACACGCTGGACGTGTGCGACGACGGCGCCCGCGCCGCGCATCACCTGACGGCGGCGGGCGAGGCGCGCCTGCCCCCGCTGACGAGCGCCTTCGAGGGGCGCGCGTACCACACGCCCGTCACGCTGTGCCACCACGCGCACACGAGCGCCGCGGCGTTCGAGCTGGCCGTCACGCCCGGCAACGCCGGCGTGCTGCTGCGCCGCACGTACGATCAGGCGCGCGGCCGACAACGAGCCGTCGTGCGCGTGGACGGCGCCGTCGTGGGCACGTGGTACGTCGCCGAGGCCAACGCGACGTTGCGCTGGGCCGAGCGCGACTTCTTCATCCCGCGCGCCTTCACCGCGGGACGCTCGACGCTCGCGATCGAGATCGCGCCCGAAGCCGAGCCCGATCTCGCGGCCAATCCCCCACCCTGGGACGCCGCGCAGTATCGTGCGCTCTCCGTCGTTCCCCCTTCGCCCTAGGATCCCCATGGCGCTGCAAGCGACCGTCTATCACCTGCGCATCGACCTGTCCGACGTGGACCGCGGCGTCTACGAGGCGTTGGACCTGCGCGTCGCGCGACATCCCTCCGAGTCCATGCCGTTCATGCTGACGCGCGTGCTGGCCTACGCGCTGCTCTACGAAGAAGGCATCGCGTTCGGCAAGGGCCTGTCCACGACGGAGGAGCCCGCGCTGTGGATCAGGGACCTGCAAGGCACCGTGCAGGCGTGGATCGAGGTGGGAACGCCTTCGGCCGATCGGCTCCACAAGGCCAGCAAGGCCACGCCGCGCGTCGTCGTCTTCACGCACAACGACCCGCGTCTCCTTCGTGACGAGGCCGAGACGCGCGCCATCCACAAGGCCGAGCAGATCGAAGTCTATGCGGTAGATCCCTCATTCCTCGACCAGCTCGCGGCGCTGACCGATCGAAACGCGCGCTGGGCGCTGCTGCGCAACGACAACGTGCTCTTCGTGACGATTGGCGACGAGACGGTGTCCGGCCCGCTGACGCGGCTCTCGCTCGGCTAATCGCGCGCTTCGGGCGAGCGTCGAAAAAAGACGCCGCTCCAGTAATCAAACGGGTGGTCCCGCCCCAAATAGGAACGGTAGCGTAGTAGAACACACGCCCATGGACGCCGCGGTTTCATCACTCTCCACCGAGTCCTCCACGCCCGCGAGCGCCGCGCTGGCCAGCGCGAAGCGCAAGGCGTTCTGGCGTCTCTTGCCGCTCTGCTTCGTGTGCTACGTCGTGGCGTACGTCGACCGCACGAACGTCTCCCTCGCCAAGCTGACGATGGCCAAGAGCCTGCCGTGGCTCACGGAGCAGGTCTACAGCTTCGCGGGTGGCGCGTTCTTCTGGGGCTACTTCCTGCTCGAGATCCCGGGCTCGATCCTCGTCGAGAAGTGGAGCGCGCGGCTGTGGATCGGCCGCATCATGATCACCTGGGGCCTCATCGCGGCCGGGACCGCGTTCGTGCAGTCACCGACTCAGTTCACGGTCGCACGCTTCATTCTGGGCCTGGGCGAGGCGGGGTTCTTCCCCGGGATCATCATTTATCTGACGCACTGGTTCCCCAGCCGTGATCGCGCCCGCGCGCTCTCGGTGTTCCTCATCGCGACGCCGTTCGCGCAAATGATCGGCCCCAAGATCACGGGCGCGATCGCCGTCGTCGACACGTTCACGATCGCGGGGCTGCACCTGCAGGGCTGGCAGCTCGTGTTCATCGCGTGGGGCATCCCCGCGGCGCTCCTCGGCGTCGTCGTGCTGTTCGCCCTCACCGATCGGCCGCGCAAGGCCGCGTGGCTCACCCCCGAGGAGCGTGACGCGCTGGAGGCGGAGCTCGAGCGCGAGCGGGCCGTCGCCGTGGCCCGGCACCGCATGACGTTCGCCGAGGCGGCGCGCAACCCGAAGGTCCTCCTGCTCGTGCTCGCGTACTTCTTCGTCGTCGCCGGCAACTACGGCGTCATCGAGTTCTTCCTGCCGAGCATCCTCGACGGCTGGTACCACCTGAAGATGAGCAGCATCACGAGCTACATGATGATCGGCCCGGCGCTCGCGCTCGTGTCGCAGCTCTTCGTGGGGTGGAGCTCCGATCGAACGCGCGAACGGCGGATCCACACGGTGGTCCCGATCGCGATCGGCGGGCTCGCCTTTGTCGGCCTGGCGTTCTCGCGCGGCAATTTGCCGCTCACAATCGCATGTGTCGCCGTCGCCGCCGCGGGAACGAAGGCCTACCAGCCCGCGTTCTGGTCGTTGCCGAGCCTGTTCCTCACCTCGACGGCAGCGGCCGGCAGCGTCGGCCTCATCAACTCGGTCGGCAACCTCGGCGGCGGCGGGCTCGCGACGCCGCTCATGGGTTACCTCAAGCAACATACGGGCTCCTACGTAACGGGGATTCTCATCATGGCTGCGTCGATGTTCCTCGCCGCAGCCATCGTGTTCTTTCTGGGGCTGGGCAAGCAGGCGCCACCATCCGAAAACAGTTGATTGTTGTCGGCGTGTACAACTTGCCATTGGTTGTTGCAACCTTATGTGTATGATGCCTCTCCCCAATCGGGAGGCCCATCCAGTCCCATGTCCAACATTCAGTCCATCGTTGACGACTTCGCCAATCAACTGAGCGCCCTCATCGAGGCGCAGGTGGTGGAGCGCGCACGCGCGACGGTTGCCGCGGCGCTTGGCGCGCAGGGCAAGCGCGGCCCCGGTCGGCCGCCGAAGCTCGCGAAGCTCGTGGCGCTCTCGATGCCTGCCGGGTTGACGATTGGCAGCAAGAAGCCTCGCAAGAAGGCGCCGCCGCAGCTGTGTCCGGTGCCCGGCTGCAAGAACCGCGCGGCCCCGATCTTCGGCATGGTCTGCTCGAAGCACAAGGACGTGTCGAAGGCGAAGATCAAGGAGTACCGCGAGGCGCGGCGCGCCAAAAAAGACGGCGTCGGCGCCCGCCGCGGCAACAAAAAGTAGGGCCCCGTCAGCCTCGGACGCGGGCCTCCTTGCGAAACCCGCGCCTTCCTTCTAAAAAAGATGGGCTTGGGCCCGTCTAGCAAATCGTACGGCTACTCCCGCGGTCACCGCATGCTGGAGATAGCGGGGATCGCCGGCTTGTTCGCGCTCCTCGGCTACGTCGCCTGGCGGCTGATCTTCGGCGTCTCGACGTGGGGCCAGGGGTTGGCGGTGCTGGGGCTCATCGCCGTGGGGTACTTCGTGACGGACTTCATCTCGGGGTTCGTGCACTGGGCCGGCGACACGCTGGGCAGCGAGACCATGCCCGTCCTCGGCGCGCACTTCGTGAAGCCGTTCCGGTTCCACCACGTGGACCAGAAGGACATCACGCGCCACGACTTCATCGAGACCAACGGCAACAACTGCATCCTCTCGGTGCTGCTGATGTTGCACGTCGCCGTGCTGATGCCGCGCACGCCCGGGTTCTTTTTCTATTACGGCGCGCTCATGTTCTCGATCGCGCTGTTTACGTTGGGCACGAACCAATTCCACAAATGGGCGCACGCCGAGCCGTCGGAGCTGGGGCCCGTCGTGCGCGGCCTGCAGCGCACGGGGCTCATCCTTTCGCCCACGCACCACAAGACGCACCACACGGCGCCCTACGAGACGTACTACTGCATCACGCACGGCATGCTGAACCCGCTGCTGGCGCGCGCGCAGTTCTTCCGGCGCGCCGAAAGGCTCGTCGCCGTCGTGGCGCCCGACTTCCTGCACCTGGACGAGCGCCACAAATATGACGCGGCTCAAAAGGCCGCTCAGCCGCAGGCCGCGAGCTAGACGATCGCGGTCGCGAGGTGGTGGCGCGCGACGTGAGCCGGTCGCCGGGCACTCGGGAGCCTAGCCGAAGCCTAGCCGGCCAGCCGGCGCCGGGCCGCGTCGGCCAGCGCGTGATCGTCCTCGGGCTTGCGCCCGCTGACGGCGATCGCGCCATAGACGTGTCCTTCGTGCCGGAGCGCGACGCCGCCGCCGTAGGTCGTGATGCGCGGATCGTTGTAGTCGGCCGGGTTGATGCCCTTGCCGTGGCGCTCGATCGTGTCCTTCAGTCCGACGATCGCCGTGTGGAGCTTGGCCAGGATGATGTTCACGCCCAGCGCCGGCGCGCCGTCCATGCGCTCGAGCGCGATCGGCACGCCGTCGGCGCCCGCGACGCCCACGGTGACGGGTGCGCCGCCGTCGCGGGCCGCCTCGGCGATGAGGGCGCGGCAGATCGTCGTCGCGTCGGCGTGACCGAGCACCGGAATGAGCTTCATCACGAGCGAGTGTCGGCGGCCCCGCCCGGCGCGGTCAAGAGCGCGACCTCGGTGAGCGCGTCGCCGTCGAACACAGCCCGAAACACGGCGACGTTCTCGAGGGGCGGCGGCATCGCGCCCGTGGAGCGCGCGAGCAGCGCGCGGATCGAGCCGCCGTGGCTCACGACCAGCACGGGGCCGTGGTCGGCGTCGTGCCGGCGCTGGGCCGCGCGCGCGAGCGCCCCGTGCATGCGCTCGGCGAGCACGTCTTGCGACTCGGCGCCCGGCGGCACACAGCGCGGGTCGGCCCGGTAGCTCGTCCACAACTCGGGGTGACGCTCGGCGCACTCGCTGCGCGTGAGGCCCTCGAACAGGCCGAACGACCGCTCGCGCAGCGCGCGATCGATCACGACCTCAGCCACGCCCAGGATCGCCGCCGCCGTCTCGGCCGTCTGCCGCGCGCGCGCGAGGTCGCTCGAGTGGATGCGGCCGATGTCGCGGCCCCGCAAGAGCTCACCGAGCGCGCGCGCCTGCTCGAACCCTACGTCATTCAGCTCGATGTCCGTGTGCCCCTGCCAGCGCCCTTCTTTGTTCCAGGACGTCTCGCCGTGGCGGGCGAGGTACACGATGCGCTTCACCCTACGAAAGTTAGGAGCCCGTCCACCCGGCGGCAACGTGCCTCGTCAGCGGCCCGAGCGCTCGGCCGCGGGCGCGGGCGCGGGGTGGCCGTCATGCGCCCCCGTGTTTTCCTCTTCGGCCGCGAGGCGCTCGTCGACGACGGCGCGCAAGGCCTCGGCGAGCCGGCGGCGCGTCTCCGCGGGTAGGGCCGTCACGGCGCGCGGCGGCTCCATCGTGCGGGCCCAAAGCTGGTCGCGCAGCTCGCGCCCCTTCGGCGTGACCACCAGCATCTTCACGCGGCGATCGCCCTCGGCGCCCTGCCGCGCGATGAAGCCGCGCGTCTCGAGCTTGTCGACGATGCCCGTGATGTTCGAGGCGTCGCAGACCAGCTCCTGCGCCAGCGTGCTCATGGGCAACGGGCGCTCGGGATCGAGCACACGAACGGCGTGCCCTTGCATCGGCGTCAGGTCAAACTCCGCGCACACCGAAACCCACCAGGCCTTCTGGCTGAGCAGAAACTCGATCATCACGGGCCAACAGTCGTCGGCCGTGAGCGCTCCGCCCGTGGTTGCAGTCGGCTTCTTGGCGGTCCCCGCACGAGCGGGCTTTTGCCTGCCTTCCATTCGTCTTCGAGAATTTCACACAACTTAATAATTTACAACTTCAACCTTTGCTGAATCCGAATATAGTGGCTGGCATCTACAAGCCGCCCGCATCCACGCTGCACAAAGAGGCTCACATGACACCGCGTCACTTCTCGCTGCTCCCGCTCACGTTCGTCGTCGCCGCGCTGCCCCTCGTGGGCGGCTGCCGCAAATCGGAGGCCGAGTCCGCGCATGAGGCCAAGGCGGACGTCGCCGCCGCGGCGCCCATCGCCGTCAAGGAGGTGGTCGCGCAGCAGCTCAAGGTGCCGCGAACGCTGACGCTGTCGGGCTCGCTGATCGGCTCCGAGGAGGCCAAGGTGGCCGCGGGCGCCGCGGGCAAGGTCGTCTCGACGCACGTCGAGCGCGGCTCGGTCGTCAGGAAGGGCACGGTGCTCGTCCGCCTGGACGCGCGCGCCGCGGGCGCCCAGGCGCAGGAGGCGGCCGCCCAGCTCGAGTCGCTGAAGGCGCAGGAGGCGCAGGCGAAGCTCGACTGCGCGCGCACCGAGCAGATGTTCGCCAAGGGCGCGATCTCGAAGGCCGACTACGACAAGACGCACACCGCGTGCGAGACGTCGAAGTGGTCGGTGTCGGCGGCCGACGCGCGCAAGACGCTGACGGCCGAGGCGCTGCGCGACACGGAGATCAAGGCGCCCTTTGGCGGCATGATCGTCGAACGCTTCGTCTCGCCCGGCGAGTACGTGCGCGCCGACTCTCCCGTCGTGTCGCTGGTGGACGTCGACGCGCTCCGCGTCGAGCTCACCGTGCCCGAGGCCGACGTCGTCAACGTCAAGCAGGGCATGATCGTCGAGTTCCACACGGCGGCGAACGACAACGGCCCCGCGTACCGCGGCAAGATCCGCTACGTCGGCCCGTCGGTGCGCCAGCAGACGCGCGACGCGGTCGTCGAGGCGGCCATCGAGAACCCGGGGCACGATCTGCGCCCCGGCATGTTCGTCACCGCGCACCTCGCGCTGGGCGAGCAGTCGCTACCGGCGGTCCCCGAGGCCGCCGTGCGCACCGACGGTACCCTGCGCCACGTGTTCACCGTCTCGAACGGCCGCCTCGAGGATCACCTGGTGCAGGTCGACGTGGCGCGCGGTGGCCTCGTCCCCATCGTCAACGGCATCAAGGCGGGCGACAAGGTCGTCGCCGAGGTCAGCCCAGACATGCGCGACGGCGCCTGGGTGAAGTGAGGACGCCATGCAGTGGCTCGCATCGATATCCGTAAAGAGACCCGTCTTCGCGACGGTGATGATCCTGACGATCGTCGTCGTCGGCGTCCTCGGCTACGGCAAGCTGAACGTCGATCGCTTCCCCAACGTCGACTTCCCCATCATCTCGATCATCACGACGCTGCCGGGCGCGGCGCCCGAGGAGGTCGAGACCGAGCTGACCGACAAGATCGAAGAGGCCGTCAACACGCTGGGCGGCATCGAGGAGCTGCGCTCCGTCTCGACCGAGGGCGTGTCGCAAGTCTTCGTGACGTTCACCCTCGACAAGGACGTCAACGTCGCCGCGCAGGACGTGCGTGACCACGTCAGCCTCGTCCTGCCCGATCTGCCCGAGGGCACGAAGCCTCCCGTGATCGGCAAGCTGGACCCGGACGCGGCGCCCGTGCTGTTCGTCGCCATGGACGGCAAGCTGCCCGTGCGCGAGCTGACCGAAGTGGCGGACCACGAGGTGCGCCAGGCGCTGGAGAGCATCCAGGGCGTCGGTCAGGTGTCCATCGTCGGCGGCCGCAAGCGCCAGGTGCAGGTGTCGGTCGACCCGCAGAAGATGCGCGCCGCGGGAATCTCGGCCACCGAGATCCAGCGCGCCATCATCTCGCAGAACGTCACGACGCCGGGCGGCGCCATCGAGACGGGCCCGCAGCGCCTCACGTTCCGCGTGAAGGGGCGCATCTCCAGCGTGGCCGGCGTGGGCGACATCATCATCCGCAACGTGGACAACCACCCGATCCTCGTGCGCGACGTGGCCACCGTCACCGACGGGCAGGAGGAGGCCGAGACGTCGGCGCTCGTCAACGGCAAGGCGGCCGTCGTCCTCTCGATCCGCAAGCAGTCGGGAGAGAACAGCGTCGCGGTCGTCGACGCCCTGCGCGCGCGCATGAAGGAGCTCGAGCCGACCTTGCCGGGCGGCATCAAGCTGACCGTCATCCGCGACAACACCGAGAGCACGCGCACCAGCGTCGACGCGGTCCGCGAGCACCTCATCTTGGGCTCGCTCCTCGCGTCGCTCGTCGTGCTGGTGTTCCTGGGAAACTTCCGCAGCACGATCATCGCCGCGCTGGCCATCCCGACGTCGATCATCGGCACGTTCATGCTGATGTCGCTGATGGGGTTCACGCTGAACGTCATCACGCTGCTGGCGCTCGCGCTGGCCGTCGGCATCGTCATCGACGACGCCATCGTCGTGCTGGAGAACATCGTCCGGTACGTCGAGGAGAAGCGCGTCCGCCCCATGCCGGCGTCGATCCTGGCCACGAAGGAGATCGGCCTGGCCGTGCTCGCGACGACGCTGTCGCTGCTGGCCGTCTTCCTGCCCGTCGGCTTCATGAACAGCATCCCGGGCCGGTTCCTGCGCAGCTTCGGCCTGACGATGGGCGCCGCCATCGCGATCTCGCTCTTCGTCAGCTTCACGCTGACGCCCATGCTGGCGTCGCGCTGGCTGCGCTTGCCGCCCAAGGGAGAGCACAAGAAGAGCGCGCTCGAACGCCTGGTCGACGTCTTGTATCGCCCGGTCGAGCGGGCGTACATGAAGGTGCTCGCCTTCGTGATCGACCGGCGCTGGATCGTCGTCGTCGCGTCGGTGGCGACGCTCTTTTCGATGAAGTTCCTCGGCCCGGCCGTGCCCAAGGGCTTCCTGCCCAAGAACGACGAGGCGCAGTTCGAGATCAGCGTCCGCACGCCGGAGGGCACCAGCCTGGCGGCGACGGAGCTGGCCGCCGAGCGCATCGCTCGCGAGGTGCGCGAGTGGCCCGAGGTGCGCCAGACGAACGTCACGATCGGCGACAACGCGACGAAGACGCCGAACCTGGCCTCGATCTTCGTGCGCCTCGTGCCGCCCGATCAGCGCGCGCTGTCGCAGGACCAGCTGCAGGACAAGGCGCGTAAGGAGATCGTCTCGAAGCTGCCGTCGAGCTACCGCGTATCGGTGCTCGCCGTAGCGGCGTTCGGCGGCGGCGCGTTCAGCACGGCCACCGTGCAGTACACGCTGACGGGCCCCGATCTGAAGAAGCTCGGCGAGTACGCCGACGCGGTCTCGAAGCAGCTGAAGAAGGTGCCGGGCGCCGTCGACATCGACACGTCGATGATCACTGGCAACCCCGAGGTGGTCGCCGTCGTGAACCGCCGCAAGGCCGCCGACCTGGGCGTCAACGTCTCCGACGTCGCCGCCGCGGGTCAGATCCTCATCGGCGGCCTCAAGATCTCCCGCTACGAGGAGAACGGGCGCGAGTACGACATCCTGCTGCGCGCCGACGAGTCGTTCCGGTCGAGCCAGCAGGCGCTGGCGATGCTGATGGTCCCGTCGTCGCGCGGCGGCACGGTGCCGCTGCTGGACGTCGTGGACCTCAAGTCCGACGAGAGCCCCTCGAAGATCGACCGCCTCGCGCGCCAGCGCCAGGTGACGTTCTTCGCCAACACGGCGCCCGGCGTGGGCGCGAACGAGGTGGGCACGGCCCTCGAGAAGATCGTCGCCGACATGCACCTGCCGAGCGAGTACCGCTTCGCGCCCTTCGGTCAGTCGAAGGAGATCAAGCGGACCGGCGGCGCGTTCCTCATGGCGTTCGGCATGGCGTTCATCTTCATGTACCTGATCCTCGCGGCGCAGTTCGAGTCGTGGCTGCACCCGATCACGATCCTGCTGTCGCTGCCGCTGACGGTGCCGTTCGCGCTGGTGTCGCTGCTGATCTTCAAGCAGTCGCTCGACATCTTCACGATGCTCGGCATCCTGGTGCTCTTCGGCGTCGTGAAGAAGAACTCGATCCTGCAGATCGACCACATCAACCAGCTGCGCGCCGAGGGCATGAGCCGCCGCGACGCGATTTTGCACGGTAACCGGGACCGTCTGCGGCCCATCCTAATGACGACGCTGGCCTTCGTTGCCGGTATGTTCCCCCTCGTGACCTCGAAAGGCATCGGTGCCGAGTTCAACCGCGCGACGGCAGGCCCCGTCGTCGGCGGTCAGATCCTGTCGCTCTTGCTCACGCTCCTGGCGACTCCCATCGCCTACTCCTTATTCGATGACCTCTCAGTGAAATGGAAGAAGCTCTTGAAAGCACTCGGTTTGAAGCCTCGTCCCGACTCGGAGACGGGGGCCAGCGAAGTCCTGGGCCCGCCCGTCGTTTCCATCAAACACAGCCACGCCAACGGCGAGAACGGCCACAGCGCGGAGGCCGCCTCGTGAAGAAGCTCCTCGCGACCTTGACGTTCGCAGGTCTCGGCGCCTCGGCCGTCCCCGCGCTCGCCGAGGACCTGCCCAAGACCGCGCCGCAGGTCCCGGTTCCCGCCGTCCCCGCCCCGCAGGTTCCGACGGCGGGCGAGCTGCCGACGGGCTCGACGCAGCCTTCGGACCTGCCGCTGCTGTCGTTCGAGCAAGCCATCGCGATGGCGCGAAAGAACAACCGCGCGGTCAAGGTGGACCGCGCGCAGCTCGTGGCGGCGCAGACCCAGACGGAGACGGCGTGGTCCTCGCTGCTGCCGACGATCAGCGCGCAAGGGCGTTACACGCGCAACTACAAGGGCTTGCCCCCTCTCCAGTTCATGCCCGGTGCCAAGCCGATCACGATCCAATCACTCAATCAGGGCGACCTTGACCTCCGCGGGACGACGCCACTCCTGGCACCGGCCGCGATCGCCGCGCTCAAATCCGTCGAGGCGAACGTCGACGCGGCGGAGGCCAATTTCGAAGCCCAGGAGGCAGACCTCCTCGTCAGGGTCGGTGAAGCCTTCCTCGCCGCGGCGGGCACCGACGAGCTCGTCGAAGCGCGGAGGTCGAGCCTGGTCGTCGCGCGCGCGACGCTGAAAGACGCCGAGGTGCGGTTGGCTGCGGGCTCGGTAACGAAGGTCGACGTCGATCGCGCACAGTTTACGGTCGTACGAACGGAGCAGCAAGAGCGAGAGGCCGTCACCCAGCGCGATCGCGCCTACCGCACGCTGGCAACGCTGCTGCAGTCGACGAAGCCGTTCAAGGTCGACACCAACTTCCCCACGGCGCCCATGCCCAATCCGAACGACGTCGACACGGCGCTGCACCTGCGTCCTGAATTCAGGGCTCTCGAAAAGACGGCGAAGGCGGCGGAGCAGGAGGGCCGCGCTCATGCGTGGCAATGGGCGCCCACGTTGTCGGCCTTCGGCGATTTGCACCGCACCTTCAACTACACAAACTTCCTCGGCGACGTTTTCACCTGGGCGGCGGGCGCGCAGCTCGATTGGCAGCTCTTCGACGGCGGCGCGCGCGACGCTGCCCGCCATCAGGCGAACGCGCGAGCCGCGGCGGCCCGCGAACAGGCGGCGCAGTTCTCCGATCGAGTGCGCGAAGACATGGCGAACTCGTCGGCCGATCTGACCACGAAGCAACAGGGCGTGCAGGCAGCGCAGCAGGCGGTCAGCCTGTCGCAGGAGTCGCTCGATCTCATCCGCACCCAGTACACGGCGGGAACCGCGACGCAGCTCGACCTGCTGGAAGCGCAGGACGCGCTGATCGCGGCGAACGTCGCGCTCGTGCAGGCGCGCTTCGACGTCGCGGCGGCGGACCTGGCGTTCCGGTACGCGGCCGGCACGTTCCCGCCGAAGCAGTAGCCGGTCCCTCTGCCCGACCCTCTCCCCGCGCTGCGGGGAGAGGGGGCTTTAGGAGAGGGACGTCAGGGCGGAGCTGAGGCGATCTCGGAGCATCTCGTAGATCGTCGGCTCGCGCGGGCCGAGCTCGAGGAGCGCTATGCCCAGCGGGGTGTCGCGCGTGAAGAGCGGCAGGATGATGAGGTCCTGTCGGTCGCCGGCGGGCAACGTCCCCTCGGGCAGGAGGCGCGCCGCCGGATAGAGCGCGTCGTTCGCGGGCGCGACGACGCCGCCGCGCGCCGACAGCGCGAGGCGCGCGCCCGATTCGGGACGGCGCGACTCGAACAGCGCGACGTGGGCGCCGGGGATCTGCAGGCGCGGGAGCTGATCGACGAGCGCGGCCATGAGCGCGGGCACGTCGCGCGCAGCGCCCAGCGCGTCGCTCGCCTCGCTCACGGTGCGCGCCCAGCGCGTCACCAAGAGTGAGCGCCGCGCGAGCGCCCGTTCGGTGGCCTGCGCGCTCAAGACGTGCGCCTCGTGCCACGCGTCTTCGGCCCGCAACGCGCGCGCCGCATCGCCCGCCAGCGCCGGTCGCAAGAGGTCGCGCATGCCTTTGATGATCTCGTGCCACGCCTCGAGCTCGGCGCGTGACGTCGCGCCCGCGAGGATCTCCTCGAAGCGCGCCCCGAACACGCCCCGCTGGCCGCCCGCTTCGGCGTCCAGCGCCGCCGCCAGCACCGCGCCACAGCGTTCGGCGTCGGCCGTGCGGCCCGCGCGCTTGACCGAGAGGAACACCCAGGCCGCCGCGTGCTCCAGCGCCGTCGACCACTGCGCGGCGGGCGCGGCGATCGCGTGGTCGTGCTCCTTCATGACGGCCGAGCGGCAGCCACACGAGCGGCGCACCACCAGCTGCGCCGGCAGCAGCGTGCGCGCCGGGACGCCGTCGCCGCGCAGCTGCGCCAGCACCATCTCCGTCGCCAGCTCGCCCTGCTCGCGCAGCGGCTGCCGCACGCTGGTCAGCGGCGTCTGCGCGAAGCGCGCCTCGTCGAGATCGTCGAAGCCGACGACGGCCGCGTCGGCGGGCACGCGCACGCCGCGCGCGCGCAGCGCCTCGATCGCGCCGAGCGCCATGTAGTCGTTGGCGGCGACGAGCGCCTGAAACGACGCGCGCCTCTCGTCGAGCAGCGCGCGCACCGCCGCCGCGCCGGACGCCAGCGTGAAGTCCCCCGGCGCGATCAGCGCGGCGTCGAGCGCGATCTCGTGTTCGGCCAGCACCTCGCGGTACACGCGGTAGCGTTCCTCCGCGTCGTGGTTGCCCGCGGGCCCTCGCACGAAGGCGATGCGACGGTGGCCGTGCACGCGCACGAGGTGGCGCAACCCCTCGCGCAGCGCCGGCGCGTTGTCGACCGCGACGCTGGGCACGCCCTCGAGCAGCCGGCCGATGCTGGCCATGGGCAGCGGCCGAAACCGGCCCGCGAACTCGAGGAGCGCCGCGTGATCGGCGTAGTTCGCCAGGGTGCTCGACAGAAGGACCAGCCCGTCGACGTTCGCCGGCCCGACGAGGTCGTAGAGGAAGTTGCGCTGGGCGCCGAAGCGCTCGGGCGAGCGCAGCCCGCCGCCCACGAACGCGCGTACGCCCGCGCCCTGTCGGCGCGCCGTCTCCACCACCGCCTGAACGAGCGTCGACTGGTACGTGTACTCGAACAGATCGACCAGGAGCCCGAGCCGCGGCGCCCGCGCGTCATCCCTCGTCATGGGGTCGCCACCGACGCCAGCATCGCGCAAGCGCATCGCGCCGTCCACCGCCGCTGGGGACGCGCCGCGGCTTGAGCGCCGCACGGGACCGCGGGAAGATGCTCCGATGTCGAGGCCCCTACGATCCGTCTTCGCGGTGGGTGTGTGCATGCTGTCGTTCATGGTCGGCTGCAGCGGCGGCCCGAGCTCGAGCTCCGGCAGCGCCGGCACCAGCGGCGGCGCCGGCCAGACCGGCACCGCTGGCGCGACCGGCACCGCCGGCTCGCCCGGCACCGCCGGCGCGACCGGCACCGCTGGCGCGGCGGGCACGACCGGCAGCGCCGGCACGACCGGCGCCGCCGACCCGAGCGCGAGCGCCCGCCAAGCGTGCGTCGACAAGATCAACGGGTTTCGCGCGACGTTGAGCCTCGCGCCGCTCGCGCGCTGGACCGCCCAGGAGACCTGCGCCGACGGACAGGCCAAGAGCGACAGCGAGTCCGGCAAGGCCCACGGCGCCTTCGGCCAGTGCACAGAGCTCGCACAGGACGAGTGCCCGGGCTGGGGCTCGATCGCGTCGATCACCAGCGGCAAGAGCTGCCTGGACCAGATGTGGGCCGAGGGGCCGGGCACCGACTACGCGACGCACGGCCACTACATCAACATGTCGAACCCGAAGTACACGAAGGTCGCCTGCGGCTACTACACGACCCCCACGGGCAAGGTGTGGGCCGTGCAGGACCTGCGATGACTCCCGCGCGCGACGTGCAGCGTCGCGCCGCTAATGCGCGACGTGCAGCGTCGCGCCGCTAACGCGCGACGTGGACGTTGAACATCGGCGACTTCAGCGCGCCGTAGAGGCGCACCCAGAAGATCACGAACATCTCCTGCCCGCGCGCCGCCGTCAGATCGCCGAGATCGACGACGTGCTGCCAGCCGAACCAGCCTTTGAGAATCTCGGTGACTTGCGCCTTCGCGGCCGCGTCGTTGCCGCACACGAAGATGTCATGGTCGCCCTTGATCAGCGACGGATCGACCATGACGCTCGCGTTCGTCGTGTTCAGCGCCTTGACGACCTTCGCCTCGGGGAACGCGCGCTGGATCTGCTCTGCCAGCGAGTCCGTGTTGCACACCGTGAGCGACGGCGGCATGCCCTTCGAGAAGTCGAGCGGATTGGACACGTCGACGAGCACCTTGCCAGCGAGGTTCTTCTTCCCCGCGGCCTCGAGCGCCTCGAGCGAGCCCGCGCCCGCGGTGCAGTTGAACACGAGCTCCGCGAACGCCGCGGCCTCGGCGAAGGTGCCCGCCGACGCCTTGCCGCCCGCCGCCTTCACCCACTCCGTCGCCTTGGCGTTGCCCGCCGTGCGCGAGCCCATCTTCACCTCGTGTCCCAGTTGCACGAGCTTCGTCGCGATGGCGTTACCCACCATCCCCGTTCCGAGAACCGCGATCTTCATGTGAGCCTCCGGGACGCGAATCTAGCAAGAAGGGCGCGGGGCACGGCGTTACAATGCGCGCATGCATGCGTTGGTGGGGCTCGCATTGTCGTTGGTGATGTCCGGGGTTGCGACGCAGGACGGGGCGCCGCCGCCCGCGGCCGCTCGAGCGAGAACGGCGACCGCCGCGAAGCTGCCGGCCGCCGTGGCGAAGGAGATGGCCGACGCGATCGTCGCCGCCAACAAAGCGCTCGGCCTCGAGAGCTGGCCTGCTCATGGCGTTAAGCCGTGCATCGACCGCGGCGGCCAGGGCGTGCTGGCGAAGAACGTCTCGGCGGACGACGCCCGCAGGTGCGCCGCGGCCGCCGTCGAGAAGGGCTTCCCCGAGCTGGGCAAGGCGTACGACCTCGCGATCCTCATGAGCGAGATCGGCCCGGTGACCGTCATCGCGCTGGGCACGGGCGAGGCTGGAGGCTGGGGCGCCTACTCGTGCGACCCGACGCGCACGTGCAAGCCGATGAAGATCAACCCTGCGAACAAGTGGGGCAAACGCCTCGACGAGCGCCGCGCGAAGGCGTGCAGCGACGCGACGACGGTGTGGCTGCCCGAGGGGCAAAAGGCCTGCCCGCAGCCCTGACCCGCCGAGCCTGCGGCTCGTCGAGCTCACCGCTTTCGCGGGAGAGGTGGAGAGCTTCGCTACGTGCGGAGCGCCTCGATCAGCTTCGCCGGCGCGATGGCGCGGTAGCTCTCTTCGATCCACGCGCGCATCATGTCGATCGGCGGCGCTTCGTTCGCCGCGAAGCGCGCCGTGACCCAGCCGCTCTTGCCGAGGCCGTAGCCCGTGGGCTCGGCGAAGGGCAGCGTGAGCGCGAGCGCCGCCGAGTGCGGCAGCTTCGCCGACATCGAGAAGGCGCGCTCGTCGTTGCCGAACGTCACGAAGATCTTCTTCCCCACCTTGGCGACGCGGTGGCCCCAAGGGAACTCCTCGACGGCGCCAGGAAACCCGAGCGCGAACCTGCTGAGCGCGAGCTCGGCCGCGGCGCCCTTGGGCGCTTTTCGCTTCTTCTTGGGAGAAGCGGCGGTCTTGGGCGACTTGGGCTGGGGTCGCGCGTCTCCCTTGCGCCGCGGGGTGCGCACCGCTACCCCACCCAGGCGCGCGCGTTGCGGAACATTCGCATCCACGGGCCGTCTTCGAACGCGTTCCACGCGCGCGGGCGCCACGAGAGCTGTACCGTGCGGAAGACACGCTCGGGGTGCGGCATGATGATCGTCACCCGGCCGCCCGCGGCGGTGAGCGACGTGATGCCGCCCGGCGAACCGTTCGGGTTCTCGGGGTAGCGCTCGGTGACCTCGCCCGCGTGATCGACCCAGCGCGCCGAGATCAGCCCCGCCCGCTCGAGCGCCGCGCGATCGTCGGCGGCGGCGAACTCGGCGCGGCCCTCGCCGTGCGCGACGGCGATCGGGATGCGCGAGCCCTCCATCCCCGCGAAAAAGACCGACGGGCTCTTCTCGATGCGCACCAGCGCGAGCCGCGCCTCGAACTGCTCGCTGCGGTTGCGCACGAAGCGCGGCCAGCGCTCGGCGCCCGGGATGAGCTCTTTGAGGTTCGAGACCATCTGGCAGCCGTTGCAGACGCCCAGCGTGAACGAGTCCGGCCGCGCGAAGAACTTCGCGAACGCCTCCCGGGCGCGCGCGTGGAAGAGGATCGACTTCGCCCAGCCCTCGCCGGCGCCCAGCACGTCGCCGTAGGAGAAGCCGCCGCACGCCGCGACGCCGCGGAAGGTCGCCAGGTCGACCGCGCCCGAGAGCACGTCCGTCATGTGAACGTCGACCGCCTCGAAGCCCGCGCGATCGAACGCGGCCGCCATCTCGATCTGGCCGTTCACGCCCTGCTCGCGCAGGATCGCGACGCGCGGTCGCGACTTCACCTCGAAGCGCCCCTCGCCGGGGATCTCGTCGAGCGCGAACGTCAGGTGCGCCGAGCGGCCGGGATCGCGGGCGTCGTGGCGGCTCGCGTGCTCGTCGTCCGCCGAAGCCGCGTCGTCGCGGAGCCGCTGGATGGCGTGCGTCGTCTCCGACCAGGCGGCGCGCAGGACCGTGCGCTCTTCGTCGAAGACGTGATGCTCGCCCGCGTGGATCGTGATGCGTCCGCCCGAGACGGGCCGGCCGATGCTGCGCACGGCCCCGGCGAGCCCGTGCTTCGTGAACGTCTCGATGACGCGCGCCACGTCGTCCTCGCGAACCTGCACGACGGCGCCCAGCTCCTCGGAGAACAGCAGCGCCGCGGGGTGCGCGCCCGTGCCCACCGCAGCCGCGGCGCCGCCGTCCGCGTCTAGGTCGATCTCCAGCCCCGTGCCGCCCGCGAACGCCATCTCGACCAGCGTCACGAAGAGGCCGCCGTCGCTGCGATCGTGATAGGCCAGCAGCTCGCCCGCGGCGTTCAGCTCTTGCACGGCCGCGAAGAACCCGGCCAGGCGCGCCGGATCGTCGAGGTCGGGCGGCTCGGCGCCGAGCTGGCCGTAAACCTGCGCCAGGCACGAGCCGCCGAGGCGGTGCTTGCCGCCGCCGAGATCGATCAGCAGGAGCTCGGTGTCCGTGACGTCGACGTCGCCGTCGCCGCGCAGCTCGGGCGTCAGCGCGCGCCGCACGTCGGTCACGGGCGCGAACGCGCTCACGATCAGCGACAGCGGCGCCGTGACGCTGCGGCGCTGGCCGCCCTGCTCCCACGTCGTGCGCATCGACATCGAGTCTTTGCCGACGGGGATGGCGATGCCCAGCGCGGGGCAGAGCTCCGTGCCCACGGCGCGCACGGCCTCGTAGAGGCGCGCGTCTTCGCCCGGGTGGCCCGCCGGCGCCATCCAGTTGGCCGAGAGCTTGATGTCGGAGAGCTTCGCGATGGGCGCGCTGGCGATGTTCGTGATCGCCTCGGCAACCGCGAGGCGCGCCGACGCGGCCGCGTCCAGCAGCGCGACGGGCGTGCGCTCGCCCATGGCCATCGCCTCGCCGGTATACACGTCGAACGCCGTCGCCGTGAGCGCGGCGTCAGCCACGGGCACCTGCCACGGGCCGACCATCTGATCGCGCGCGACCAGGCCGCCGACCGTGCGGTCGCCTATCGTGACGAGGAACGTCTTGTCGGCGATCGTCGGCAGGCGCAGGAGGCGCATCGCCGCCTCGCGCACGTCGATCGCGAGCGGATCGAACGGCGTCGCCGGCGCGCGGCCCTTCTCCGCCTTGCGGGTCATTTTGGGCGGCTTGCCCAGCAGCACCGACAGCGGCATGTCGATCGGCTGCTGCTTCAGCAGGCCGTCGGTGAGGCGCAGCTTCCCGTCGTCGGTGGCGTGGCCCACGACGGCGAAAGGGCAGCGCTCGCGCTTGCACAGCGCCTCGAACTCGGCGAGCCGCTCGGGCGCGAGCGCCAGCACGTAGCGCTCCTGCGCCTCGTTGCACCAAATCTCGAGCGGCGACATCCCGGGCTCGTCGCTGGGCACGGCGCGCAGGTCGAACAGCGCGCCGCGCTTGCTGTCGTTGACCAGCTCGGGCAGCGCGTTGGACAGGCCACCCGCACCGACGTCGTGAATGGAGACGATCGGGTTCGCCTCGCCGCGCGCCCAGCAGCGATCGATGACCTCCTGGCAGCGCCGCTGCATCTCGGGGTTGTCACGCTGCACCGACGCGAAGTCGAGGTCCTCGTGCGACGAGCCCGAGGTCACCGACGACGCCGCGCCGCCGCCGAGGCCGATGAGCATCGCCGGACCGCCGAGCACGACGATGGGCGCACCCGGCGGGATCTCGCTCTTTTGCACGTGCTCGGCGCGCACGTTGCCGAGCCCGCCCGCGAGCATGATCGGCTTGTGGTAGCCGCGCACCTCGCGGCCCGCAGGCCCGTCAGCCTCGAGCTCGAAGGTCCGGAAGTAGCCGTTGACGTTCGGCCGCCCGAATTCGTTGTTGAAGGCGGCGCCGCCCAGCGGCCCCTCGATCATGATGTCCAGCGCGCTGGCGATGCGCGCCGGCTTGCCGTGGTCCTTCTCCCACGGCCGCTCGGCGCCCGGCAGGCGCAGGTTCGAGACCGAGAAGCCCGTGAGGCCCGCCTTGGGGCGCGCGCCGCGGCCCGTCGCGCCCTCGTCGCGGATCTCGCCGCCCGAGCCCGTGGCTGCGCCCGGGAAGGGCGAGATCGCCGTCGGGTGGTTGTGCGTCTCGACCTTCATCAAGATGTGCACGGGCTCGCGGTGCGCGCTGTACACGCCGGTCTTCGGATCGGGGAAGAAACGGCCGCCCACAGATCCCTCGATGACGGCCGCGTTGTCCTTGTACGCCGACAGCACCCCGGCCGGGCTGGCCTCGGTGCTGCGGCGGATCATCTTGAAGAGAGACAGCGCCTGCGGCGCGCCGTCCAGCACGAAGTCGGCGTTGAAGATCTTGTGGCGGCAGTGCTCGCTGTTCGCCTGCGCGAACATCATGAGCTCGACGTCCGTGGGATCGCGGCCCAGCGTCTCGTACGCGTCGACCAGGTAGTCGATCTCGTCGGGCGCGAGCGCGAGGCCCAGGCGCACGTTTGCGGCCGCCAGCGCGGCGCGCCCGTCGGCGCCGAGCGCGATCGTGCCCAGCGGCCGCGGCGCGGCGTGGGAGAACAACCCCGCCGCCTCCGCCGAGGAGGCGAGCACCGACTCGGTCATGCGGTCGTGCAACGCTCGGCGCAGCGCCTCTTCGTCCGATACCTGGCCGGCGACGTCGTACCAGATGCCGCGCTCGACGCGGCGCACGCGCGGCAGGCCGCAAATGCGCGCGATGTCGGTCGCCTTCGACGACCACGGCGAGATCGTGCCCAGGCGGGGCACGACCAGCACGCGGCGGGCCGCCCCGGGCGCGGCCGGCGCCTCCCCTCGCGCGTCGATGGTGCGCGGCCCGTACGTCAGCAGCCGCTCGAGGACGCGACGGTCGTCGGCCGAAAGCTCGCCGTCGACGTCGACGAAGTGCGCGAAGTGAGCCCGAAGGCCCGTGACACCCGGGTTGCGCACGCACACTGCCGCCAGCCGTTTCTGCAAACGAGCCGGCGTGAAGGCAGCGGCGCCAGCGATCTCGATCATGTTTCGCGTGCAGCCTGCCGCAGCCGGCCCCGTGATGCAACGGGAAGCCTGCCAGCCGTCTGACGCGGCGGCGGCCGCGTCAAAGACATGGCGGCGCCGCGCACGCGCGATCTCGATCGCAGAGCAATTTTCAGGCACTCTGGTCGCAGTGACGCGAATCGAAGTGGGCGCCTGGGCCACCGCTGCCGTGCTCACGATCTTCGCGCCGCGCGTCCGCGCGGCGGACGCGACTTTTGGCGCCCCGGTGGAGCCTGCTCCACCCTCGATCGATCCCTCGCCGTCGCCGTCGCCGTCGCCCCCGCGCCCCGACTCGGCGACCGCCCAAGGCTCAGAGCCGTCGGTGGCGCGCTGGGACTGGGCCGTGTTCCCCGTCGTCTTCTATGCCCCCGAGACGTCGCTGGGCATCGTCATGGGCGCCGCGATCTTCGACGACCGGCCCCGGCCCGCGGACGAGCCGCGCCGCGACGACAACGTGAACCTCGCCGTCCAGCTGACGCTGCGAAAGCAGGTGGCCGTCAGCTTGAACGTCACGAAGTACTTCGACGACGCGCGCTACCAGCTGACGGAGGACGCCGCCATCGCCCACGTCCCGAACTTCTACTGGGGGCTGGGTAACAACACGGCCGATTCGGCCGAGGAGCCGTTCACGCAGTCGGGCGTGTTCTCGCGCATCACCTTCGCCACGCGAATCGTCGAGGCGCTGTACGTCGGCGCCGGCCTGTCCGCGGGCTGGTATGGCGTGTCGGGCGTCGACGCGGGTGGTGACCTCGAGACGTTCCTGAAGTCGACGCCCGCGTCGGGCAGCCTGTTCGGCATCGGCCCCGTCCTCCGCCGCGACACGCGTGACGACGCGCTCGGCGCCCACTCCGGCAGCCTCACCTCGTTCGCCGCGACGTTCTACCCGGGCGGCCTCGGCGCCTACGAGTACTCGTTTTACGAGCTGGATCACCGCGGCCACTTCTCTCTCGGCTCGCGCAGCGTGCTGGCGTTCGAGCTGTACGGCGCGTACGCGCCCGGGCACGTGCCGATCATCGACATGCCCGCGCTGGGCGGCAGCTCGCGAATGCGCGGCTACTTCCAGGGCCGCTACCGCGACCACCTCTACGTCATGGGGCAGGCCGAGTGGCGCGTGCGCGTCTACGGCCGCTTCTCGCTGGCGCCGTTCGCCGGCGTGGGCAACGTGTTCCCCACGCTGGCGGCGCTGTCGCTGCAGGACCCGAAGGTCGCGGGCGGCCTGTCCGTGCGCTTCAGCCTGAAGAAGGAGCGAGACCTGAACGTCCACCTGGACGTCGCGGTCTCGCCGAGCTCCTCGGGGATCTACTTCAACCTCGGCGAGGCGTTCTGAGCCTCACTTCGTGACCTTCGTCGCGAGCACGGACGTGCCGAGGTTGTTCGCCGCCTTGTCGAGCTGAGTCTTGATGTCGCCCGCAAACTGCGTGGTCGTCACGCCGGCGAGCGGCAGCGCCTTCTGCGCGTACAGCGTGAAGACGTAGTCGTGCGTGCCGCTCGGCGGGCACGGACGGATGTAGCCGAGCGACTCGTTGTTGCCGCCCACCTGCTTCGAGCCCGCGGGAACGGGCGGCGTGTGCGACGCCTGTGACACGTCCTCGGGAAGCGAGAGCACGTTCGCCGGGATGTCCCAGATGGCCCAGTGCGTGAAGCCGTTCGTGTTGTCCTTGAGGACGATCGCGTAGCCCATCGTGCCCGCGGGGCCGGCGCCCCACGCCAGCGGGGGCGAGGGCTTCGAGCCGTTGCCGCCCGTCACGCACGTGTACTTGTCGGGGATGAGGCCGCCCTCGGCGACGACGCTGCTCGTGAGCTTGAACGCGGCAACGCCACCGTCACCCGTCCCGCCGGCCCCCGTGGTTCCCGCGCCGCCGTCCGAGCCCGCGCCGGCCGCGCCCGTG
>DASZUD010000149.1:0-8176 GCA_035548155.1 Polyangia bacterium
GATGCTCGCGGCGCTGGCCGGGTGCAGCTCTTCCGGAACCGGTCCCCTGGCGGTCGACGGGAGCGCATTCGACGGCGACGCGAGCGACGTCACCTCCGGTGACGCGGAATCGCCCGACGCGCCCGGCGAGTCGGCGTCGCAGACGGATGGCCCGGCCGAAGTGGCGCCCGACGCGCCCGCCGACATGGGCGACGCCGCTTGCGGTGGCTTGAACCAGCCGTGTTGTGCGGTGGGAAGTAGCTGTGACGATCCGGCGCTCGCGTGCGACCAATTGGGGTACGTCTGCCGCCAATGCGGCGGCCTCGACCAGCCTTGCTGCGACTACGTATCCTGCAACGACGCGACGCTCGGCTGTGGCGGCCTGGAGCTGCATTGCTCGCCGTGCGGGCACGTGGGCGAGCCCTGCTGCGGCGCGGGCAGCCTGGCGCAGCGGACGTGCGCGACGGGCAAATGCCAGAGGACCACGGACACGGGATTCAGATGCATGTGAAGGCCGCTCGCGCTCGAGCGGTCTGCGGTAGTCTCAAGAGGTGATCGACGTCGCCGAGCTGCTGAGCCGAGAGCTGGGGCCTTCCCGCGTGCTGCGGACGCCCGACAAGCTCGAGACCTATGCGCGCGACGAGTCGGGCCGCGGCGTGTTCCCGCCCGACGCCGCCGTGCTGTGCGAGTCGCGTGCCGAGATCGAGCTCGTGCTGCGCCTCGCCGCCGAGCACGAGATCCCGGTCACGCCGCGCGGAACGGGCACGGGCATGACGGGCGGCGCGCTGCCCGTGCGCGGGGGCCTGGTGCTGTCGACGGAGCGCATGAAGCGCATCGTCGACATCAGCGTCGACGACCGCATCGCCGTCGTCGAGCCGGGCGTGATCAACGGCGACCTGCAGGCGGCCGTCGAGGCGCAGAGCATGTTCTACGCGCCCGACCCGGCCAGCCTCGCGATGTGCTCGATGGGCGGGAACGTCGCCGAGAACGCGGGCGGCCCGCGCGCGTTCAAGTACGGTGTCACGCGCGACTGGACGCTGGGGATGGTCGTGACGCTGATGGGCGGTGAGACGCTGCGCCTCGGCCGCAAGACGCCCAAGGGCGTGACGGGGTACGACCTGACGGCGCTGTTCGTGGGCAGCGAGGGCACCTTCGGCGTGACGTCGGAGATCACGGTGAAGCTGGTCGGCCGGCCCGAGGCGGTGGGCACGCTGATCGCGATCATGCCCGACGCCGCGACGGCGGGCCGGGCCGTGAGCGGCATCATCCGCAAGGGCTACCGGCCGCGCGCGCTCGAGCTGATGGATCGCGCGACGATCGATCACGTGCGCCCGAAGGCGAAGTTCTCGTTCCCCGAGGGAGCCGGCTCGCTGGTGCTCATCGAGCTGGACGGCGAGCCCGAAGGCATGGAGGCGAGCCTGCTGCGCGCGGGCGGCCTGTGCGAGGAGCTGGGAGCGACGGAGGTGATCGTCGCGCGCGACGAGGCCGATCGCGAGCGCCTCTGGGACGCGCGGCGCGGGTGCTCGAAGGCGCTGCGTTCTGCGCACGCGTTCAAGCTGTCGGAGGACATCGTCGTGCCGCCGGGCTCGATCGCCGAGATGCTGGCGCGCATCGACGGCATCGCCGCGAAGGAGCGCCTGATGACGGCGACGTTCGGCCACGCGGGCGACGGCAACCTGCACGTCAACGTGCTCACCGACGAGAATCACAAGGATCCGGCGGTGTGGGCGCGCATCCAGAGCGCGCTCGCGGGCGTGTTCCGCGCGGCGCTGGACCTCGGCGGCACGCTCTCGGGCGAGCACGGCATCGGCATCGCCAAGGCGCGCTACATGGCGTGGGAGCAGTCGGCCGAGGTGCTCGACTGGCAGAAGCGCCTCAAGCGCCTCTGGGACCCGCAGGATCTGCTGAACCCGGGCAAGATCTTCACCTGAGCGGCGCTCAGGGCAGCAGGATCCTCGCTTCGAGCAGGCACGTGCTCGTGGCGCACGAGAACCGCTTCGCCGCGAGCAGCGGCGCGAAGCAGCTCAAGAACTGCGTCTCGTCGTCGTCGAGCGCCGTCTTCCCGCGATGGGTCGCCTCGAGCAACGTGGGGCAGCCGTCCGCGAGCTCGATCCGGATCCAGAGATCGTTCGGCAGGCGGCACGTCGTGCTCATCAACGAGTCGACGTCGCTCGTGAGGAGCGAGGTCCCGTTCGAGCATGCCGTCGGGGCACGCGACGCGCAGTCGGCTGCGTCGAGCGGCATGCGGTACTGCCAATCGTCGGCGGCGGACGCGACACACTCGGTGCCGACGCGGCAACGGTTCGTGTTCCAGTTGAGGGAGTACCCCTCGTTGCATTCGCAGAAGCCCAGTCGGTGGCACGTCCCCTCGAGCGCCGACACGCTCGGATCGTCGTTGCACGTCTGATCGGCGCCAGGCGTGCAGAAACCGGCGCCGACCACGTCTTCCTCTGAGGCGGCATCGGTCCCGTCGGGCGCCCCGCCCTCTGCGCCCGCGTCGGGCGCGAGCTCCCCGGACGAACCGCAGCCGAGCGACAGACACACGAGAAGGAGGCTGACCGAAATCCGTGCACGCATGGGCCCGACCTTACCCCAAGCCAAACACTGCTGACACAAGGGTGTCAGCAGCGGGGGCGCAGGGTGTTTCTCGCGCCGAATCGCGGTGCGACCACCACCAAGGAGATCCCATGTCCAACCCGTTCACGTACGCCGAGCTCCACACGCAGAACCCCGCGGCCGCCAAGCACTTTTACGGCCGGCTTCTCGACTGGAAGATGAGCGACCACGAGAACCCGCAGGGCACGTACACCGAGATCGACCCGGGCGAGGGCTTCCCGGGGGGCATGCTGAAGCTGGCGGGCCCCGTGGCTGCCTCGCACTGGCTGCCGTACGTCAAGGTCGCCGACGTCGAGGGCGCGACCGCGCGCGCAAAGGCCCTGGGCGCCTCGGCCGTGCAGGAGCTCGTCGAGATCCCCGAGGGCGTGTTCAGCGTGCTGATCGATCCGACGGGCGCGCCGTTCGGGCTGTTCCAGACGTCGAAGCGGTAGACTGCCGCCCCGTGCGCCGTGCCGACCGCCTCTTCCAGATCGTCCAGCGACTGCGCGGCCGCGGGCCCGTCACGGCCGCGACCCTCGCGCAGGAGCTGGAGGTCTCGGCGCGCACGATCTACCGCGACGTCCAGGACCTGGTGCTCTCGGGCGTGCCCATCCAAGGGGAGGCGGGCGTCGGGTACGTCCTGCCCCGCAGCTTCGATCTGCCGCCGCTGATGTTCGACGAGGCGGAGATCGAGGCGCTGGTGTTGGGCGCGCGCATCGTCGAGAGCTGGGCCGACGCCGAGCTCGCGCGCGCGGCGCGCAACGTGCTCTCGAAGGTGGAGGCCGTGCTGCCGCCACGGCTGCGCGACCGCATCCCCGACGCGGCGCTGTTCGCGCCCGGTTTCCACGTCCGCAAGGGCACCAGCGAGGGCTTGGCCGAGCTGCGCGGCGCCATCAAGTCGCGGCGCAAGGTGGCCCTCGCCTACCGCGACCGCGGCGACTCCGCGTCGGAGCGCACGGTCCAACCGCTGGGCGTCTTCTACTGGGGCGCCGCGTGGTCGCTGGGCGCCTGGTGCGAGCTGCGGCGCGACTTCCGTAACTTCCGCCTCGACCGCGTCACGCGGCTCGAGGTGCTCACCGAGACCTTCGCGGACGTGCCGGGCCGCACGCTGCGCGACTTCTTCCAGCACTACGAAGACGAGGCCGCCGAGCGCCGCCGCCTCGGGAAAGACTCCCCATGAAGCTCACCTACACGACGCTGTTCGTCCCGGACGTCGCCGCCGCGGTGGCGTTCTACGAAGCGGCCTTCGGCATGAAGGCCAAGATGATGCACGAGAGCGGTCAGTACGCCGAGCTCGAGGCCGGCGGCACGACGCTCTCGTTCGCGGCCCACGGCCTCGCGCGCGGCGTCGTCGGGCGCGAATACGTCGCGGCCACCCGCGCCGGCGCGCCGCTGGGCTTCGAGCTCGCGCTCGAGCCGGCGGACGTCGCGACGGCCTACGCGCGCGCCGTGGCCGCTGGCGCCGAGCCCGTGAGCCCGCCCGAGACGAAACCGTGGGGCCAAGTCGTCGCCTACGTGCGCGACGCGAACGGCGTGCTCGTGTCGCTGGTTCGCGAGGTCGGCTGACCCGCTACTTTATGTCGATGCCCTCGTCTTCCTTGAGGCGGTCGATCTTGTCCTGGCACTGCGAGCGGATCTGGCTGCGCATCTCAGCGGAAGAGTCGTGCTCGGACTCGTCGAGGATGCCCTCGTACGACTTGCACTGAAGGCCGGCGGGGTCCTTCTTGCAAAGGTAGTCGTGGACCTTCTGGCAGGGGTTCTTCCTGTCCTCGATCATCACCATGATCAGCGAGACCAGGCCCGCGAGCACGGCGCCGAGGCCGACGGCCTTGAGCGTGCGAAACCGGCGCTTGTACCGGTAGATGTCGACGCCGTCGGCGTCCTTCTGGCGCGCCTTCGCGAGCTCTTCGTCCATGTCTTCCAGCTTATCCACGGCACGGCGATGCTATAACGCCCGACGATGCCGGTCCAACCACGCGCCAAGATTCCGACGAAGATCCCGACGGAAGCCGCCGGCCGCGTGAAGCTCCGAAAGCCCAAGCTCGTGACCAAAGCCACCCGCAAGCCGCTGCGCGGCCCGTGGCCGCCCGATCCGGTGCGCGTGCGTTCGCTCCTCGAAGGCCTCGAGGAGCTCTACCCGGACGTCGATTGCGAGCTGGATCGCGAGACGCCGTTTCAGCTGGTCTGCGCGACGATCCTCTCGGCCCAGTGCACCGACGAGCGCGTCAACATGGTGACGCCCGCGCTGTTCAAGGCGTACCCCACGCCCGACGCCATGGCGAAGGCGCCGCTGCCCAAGCTCGAGACGATCATCCGGTCGACGGGCTTCTTTCGCGCCAAGGCCAAGAGCCTCAAAGGCATGGCCACGATGCTCACGAAGGATTACGGCGGTGAGGTGCCGCGCACGCTGGCGGACCTCATCAAGTTGCCGGGGGTCGCGCGCAAGACGGCGGGCGTCGTGCTCGGCACCGCCTACGGCATCGCCGAGAACGTCGTCGTCGACACGCACGTCCAGCGTTTGGCGATGCGCCTCGGCCTCACGCGGTCGGCCGACGTGAAGTCCATCGAGCAGGACCTCATGGAGGTGATCCCGCAGGAGAACTGGATCCGCTTCTCCCATCAGATCATCTGGCACGGGCGGCGCGTCTGCTTCGCGCGCAAGCCCGAGTGCGGCTCGTGCTCGCTGGCGGCGTTCTGCCCCAGCGCCGGTCTCGAGGCGTAGCCCGACCGAGATCTGGACGCGCGGCGCTGGTGGTACCATCGGCGCATGCGCTTCGTCGGGCTGCTTTGTGTGCTGGCCGCGTGCTCGGGGAGCTCGCTGAAGGTCGATGCGAGTGACGCCGCCGGCGCGGCCGTGCTCGACGGCGCCCTCGAGCACGAGACCGGCGACGCCGTCGACGTCTCCTCGATCGAGCGCGGCGAAGAGCCCGGACTGTGCCGCTTCACGAACGATCGCGCGGTCCTCGCCCTGCACGTGCCGAACGAAGAGGTCGTCTCGTGCGACGGTCACGTCCCCGGTGCCTCGGTGAGCGACACGTGGACGGGCACGATCGCCTCCAGCACCGCCTCGTCGCTCACGATCACGCTCGCGACGTGCGGCGGCGATCCCAGCTGCAAGGGCGGCACGCTCACCGTCGAGGCGACCGCGCAGGGCCTCGACCTGTCGACGTTCCCGCGCGTCGCCGTGCGTGTGCGGGCGTCTTTCCGGCTTTTATACGTGTGCGAGCAGTCGCTCGAGATCACTTCGGCCGACGGGAAGCTGCTCCTGGCCGTCGTCGACGGTGGCCACGCCTTCGACGGCGCGCCCTACCAAGTCCAGAACGTCCCCCTCACCGACTGCCCCAAGGTCCGCGGCTGCGGCGCCGGCACGTTCGTCGACAACGTCTACGCCTTCGAGTTCAGCACCCCCGGCAGCGCCGCAGCTCCCTTGCGCGTCTACATGGGCCAGTCCGTCGGCTGGACCAGCGGCGGAGACAACTACACAGTGCAGAACCTGCGCTCGTACCAGACCGGCAACTGCGACGACTACTGGAACTGGGCGTACACGGTCTACATCGATCCGAAATAGACCTCGTCGTACGCGCACGTCGCGTCCTTCTCGGCGGGCTGCGGGTAGTCGACGAGCTTTCCCTCGTAATTGCGCAGCGTCCACTTGTCGGGGCCGCGCGCGACGACGTAGTCCGGGCCGATGCTGACCTTGCCCATGCCGCCGGGCGTGTCGATCACGAGGTGCGGGATCGCGAGCCCCGAGATGTGGCCGCGCAGCTGCTGCATGAGCTCGATGCCCGTCTCCACCGACGTGCGCAGGTGCGACGTGCCCGCGGCGACGTCGCCCTGGAACAGATAGTACGGACGCACGCGGCAACGCAGGAGCTCCGTGAAGAGCTTCCGCAGCACCTTCGCCGACGAGTTCACGCCGCGCAAGAGCACGGTCTGGTTGCCGAGCGGGATGCCCGCGTCGGCCAGCTTCTCGCACGCCGCGCGCGAAAGCGGCGTCAGCTCCTTCGGGTGGTTGAAGTGCGTGTTGATGAAGAGCGGGTGGTACTTCTTCAGCATCGCGCACAGCTCGTCGGTCACGCGCATGGGCAGCACGACCGGCACGCGCGTGCCGATGCGGATGATCTCGACGTGCGGGATCGCCCGCAGCTCCTCGAGGATCTCCTCGAGGCGCGACGTCGACAGCGTCAGCGGATCGCCGCCCGAGATCAGCACGTCGCGGATCGCGGGCGTGCGGCGGATGTAGTCCAGCGCCTCGGCCATGTCCTCGCGTGGCATGGGCGCCTCGCCCTTGCCGACGAGGCGCCGCCGGTTGCAGTGGCGGCAGTAGATCGCACAGCGATCCAGCGCGAGCAGCAGGCAGCGGTCGGGGTAGCGGTGAAAGATCCCCGTCGCGGGCGAATGGCTGTCCTCGCCCAGCGGGTCGACCAGGTCGCCTGGCTCGTTCACGAGCTCGCGACCGCGCGGGATCACCTGCATGCGCACGGGGCAGTCCGGCCGATCCTTGTCGATGAGCGAGAAGTAATACGGCGTGATGCCCACGCGGAAGTGCCCGGGCGCGGCGTCCAGCCCGGCGATCTCGTCGGGCGTCAGCGGCAGCCGCTCGGCGATCTCCTCCTTCGTCGTGATGCGGTTGCGCAGCTGCCAGCGCCAATCGTCGGCGTCGGACAGCAAGGGGAGGGAACGGAGCGAGATCGGCGCGGTGCTCATGGCGTTTCGGGCCCCATCCTGGATCAGTCGGTCGCGCCGTCCAAGCCCGTCTCGCCGTAGGGCGCGTCCTGCACGCTCGCGTCCTGACCCGCCGCGCCGCCCTGCCCCGCCGCCCCGTCCGCGCCGCCGTCTCCAGCGCCCCCGCCCCCGGCCTGTCCGTTTGTCCCCCCGGCGCCGTCGGCGCCGCCGTCCTCGCCCAGCCCGTCGGGCGGCAGCGCCTCCGACAGCATGACGCTGATGTCGGTCTGTCCGCCGATCTGGACGTGCTGCATCGTCGTCGTGCCGAACGCGAGCGTCGAGCCCTCCGCGTCTCGGGCGTCGACCGAGACGGTGATCGGCCCCATGTGCGCGCGATCGAGCGACAGCGTGAAGCTGCACGGCCACGCGATGGGGTCGCCCGGTTCGGGATTGGGAGGGATCAGGAAGAAGCGCGTGTCGATGCCGGCCGTGACGGTCACGCCGAGCTGAGTCGCGATCACCGAGCGCGGCGCGGCGACGAAGATCACCAGGACCGTGTCCGATTGCTTGCACGCAGCCGGCGCGAGCGCGAGCCCGGCCAGCGACGTGAGCATGAAGAGCCGGCGCGTGATCAAAACCGGAAGTTCCCGAAGGTCGTCGTCGGAGGCGGCTCGTCCTTCGGCCGCGTGAACCAATACGCCGCGAAGCCTCCGCCGGCCACGACGACGGCCAGCGTGGTCCACAGCCACCAGCGAGAGGACGACGACGTCTGCTCGTCCTTGGCCTCCGCCGGCGGCGCGGCAGGCGCCTCGGCGACGGCGCGGCTCTCGCCGCCCGCACCGGGAGGCGGCGGGAGGAAGGGCATGGGGCCGACCTGGCCGGGCGCGGGAGCTGCGGGCGGCGGCGCCGGGGCAGGCGGAGGAGGTTCCGGCACCCG
>DASZUD010000150.1:0-29058 GCA_035548155.1 Polyangia bacterium
GCAGGGGCTCGACCGCGCGACGGCGGAGGCGACGCGCCGCGGAGCCCGGACGCGTGCGGCGAGCACGTCCAGCGCCACGAACGGTGAACGCCCGGGCCCGCACCCCGCGGCGCGGCTCGCCGGCTCGTCGGCGTCGGCGCCCGCGCCGGCGATCAGCGCGGCCGAGCGGCTCGACCTCGCGCTGGCGGAGGCCAAGGCCGGGCGAGCGAACCGCGCGCGGCGGCTGGCCGAGGAGGCGCTGCGAAGCGCGCCGCCGTCGGAGACGCTCGCGGCGCGCGCCGCCGCGCTCGAGACCGCGCTGCGCGAGGGCGGTTACTTGAAAGAGGCGCTGCGCGTGCGCCGCACGTTCCTCGAGGGGCTGCCCGAGGCGGCGCGGCAGGCACCCCTCGCGGCGCTGGCCGAGGAGGCCGCGCAGGCGGGCCTGGGCGCGCTCGCGCGCACGTGGCGGGCCGACGCGAACCTGCCCGCGACGCGCGCGTCCGCGGCGCCGCTGCCGGCTGAGCTCGTCACCCCCGCCGAGCACTACGTGCACGCGCAACGGCTGCTGGCGCGCCTGGGCGCGGGTGATCCGATCGAGCCGGTTTTGGTGGCGCTCGAGCGCGCCGTGGCCGGTCACGCGGGCGCCGAGGCGGCGCTCTCGCTGGCCGAGCGGCTGCTCGCGCGCGTGGCAGACGGCGAGGAGCTCGAGCGGCGGCGCCTCGAGCTGCTGCGCGCGGCGCACGCCGCCGAGATCGAGCCCTCGCGGCGGCTGCGCCTCGGCGAGCGCCTCGCGGCGGCGCTGGCGCGCCTCGACGATCCGGTGGGCGCCGTCGCCGTGCTCGAGCAGGCGCTGCGGAGCGCTCCGCCGGGCGAGGGCGGCGCGCACCTGCGCGGCGAGAGGGCGCGCCTCCTGCGAAAGATGGGGCGCGGCCGCGATCTCGCCACGGCGCTGGAGAACGACGCGGCGGCGCTGGTGGGTGACGAGCGCCTGCGCGCGCTGTCCGAACGGGCGTCGCTGCTGGACGCCGCCGGCGAGTTCGAGGCCGCGCTGGACGTGCGGCTGATGGCGCTGGCCGAGTTCCCGGGCGATCTCGCGCTGGTGGGCGCCGCCCGCAAGCGCCTCGAGAGCACGGGGCGGCCCGCCGAGTCGCTGCGCCTGGCCCTGGCCGCCGTCGAGCGCGTCGCCGAAGTGAAAGAGAAGCTGCGTCTCCTGCGCGACATCGCCGCGCTGTCGGAGCGCGCGGGGGCGAACCCGGCCGAGGCGGCGAACGCCTGGCTGGCGGTGCTGGACCTCGCGCCCGACGACCCGGCGGCGCGCGCGGCCGCCGAGCGGCTGCTGCTGGCCGTGGGCGACTGGGAGCGGTGCGCCGAGCTGCTCTCGTGGGCGGCGGCGCGCCAGGTGAATGCCAGCGGCGACGGCGCCGCGCCTTCCGAGCCGCGCGCGTCTCTCTTGTGGCGTCTCGCCGAGCTGCGGCGCGCGCGCCTCGGCCAGACCGACGAGGCCGTGCGCCTGTACGGAGAGCTGCTCACCGAGGGCGGGCGCTCGCTCGGGCCGCTCAACGATTCGGCCGAGCTGGTCGCGCTCGCGCGGCGCGAAGCGGCGCTGGGGCTGCACACGGCGCGCGCCTCCGTCGCGCCCACGCCGGCGGATCGCGCGCTCGCGCTGCTCGATCGCGCGCTGTTGCTCCTCGAGCGGGGCCGCAGCGGCGAGGCCGAGCACGACGTGAAGCGCGCGCTGGATCTCGATCCGCGCAACATCGCGTGCGTCGCGGCGCTCGAGCGCCTCTACGAGGGCAGCGCGCGCTGGGTCGAGCTGGCGCACGAGCTGCGCCAGCGGGCCGCGGGGCTGCCGCCCGAGCCGGCGGCGCGCCTGTGGTTCGGCGCGGGCCGCGCGTCGGAGCGCACCGGCGATCGCGTCGCGGCGCGCGAGGCGTACCGCCGCGCGATGTCGCTGGACCCGGCGTTGCCCGAGCCGATCGCGTCGCTGGGCGCGCTGGCGGCGCGCGACGGCGACTGGAGCGAGGTCGCGACGTTGCTGGAGAGCGAGGCCGCCCTCGTCGGGCCGTCGGCGCGCAAGGGGCGCCTGCTCGCCGAGCTGGCGGCCGTGCACGGCGAGCGCCTCGGCAACCCGCAGCGCGGGATCGAGCTGGTCGAGGCGGCCGCGGCGCTGCTGCCCGAGGAGCCGCGGCTGCTCGATCTCGCCTCGCGCTTCAACCTGCTCGCGGGCCGCTGGGAGCCCGCGGTGCAGGCGCTCGATCGGCTGGCCGCGCTGGGCGCCGTGCCCGCGGACGCCGCCGAACGCTACGCGCGCGCGGGCGCCGCCGCCGAGGCGGTGGGGCAGGTCGATCGCGCGCTCATCCTCTATTCGCGCTCGTACGCGCGCGATCCCTCGTATCGCCCCACGCTCGAGCGGCTGTCCCAGATCTGCTTCGAGAAGGATCAGTGGGACAACGCCTGGAAGGCCACGGAGGCGCTGCTCGATCGCCATGGTGCCGCGCTCTCCGCGGGCGATCGCGCCGTGTTGCTGCTGCGCTCGGCGATCGCGGACCTGCACGTCGCGGCGCGCGCGCAGGCGACGGTGCGCCTCGGCGCGGTGGTCACGCGCGGCGGCGGCTTCTCGCCCGACGTCGGGATCCGCGACGTCGCCGAGAGCTGGTCGGCGATGCGCGCCGAGCCGCGCCTTCTGGCCAACATGGAGCGCGGGCGGCGCGATCGCGTCGTCGCGCGCGCCACCGAGGCGCTGGCGCTGGCCCTGGGCACCGCGCCGGCCGCCGTCGCGGAGGCGCACCTCGCGCGCGAGGTGCTGGGCGCGCTGGCCTTCGTCGAGGAGCGGTGGGAAGACGCGCTCGGGTTGCTGGCGGCGCTCTCCGACGAGCCGGGCGCGAAGCCCTCCGAGGTTTGCGGCTACTTGCTGGCGGCGGGCGACATCCGGCGCGGCAAGCTGGGCGACGACGCGGGCGCGCAGGCGCTGTTCGCGCGCGCAGCCTCGGTCGCGCCCAAGGACTCGCGCGTCGCGAGCCGCCTGCCCGGCGCGCTCGCGACGTCGCTGGCCCACGACGTCACCGACGAGATGATTCTCTAAGGCCGAAGGCCGGGGGCCGAAGCCGTAGGCCGGCCGAGGCTGCGCGCGAGCAGCGTCGCCAGGCCGACGGCCAGCACGACCGGCCCCGTGTGAAACACCAGCAGGTGCGGCAGCTCGGTGGCCGCGCCGCACGCGAGGTGCAGCGCCGCGTGCCCCGCGAGCGCGCCGCCACCGACGGCAGCGACCATCACCTGCGGCCTCACCGCCGAGCGCCCGAGCGCCCGCGCAGCGAGCCACGCGGCGGCACCGGCGCCCGCGGCGGTGAGCGCCTCGACGAGCGGGCAGCCGAACGTCGCGTCCAGCGCGGAGCCTCGCCCGACGGCCAGCGCCGTGAACACCGAGAGCAGCGGGAAGGCCACGGCGACGCGGCCGCCCCACCTGACCGTCGCGACGGACGCCGCGGCGGCGAGGGCGGCGAGGGCGAACGAGAGCGCGCTGCCCGAATTGAGCGGCCCCCGCGACAGGGCCAGCGGCAGCGCCCAGGCGGCCAGCACCGCCGCGGCGACGGCGCCCGCGAGGCGGCCCGCAGCCGCGCGCGCGTCGAGATCGGCCAGCACGGGCGCGGCGGCGCGCGCCAGGGCCGCAGGCGACGGCGGCGGGGGCGCTGCGACGTCGAGCATCGCCAGCATCTCGCGCGCCTCGGCGAGCAAGCGCGCGCAGGCGTCGCACGAGCGCGCGTGCTCCTCGGCGCGCGCGCGCTCGGGCGCCCCCGGCGGCAGCGCCACCAGTGCCAGCGCGTCGGCGGCGATCTCCGTGCAGGACTGGCTCACGACGTCGCCTCCTCGCCCGGCGCGAAGGCGCGCAGCCGCGTCCGGAGCGCGCCGTACGCCCGGAACGCCCGCAGCTTGACCGCGCCCTCCGTGGTGTCGAGCACGCGCGCGATCTCGGCGAAGGTCATCCCTTCGAAGCGGTTGAGGTGCACGACGACGCGCTGCGACTCGGGCAGCGCGTCCACCGCGCGCCGCACCGCATCGGCCGCGTCGCCGTCCAGCCCTTCGGGCTCCTGCGCCTCGGCCGCGCGCGCCTCGTCGGCGCGGGCCAGCGCCTCCTCGTCCCCGTCCTCGGCCAACCGCTTGCGTTTTCGGTACTCGTCGAGGCGCACGCGGGCCGCGATCGCGAAGGCCCACGGCGCGACGCGCATCTCGACCTTGTATGTGTCCCGCGCCCGGTGCAGCTTCAGGAAGGTCGTCTGGAGCAGGTCGTCGGCCGTCGCCTCCGACCCGAAGGAACGCCGGAAAAAGCCGTGCAGGCGCGGGGCGAGGCGCGCGAAGAGCTGCTCGAAGGCGCGGCGATCGCCGGCGACGTACGCGGACATCAACGTCTCGTCTGTGGGTGTGGAGGGGGCGTCCATCATGGGTACGTCGGGCCGGCTTCGAAGGTTACGGTCGAACGGCTCGGTTCCTAAGCCAAGAACCGGTTTCGGGACGGTCAAAAGTGAAATGTAGGTGAAATTGATCCCTTTGACTTCCGACGGAGCGTGTTACAAGGGGCTCGGAATATCGCCCTCGTAACTCGCTCGAAAAAGGACTTTCGTTCATGTCGACCAGACTCGGAAAGCTTTTGGCGCCCTTCTGCCTGTCCCTTGGCCTCGCCGTGGCCCTGCCCTTCGCAGGCTGCAGCAGCAGCACGACCAACCCGACGGACGGCGGTCACGACGGCGCGGCTGGTGGTGACGGCGGCGCCGGCCACGACGGCGCGGCTGGCTCCGATGGTGGCGCGGCTGGTTCTGACGGCGGCGCGGCTGGCGCGGACGGCGGCGGCTCGGACGGCGCGGCTGGCGCGGACGGCGGCGGCTCGGACACGGCCACCGACAGCGCCTCGGCCGGCTGATCGCCGATCCCGCATCGTTCGCTCGATGAGGAAACCGCCGGTGCCTTCGCCGGCGGTGGCTACTGCTTTCGTCCGCTGACGACGGCGCCCACGAGGGTGATCGGGAACGATCGCCCGTGGAAGTACGTGTCGATCGCCTCCTTCGTGAAGAAGAAGACGTCTTGCATGTCTTCGCCGCGGCCGGCGATGCGCTTCCAGGTCGAAAGCGGTCCGAGCTCGACGAGCGGCGCGAAGAAGAACTCGCGCGCGGTCCGGAACAGGATCTCCCAGCGCTTGACGGTGAGCTGAACGTCGCTCAGCCCCGCCGCTTCGAGCCAGGCGGCAGCGCTGCGGCCGTCGGGCAGCGAGGCGACGTGTGCGTCGAGCGCGGCGACGCCGTCGGCCGTGCCGTTCTCCAGCAGCGCGTCGCGGTAGATGTCGAGGAACTCGGCCCAAGAGCCGCGCAGCGGCGCCGAGACGATGACCCGCGCTCCCGGCGCGGCGACGCGCGCGAGCTCCCGCACGGCGCCCGCCGGATCGCCCGACGTGGCCGCCGCCAGGTTCGAGACCGCGAGGTCCACCGAGGCGTCGGGCAGGGGCAGCGGCGCGACGGCGCCCGTCTCGAACGTGCCGCGCCAGGTCGGCTCGCCCGCGAGCTTGGCCCGCGCCAGCGCCACGAACGGCGCCTCGTCGACGGCGGTGATGTGCGCGTGCGGCCCCAGCCTGCGCGCGAGCTCGCGCGTGAGCCCGCCCGTCGCGCAGCCGGCCTCGACGACTCGCACGGCGGGCAGTTCGGGCAGCGCCGCGAGAATCAGCTCGCCGAACGGCGTCGCGTACGCGGGCGCGATCTCCGCGTCGTAGATGCGGGCGAGGCGCTCCTGCTTTTCGTGCGCGCGCGCGGCGGCGGCAGGCGCGGGTGGCGGCGGTCCTTCGGACGTCATGACTTTCCTTTCCCGTGGTCGGCGCCGTTGGTTTCGGGCGGGCGCCAGCCGCGCACCGGGCCGAGCGGCCGCCGCGTGCCCTCGTAGCGGCCCGCGACGTACTTGCACGCGCAGAGGTACAGCGCCGACGAGATCCGGTTCAGCACGTGCGCGAGGTCGGCCCGCGCGGGCGGGGCCGCGGCGCCGCCCGTCTCGGGCGGGAACGCCGACGTGATCGCCACCTCGGCCTCGCGCGCGATCGCGCGGGCCAGGCCCAGCTTCGCGACCACGGGCCCCTGGCGAACGTCCGGGTACATGAACGGCACGCCGTAGAGCTCGTGCGTGTGATGGGTCGCGTCGCGCAGCTCGTCGTCGCCCAGCCCGAAGAGGCGCACCTCGGGCGCGGGCTTGCCCGTGACCTCGGCGCCCACCAGCGCGCGCGCGAGCTCGAGCAGCTCGCCGAGCTCGCCTACGAGCGTGCGCGCGCTCTCGGCGTCGGCCGCCGTCTGGGCGTCGAGGATCGCCGACTGCAATAGATCCAGCTTGCCGCGCGCGACGATGCGCGGGTGCGTCTTGGGCACGAGCGACTCGTCGTCGACGAGGTGGGTCAGGTGGTCGGGCTTCGTCGCGAAGCGCTCGCCCGTCGCGAGCGCGCGGTACTTGCCGTTCGGATCGAGGTTCGAAGCGGACGGCCCGTGGGCGCGCGTTCCCCGCGGCGCGCGGCACACGTCGGCGATCGCCTCGGCGAACGCCAGCGCCGCCGCCTCGCACGCCGCCTGATCGCCCACCAGGTAGCCGCCGCCGAAGTTCGTCTCCGACGGCGGACCGAACCACTTCGCCAGCGCCGTGCGCGCCGCCTTGCACGCCGCGTCCAAGCCCACGATCGACTCGAGCGGAGGCGCAATGAGGTAGGCCATCGAGCTGCCCGGGGCCACGTCGGCGAGCGGCGCGAGGTAGCGTCCCAGCGACGCGATGACGTGCGGGAAGAAGACCACAGGCCGCCCCGGCGTCTCGGCCAGCTCGACGGAGTAGAACCACGCCTCGCTCTCGAGGTACCCGAGGCACGCCTCGAGCGCGGCGTCGATCTCCGCGGGATCGGCGGCCGCGTAGATCCCGATGCACTCGCCGGAGAGCGGGCCCGAGGGGTAGCCCGAGCCGGCGTAGAACGACTTCGCATACACGACCTCGGCCGCCGAGGCCTTCGTGCCTTGATCCAGCGACGCGAAGAGCGCGTCGTCCGAAGTGGCGGTCACGATGCCCAGCGAACGCCGGCCCGGCGGCAGGCCCAGCGCGCCGGCCAGCGCGGGCGCCGCGTCGTCGATGCGCCGCACGGACAGCGCGCGCGGCTTCACGGGCTGATAGTCCAGCTTCACAGCGCCACGCCCGACTTCTTGTCGCGGAGCACGCGCTCGATCGCCGTCACCACGTCGCGCGCCGCCTCGGCGGGCGGCCGGCCGCGCGGGTTGATGTTCGAGATCACCTCGCGGTCGGCGTCGGTGGCGCCCGCGGCCGGCTGATAGATGTAATAGGCCGACAGCGAATCGGCGAAGCCCAGGCCCGGGCGCTCGCCGCACACGAACACCGCCGCCTCGGCGCGCACGAGGCGCGCGATCTCGTCCATGATCTTCACGCGCGAGTGGCGCACGAAGAACGCGGGCGCGTGCGAGACGCCGCGCGCCGCGAGCGCGGCGACCAGCGTGGCGTGGAACTCGGCCAGGTGCTGGTTGATGGCCGCCGCCGAGAGGCCGTCGCCGTAGATGACGGCCAGCCGCGGCGCCTTGCCGATTCGCTTGCCGATCTCGGCGCGCGCCTCTTCGGACAGCGTGCGCCCGAGATCGGGCCGCTGCAGGAAGATCGCCTTGTCGGGCGCGCGCGACGAGACCTCGAAGAGGCCCAGCTTCGCGAGCAGCGCCGAGTCCACCTCCGACATCACCGCGTCCTTCGCGGCGGCGTGATCGGCGCGGAAGCGAAGCATCGTGTTCGTGCGGTAGCGCGTGCCGGCGCGCCCGACGACGACGCGCGCGGGTGTCGCGGCGAGCAGCGCGGGCATCACGCGCGGGTCGTACGGCTCGCCGAGGTTGACGCCACGATCGGGGGTCAGCAGCAGCGCGCCGCCCGATTCGACGGCCGCCGTCTCCGCGCCGCCGGCCCGCTTGGCCAGCGCCGCCCTCACCATCTGCTCGATGCGCGCGCGATCGACCATCCCGTTCACCCGAAAATCGAAGCGTCGCCCGCGCGCTCGGTCAGCTTGCCCTCGTGCATGAGCCCCAGCTCCTCGAGCCACGCCTCGAACTCGGGCGCGGGCCGCAGGCCCATGACCTGCCTCAGCGTCGCGTCGTCGTGGAACGACGTCGACTGGTAGTTCAGCATGACGTCGTCGCCCATGGGCAGGCCCATGAAGAAGTTGCAGCCGGCCGTGGTCAGCAGCACCTCCAGGTTCTCGAGGTCGTTCTGGTCGGCGTCGGCGTGGTTCGTGTAGCACGCGTCGCAGCCCATCGAGATGCCGTGCAGCTTGCCCGCGAAGTGATCCTCGAGGCCGGCGCGCGTGATCTGGCGCGCGTCGTAGAGGTACTCGGGCCCGATGAACCCGACGACCGTGTTGACGAGGAACGGCCGGTAGTGGCGCGCGAGGCCGTAGTTGCGGCACTCGAGCGTCATCTGATCGGCGCCGTGGTGCGCGTCGGCCGAAAGCGCCGAGCCCTGGCCCGTCTCGAAGTACATGACGTTCGGCCCGGCGCACTGGCCCAGCTTCAGCGTCATCTCGTGCGCCTCGTCGAGGAGCGGCAGCGTGACGCCGAAGCTGCGGAGGGCCTTCTCGGTGCCCGCGATCGATTGAAACATGAGCCCCAGCTGCGCGCCCTTCTCGAGCGCCTTCATCTGCGTCGTGACGTGCGCGAGGCAGCAGTTCTGCGTGGGCACGCGCCACTTGCGCATGAAGTCGCCCGTGGCGTTCAGGATCTCGGCCGTGCGCTCGGCGTCGTCGGTCACGGGGTTGATGCCGATCACCGCGTCGCCCGCGCCGAACGACAGCCCGTCGCGCAGCGACGCGAGGATGCCCTCGATCGAATCGGACGGGTGATTGGGCTGCAGGCGCACCGACAGCCGCCCCGGCAGCCCCACCGTGTTCGTCGCGTGGACGACGACGCGGATCTTGCGCGCCGCCACGATGAGATCGAGGTTGGTCATGATCTTGGCGCACGCCGCGATCATCTCGCTGGTGAGGCCGCGCCCGAGGCGCAGCAGCTCGGCGCCGTCGTTGCGATCGTCCAGCACGTACTCGCGCAGGCGCGAGACCGTCCACGACTTGACCGTCTCGTAGACGGGGCGTTGGAGATCGTCGTGGATGAGGCGCGTCACGGCGTCTTCGTCGTACGGAACGACGGGGTGCTCGTAGAGATCGGCCAGCGTCAGCTCGGCGAGCACGCGCTTGGCGGCGACGCGCTCGGACACCGAGCCTGCGGCGACGCCCGCCAGGCGATCGCCCGACTTCTCTTCATTGGCCTTCGCGAGGACGTCCTTCACGTCGCGAAACCGGTAGGTCGTCCCTCGCAACGTCGCCGCGAGATTCATCCGAACGCGGACGGTAGCACGAACGCGACTATCCGGGCCCGCGGCGCCATGCAAAAGGCACGCGACACATCACGCACTCGAGCTCGGAGCCGATCTTTTGCTGCCGCGACTCTTCGGTCAGCACCCACGGACGCACCTCCCACGGCGGCTTGTGACGCACGTGCTGCTGGTGGCCACACTCGAGCTCGGCGACCCAGAACTGGTCGCCGTCTTGGTGAAATCCGGTGATGCGTCGCCTGATGGGCATGGCTCAGGTCCGGCCCGCGGCCGCGGGAGCTGCGAGAAAGCGCAGGGTCGCTTGCTCGGCCAGCTGCTGGCCAAGGCCTCCCGAGACGAAGTCGAAGGCGTGCTGTGCGTAGGGGACGACGAGCAGGTCGTGCGGCACGCCCAGGGCGGCGAGCTGGCGCGCGAGCCGCGTCGCCTGATCCACGGGAACGAAGGCGTCGCGGCCGCCGTGGATCAGCAGCGTGGGTGGGGCCGCGCTGGTCGCGCGCTCGATCGGCGACAAGAGGCGGTATCGATCCGGCTCGGTCGACGGCGTCGCGCCCACGTATTGCGACGTGCGGCTCGGCAGGTCGAACACACGCCGATTTCCAGGGTGCTGCCAGGCGGCGCCGAGATCGCTCGCGCCGTAGAGCGAGATGACGCCCGCGACGCGCGTGTCGCCCGCGTCGCAGCTCGGCGGCAAGGTGCCGTCCTCGGGCGTGTACGCCGCGAGCAGCGCGAGGTGCCCGCCCGCCGAGCGCCCCAGAAGGAACACGCGCGCGGGATCCACGTCGACGCTCGCCTGCCGCGCGTGCCGCTTCACCCAGCCGACGGCGCACTTCACGTCGCCCACGGCGTCCCGCCACGTGGGCGGCGGGGCCAGGCGGTACTGCACGTCGAAGACGGCGAAGCCGTGCTGGGCCAGCGCGGCGCTCGCGCGCGGCGCCTCGCCCTTGTCGCCGGCCGTCCAGCCGCCGCCGTGCACGACGATCACCGCCGGGACGGGATCCTTCGTCCGGGCCGGTCGATAGACGTCCAGCGCGAGCGCGCGCCGATCGACGACGGCGTAGGTGAGCGTCTGCGACGGCCGCGCCGGAGCGTTGTCGACCGGGGCCGTCACGTAGCGCCCCCACTCGAGCGTGGTGCGCCGCTCGCGCGCCAGCTTGGCGGCCTGCGCCGGCGGCAGCAGCGCCACGCCCACGATCGTCAGGCCGAGGATCGCCTGACCGAGCATCCAAAGCCGGGAACCCGACGAACGCGCCAAGGCCGCGCCCAGCAGCGCGGCGGCCATCATCACGAACGTCTTCTCGTCGACGACGACGGCCAGCAGCGCGAGCGGCTGATTCGGCGGCGGGAACACCACGAGCGCCGCGGCCGCCGCCGCCGCGACGGTGACCAGGATCGAGAGCCAGTGGGCCGCGGCGCGCACCGGCCGACCCTAGCACGCGGCGTGCAATCTCGGGCGCTCACGGCGCCGGCGCGGCGAGGATGCAGTTTCGGTGCTCGTCGAAGTCCTGCCGGTCTCGGCACGTTCGCGGCGCTGCGCTGGGGCGGGTGTCACACGTTCACGCTGAAGCCGAGCTCGACGTCGCAGCCGGCGATGCCGCCGCGCATGCCCCAGTTCTCGCGCGGGATCTCGTGCAGCACGATGAACACGTCGAGCCGCGGGATGCCCAGCGCCTCGAACCGGTCGGCGATGCCTTTGTAGAGGGCCCGCTTGGCGTCGAGTGAGCGGCCCACGAACGCCTCGATCGTGACCAGCGCGTAGCGCTCGCCGCGGCCCGGCGGAATCTCGAAGTCTGCGGGCGCATGCTCCACGAAGCGCTGGGTGCGATCGTGGTCGGGGATGCGGAAGGACTCCATCAGGGCGGCATGCACCGCATCGAGCAGACCCCGCTTGAGCTCGGGCGGCAGGCCTCGCCTGGTTTCGATCGTGATGAGCGGCATGGGTGGCCAGTTGACCGACGGCGTCGAAGAAATGCAAGCCGGCCGCGCGGGGAGGCCTGCTGCGAGGCGCTCTCGATCCGGTTGCATCCGGTCCGAGCCGGCGCGGAGCGGGCGGCTGCTCACCGAATCCTGACGATCGGCGCGAGGAACGCGTTCAGCGCGCGAACGACGGGCGCGGGGACTTCGTGCCCGCCGTCGAACGGGACCCAGGTGACGTCGAGGCCCGCGGCGCTGAGCTCGCGCTGCAGGCGGTCGGCGCCGGCGAACGGCAGCGTGTGATCCGCGCGACCGTGTGAGATGAAGACGCGGAGGCCGCGGCGCCGCGCGAGGCCCCGGCGCCACGCCGCCTCGTCGACGGGCGTGCCCGACAGCAGCACCAAGGCCGCGATGTCGTCGTTCGTCGTGAACGCGAGATCGCCCGCGACCATGGCGCCCTGCGAGAAGCCGCCCAGCACGACGGGGCCGCGCTGGCCGCGCGAGAGGTCGTGCAAGAGCGCGCGCACGGACGCCGCCGCGCCGTCGAGGCCCCGCGGGTGCGACGTGGCGAGATCGGGCAGGCGCGTGCCCGGCGGAATGTACGCGGCGAGATCCAGCCGCCACCAGGCGCGGCCGCCCAGCGGACCATCGGGCGGCGTCGTGCGCTCGGGCGCCTCGGGAAAGACGAAGCGCGCGCCCGGCGGCACGGCGATCGTGTGCGAGAACGGCTCCCAATCTTCCGCCTTGGCGCCGTAGCCGTGCAGCAGCAGCAGCGTGGGCGGCCCGTCACCGCCGCGGACGATCGTGGTGAGCCGCGTGTGCGGCGTGGGCGCGCGCGCTGCGATCGAGACCTCCGCGCCCGCGACGACGGCCGCCGTGAGGACGATCTTGAAGAGGCGAGGGGACGTCACGGCCGGCCAGGAAAACATACGGCCGCGCCCCTCCCGAGGAAGGGGTTGCGCTCAGCCTTTCACGCAAACCACCTGCTTGAGCTCGGCCACGATCTCCACCAGGTCCTGCTGCTGGGCCATGACGGCGTCGATGTTCTTGTAGGCCTTGGGCGCCTCGTCGAGCACGCCGGGATCCTTGCGGCACTCGACGCCCTCGGTCTGGAAGCGCAGGTCCGCGAGCGTGAAGCGACGCTTCGCTTCGCCGCGGCTCATGCGGCGCCCCGCGCCGTGCGACGCCGACTGGAACGACGCCTCGTTGCCGAGGCCGCGCACGATGAACGACTTCGTGCCCATCGAGCCCGGGATGATGCCCAGCTCGCCGGCGCCCGCGCGGATGGCGCCCTTGCGCGTCACCAGCAGCTCCTCGCCGAAGTGCATCTCCTCCGCGACGTAGTTGTGGTGGCAGGAGACGGCCGCCTCGAGCCGAACGCGCGGCCAGAAGCGGCGCACGACCTCGCCGAGAAGGTGCAGCATGAGGCGCCGGTTGAAGCGCGCGTACTCCTGCGCCCAGAAGAGATCGTGCCGATAGGCGTCGAAGGCCTTCGTGCCCGCCAGGAACACGGCGAGGTCCCGATCGGCGAGGGCTTGATTGTGGCCGAGGCGCTGCGCGATCTCGATGTGGTGATCGGCCAGCCGCTTGCCGATGTGCCGGCTGCCCGAGTGCAGCATCAGCCACACCTGCTGGTCGCCGTCGAGGCACACCTCGATGAAGTGGTTGCCGCCGCCCAGCGTCCCGGCCTGGTTCGCCACGCGCTCGGCGAGGCCCTTCGGCTCGGCCGCGAGCTGCCGGAAGCCCCGCATCAGCGCCGCGCCCTCGGCGCGCAGCTCGTCCGTCGTGCCCTCCCAGGCCGCGGCGTCGTGCGCGTCCATGCCCACGGGGATCGCGCGCTCGATCGCGTTGCGCAGCGGGCGCAGGTCATCCGGCAGGTCCTTCGCCAGCAGGCTCGTGCGCACGGCAGCCATTCCGCAGCCGATGTCGACGCCCACGGCGGCGGGCGCGACGGCGTCACGCATCGCGATCACGGAGCCCACCGTGGCGCCGCGGCCCGCGTGCACGTCGGCCATGACGGCGACGTGGTGCGCGACCCACGGCAGCGCCGCGACGTTCTCGAGCTGCGTGATCACCTGGGCGTCCACCTCCTCCAGCGGCGCCCAGACCTTGATGGGGACGTTGCGTCCGGCGATCGTCGAAAACGGCATCCCCCGGATCCTACCGCTCGAGGCGCGCTCGCGCGGCGAGAGGATCGCGGAACGCGCTAAGCCGGCTGCCGTGACTCGTTCAAACGGCGCCGGACCATGGCGACGTGATCGCGCAGGACGTAGAGCTGGTCCGCGAACGAGAGCGGCGTCTTGATCTCGGCGACGGACCGCTGGATGTCCTCCAGCTTTTGGCCGATGGCGCGGCGTTGGTCTTCCGTGCGCGCCAGCATGATCTCGCGCTCGATCGCCATGAGCGCGCCGTACCAGCGGTAGATGCGCGAGCGCACGCGCCAGCGGTAGAGGGCGGGCGCGGCGCGCGTCGCGGGGACCACGATGACCAGGAGCGGCAGCACGACCACCAGCACGCGATCGACCAGGCTGGCCAGCCAGAACGGCAGGCGCTTATAGAGGAACTGGCCACCCGATTTGTAGTAGCGCTCGGCGTCGGCGCTGAGCGGGAAGTCGTGCTCCGTCGGCGCCGGGAACTCGCCCGCCTTGCGGTACATGCCAGGGCCGCCGTGGACCTCGCGCGCGGCGGCGATCAGCAGGTCCGACAGCGCCGGGTGCAGGTCCTTGCGCGCGACCAGCTCGACGGCGGGCCCCAGCAGCGACACCTCCTCCGACGGATAGTCCTTCCCCAGGTCCATCGCGCCCTCGGGCAGCGTGAGGTGCGTGAGGAACTTGAGGCGCCGCACGTAGCCCTCGGCCTGGCGGAAGCTCATGAGGCGCACGCCCTCGGCCTCGCGCATGCTGCGCATCACCTGCGGCGTCGCGGAGTCGCCCATGAGGAACGCGGCGTCGACCTTGCCGGCCGCAAGCTGGCGCGCGCCCTCTTCGCCGCTGACCGAGACCAGCGTCGCGCTCTTCTCGTCCATGTCGTTCGCCTTGAGCAGCCTGATGGCGAGCGCGTGCGTGCCGCTGCCCTCGGCCCCGATGGCGATGCGCTTGCCGCGCAGCTCGGTCAGCCGCTCGACGGTCTGCGGCAGCCGGTAGTAGACCATCACGGGCTGCGTGAACACCGTGCCCAGCGACGCGAGGCGCGAGATGTCGACGCCCTCGGCCAGGCCGCCCTGCACGAACCCGACGTCGATCGCCGACTTCGGATCGGCGAGGCGCAGCAGGTTGTCGAGCGCGCCCTCGGACGCGACGATGTCGACCTTCACGCCGTGGCCCTCGATGATCTTCTTGTACTTCTCGGCCAGGTTCCTGTAGCTGCTGCCCGGCGAGCCGCTGACGAAGCGGATCCGGGTGGGCGGCGCCGATTGCATCAGCTTCGCGGCCAGCGCGAAGGCCGCGATGATGACCAGGACGGCGGGCACCGCGACGGGCAGGACGTCGCGCCAGGAGATTGTTCGCCAGCGGGAGCGCGGCTTGACGTCGTCGTCGCTCATGGGGCGACGATTGTATCAGCGCCAGTCCTCGTAGACTCTCACCCGCAGAGAATCGAGCCAGTCGCCGCGCCGCGTGCCCGTTCGGACGCGCGGCGCGGGAGAAGGTTCTGAAGAAACGACGAGACGTCGCGTCAGCGCTGCGCGTGCGCCGCCTGAACCGGCGCCACGGCGGGCGGCTTCCAGCTCCCGTCGAGGATCGACGGCTTGGCCTCGTTGGGCCAGTAGAGGCGCATCATCAGCGCGAAGCCGCCCTTGGGCGCCGGCAGCCAGTTCGCCTGTTGCTCCTTCGACGCCGGCTTGTCGTGCTGCACGAGGACGTCGATTGAACCGTCGGCGTTCTTGTGAAAGTCCGTCCGCGAGCTGACGGTGTAGCGGTTCAGCGGGTTGGCGTAGAAGAACATCTCGGGCGTGTACATCGTGATTGACCAGAAGCCCTTCACGGGCGGCTGCTGCCCAGCCGCGAAGTGGATCGCGTACTTGTTGGCGCCGCCGAGCTTGTTTCCCGCGCCGTCCTTCTCGGCCAGCGGGTAGATTGCCTGGTCGGGCATGTTGGCGCCGAGACCGATGGCCGCGATGAACGCGCGCTGGTCGTAGTCGGTGCCGTAGCGCCCGACCTTCGTCGCCACCATCCACCCGTTCTCGACCTTCGTGCCCTTCGCGAGCTGCGCCTTGATCCGCGCCTGTGCGGCCTTGGGAGCCGCTTCGATCGCCGCGGCGACCTCCGCAGGCAGCTTGCTCGCGTCGAAAGGCTGGCCAGGCCGCAGCCCGAGCTTCGCCATGCGCTCGACGATGGGCTTGTCGGCGGCCGTGGGCGGGTTCGGGCCCATCAGCGCGGCGCCGCGCGCGAAGAAGTCGCCCCCGGAGAGCGCGTCCACCTGATCGCGGACGGACTTCTTGCTGTCGAGCTTGGGGTTCACGTGGCCAGCAGGCGGCTGGAAGGCGTCGGTGGCGTCGAGGGGACGAAGCCGATACTGCGCCTGCAGCTTGTGAACCTCGGCGTAGTCCTCCTTCGTGCCCGACGAGTACGTTCGGCCGAGGATCCACGCCGTGTTCGTCGGCGACTTGATCTCGGTCGCGCCCTTCGGCAGCGCGCCGCCCTTCCAGCTCGGCCCCGTGATGACGTACGTCGCGGCCCCGCCGCCGTTCTCCTTCGCGCCCGGCGTCTTCAGCACGTTGGTGTAGGCGTCGAGAATCGGGAACATGTAAAAGCGGTTCCCCATGTCGGGGTGCGAGAGCACCATCGGCTGGTTCGACAAATCGAGGAACGCCGTCGAGTAGAGCGTGTCCGCGTTGGGCGCCGTCACCTCGTGGTCCGACGCGCTCGGGTACTCCTTGAGATTCGCGAACTGATTGACGGGCGCCTTCTTGCCGCTCGGCTTGACCGTGTTGGTCAGCACCTTCTCCGTCTGGTCGATGGTGACCAGCGGATATAGGAAGACGTAAGCGTCGGTGGCGATCTGCTCGGCTTCGTCGGGTGAGAGCTTCGCGGCGCCCGACGGATCAGCCGCTCGCGAGGGCGCGCCGGCGACGGCCAAGGTCAACGAGATCAGCAGGCACGAACGTTTCATTGGTTCCCCCTACGCACCTCAATGGGCACGTAGGGGGCACCTTGAGCACAACGCGGGTCGCCGCAAGTGAGCGGCTTCCTGATTCGCGCGCTCAGCCGCGGGTTCGGACGCTCACGGCGCGGCCGTGGGCCTCGAGGCCCTCGACCTTGGCCAGCGCTTCGATGTCGCCGCCCTGGTCGCGCAGCGCCGCTGCGTCGTACTCGATGAGTGACGTGCGCTTCACGAAGTCGGCCACGCCCAGCGGCGAGAAGAAGCGCGCGCTGCCGCCCGTGGGCAGCACGTGGCTGGGCCCCGCGACGTAGTCGCCCACCGACTCGGGCGTGTGGGCGCCCAGGAAGAGCGCGCCCGCCGTCGTGATCTTCTCGCCGATCGCGCGCGCGTCGCGCATCGCGATCTCGGCGTGCTCGGGCGCGAGCAGGTTCATGACGCGCACGACCTCGTCGACGCCGTCGACGACGACGACGGCGCCGTGATCGCGCAGCGCCGCCTCGGCGATCTCGCGCCGGGGAAGCAGCTTCACCTGCCGCTCGACCTCGGCGGCGACCTTCTGCCCCACCTCGCGGCCGAGCGCGATGAGGATCGGCACGGCCAGCGCATCGTGCTCCGCCTGCGCCAGCAGATCGGCGGCCACCCACGCCGGGTTCACGCTGTCGTCCGCCGCGACGACCAGCTCGGTCGGGCCCGCGATCGAGTCGATGCCGACGTCGCCGAAGACCAGGCGCTTGGCGGCCGCGACGTAGGCGTTGCCCGGGCCCACGATCTTGTCGACGCGCGGCACGCTCTCCGTGCCGTAGGCGAGCGCTGCCACGGCCTGCGCGCCGCCGATGACGAACACGCGGTCGACGCCGGCCTCCAGCGCGGCTGCCAGCGTCTCGGGCGAAGGGCCGGGCGTCGTCATGACGACCTCGCGCACACCGGCGACCTTCGCCGGTACGGCCGTCATGATCACCGTCGACGGGTAGCGCGCCGTGCCGCCGGGCACGTACAGGCCCACGCGCGCCAGCGGCGCGACGCGCAGGCCCACTCGCGCGCCGTCCTCGGCGAGCTCGAAGCCCGTGTACTGCTCGCGCTCGTGGAAGCGGCGCACGCGCGCCGCCGCGCGCTCGATCGCGAGCCGCACGCCCGGCGCGACGTGGCTCGCCTGCTCCATCCACGTGGCGCGCGGCAGCTCCAGCGCGTCCAGCGCGCGCTTCTCGAACTTCTCCGTCAGCTCGCGCACGGCGGCGTCGCCGCGCCGGCGCACCTGATGGATGACGTCGCGGGCCGCGGCCTCGATCGAGGCGGGCGTCTCGGCGCTGCGCTCGCAGAGCGGGCGCAGGCGCGCTGAGTAGTCGGGGTCCTTGACGTCGATGAAGCGAAGCATGTTCGGCCGGTCAGGATAAGGGGGCCTGGAGCGAATTTCCACAGGTGACGCGCCGCGGTTTCGCGCGCGGCTCGCGGCTCGCGAAAAACGCGTTTCCCAAGTGAAGGTTCTGGGCCGTTGTCTGCCTTAGCTAACCATGACGAACCTGGACAGCGCCGCGGCCGCCGCGACCTCGAGCCACGCCGTGCCGTCCCTTTCGGGCGCGCCGGCCGCGATGGGCGCGGCCGGCATCGGCCAGCTCTATGAGAAGTACGCGCCGGCGATCCACGCGCACTGTCGGCGGCTGCTCGGGTCGACGGCCGCCGCGCGCGACGCCATGCAGGAGTCGTTCGTGCGCGTCCTCCTGCGCAACCGCGATCTCGCGCCGGGCGAGGAGGCGCTGCGCTACCTCTACAGGACGGCGACGAACGTCTCGATCAATGTGCTCCGCCAGCGCGCCGTGCGCGACCGCGCGATCCCCGAGATCGCGGCGCGCACGTCGGCGGGCATGTCCAGCGGCGAGGGCCACGCGGACCGGCAGTTCGTGCGCTTGCTGCTCGACCGCGTCGACGCGACGGGCGGCTCGATCGCCGTCATGCACTTCGTCGACGGGATGACCCAGGTGGAGATCGCGGCCACGCTGGGTATCACGCGGCGCACGGTGTTCAACCGTCTCAAGCAGCTCGAGCGGCTGGCGAAGGCGCTGCTCGAGGAGGCGGGAACGGCGTGATCGGGGCGTCCCGACACGGCGCGGGCTGCCCGTCGGGGCTCGAGCTCGCGCAGCTCGCGGCCGGCGATCTCGCCGGCGCGCGCGAGGCGGTCGTCGGCGCGCACGCCGCGCCTTGCCGCCGGTGCGCCGAGCGCCTGCGCGAGATCGAAGAGGCGCGCGAAGAGCTGTTCGGGCGCGATCCGGGCGCGATCGCCGCCGCCGCGCGCTTCATCGCCGACGAGCTCGACGAGCGCGCGGGCGATTCGCCCGTCGAGAGCGACGCGTGGTTCGAAGCTTCGTTCGAGGGCCGATTCGATCATTGAGCCGCTCCCGTCGGGCGCTTTCTCACTTCTCGACGCTCGACTGTTTGTCTCGGCATGAAGCGACGACACTTGGTCTCTCTGGCGATGGCTCCGGTGTTCTTGCTCGGCGCGTGCGGGGGCGGCGGCGCGGGCGGCAGCACGGGCGCGGCCGGGAACACGAACGTCCTGACGGGCGCCGCCGGCACGGGTGACTCGACGGGCGCCGCCGGCACGGGCGACTCGACGGGCGCAGCGGGCGCGGGCGCGAGCGGAACCTCGGGCGCTGCCGGCACGGGCGCCAGCGTCGACTGCTCGATGGACACGGGCACCAGCGACGACACGATCAGCGACTTCGAGGACGGCTCGGGCTCCGTGCTGCCGAACGGTGGGCGCAACGGCGGCTGGTACGCCTACGCCGACACGGCGACGACGTGCATGGTCACGCCCGCGGCCAACGGCTCGGCGGGCGCGGCGGAGATCCCGGGCGGTCGCTGCCAGAGCATGTTCGCCATGCGCTTCACGGGCATGGGCTGCACCGACTTCGGCGCGGGCGTGGGAACGGATCTCGCGGCGCCGGCCTCCGCGGACGGCGGCGCTGCCGGCGCGAAGGTTCCGTACGACGTGTCCATGTACAAAGGCATCAGCTTCTGGTCGCGCTCCGACAAGGGCAGCTCGATGCGCTTCAAGATCCCGATGACCGACGAGACGAAGACCACCGACGGCGGCAGCTGCGTCGATTCGGCCACCGCGAAGTGCAGCGACGACTTCGGCGCGAACATCGCGCTCACGAAGGCGTGGGTGAAGCACACCATCATGTTCTCGACGATGAAGCAGGAAGGGTGGGGCAAGACCTTCACCTGGAACCCTGCGCACGTGACGTCGATCCAGTTCCAGGTGCCGAAGACGGTGCCGTTCGACATCTGGATCGACGACGTGTCGTTCGTGAAGTAGCGCGCTTCGCCATGAGACGGCATCTCGCTTCGATCGGCGCCGCCGGTCTGGCCTTCGGCCTGTTCGGCGCGTGTGCGGGCGTCAAGCCGCAGGGCGCGACGGGCGCCGCGGGCGGCGCGGGTTCGGGCGCCGCGGGCAACCCGTTCCTCACGGGCGCGGGCGGGTCGACGACGCCGATCGTGACGCCGCCCGCGTGCGATCCCTGCACCGACTTCCCCGCCGCACCCGTCGTGGACGGCACGGCGCCGCCCGATGCTGCGCAGACGTTCGGCGACGCCACGTCGGGCAGCGCCGGCGGTGGCCCGTGCTTGATCGAGCCCGAGCTAGGCGCGCTCTACCCGAACAACTGGCTGCGCCCGCGCTTCCGCGTGAAGGCGCCCGCGGGCCAGGACGTGTTCGAGCTTCGCCTGCACGCGAAGAGCCAGGCCAACGATCTCGTCGTCTATACGGGCAGCCCCTCGTGGACGATGCCGAAGGACCTGTGGGCGGCGCTCTCGGCGCACTCGCACGACGAGCCCATCACCGTCACCGTGCGCGGCGCCAGCAAGGCGGGCGGCGCGGCCACCGTCGCCAAGGGCACGAGCGGCGACATCGCCATCGCGCCCGTGAGCGCCAGCGGCACGATGGTCTACTGGTCGACCTCGGGCATGACCTACGGTCAGCCCAAGAACGGCGACACGGTGCTCTCCGGCTTCGCCGTCGGTGACGAGTCCGTCGCGACGGTGCTGAAGCCCAACCAGGCCCAGCAGCTGATCAAAGACCAGGGCGGCAACGTCCTCGAGGCGGACAGCAACCCGGCGCGCTGCATCGGGTGCCACACGTCGACGCCCGACGGCGCGTTCATCTCGTACAACGACTTTTACCCGTGGAACGCCGTGCTGGCGTCGGGCAAGGCGGGCTCGGTCGGCGCGTCGCCGCCGTTCCTGCGCGCGGGTGGATGGAACGCCATCACGCAGCCGTGGATCGGCATGACGACATACTCGCGCGCGCACTGGCGCGTCGGCGACCACGTCATGGTTGCCTCGCTCGGCACGTCGAATTCGGATTCGGATCCGAGCGCGCAGCTCGCCTGGTTCGATCTCGAGAGCACGGCCTCGGGCACGTCGCCCGCCGATCTCAAGGGCAAGGCGTTCGACGTCATCGCGCGCACCGGTGACGCGCGCGGGGCGGCCGCGCCGTCGTGGAGCCACGACGGCACGTTCATCGTCTACACGTCGACGGACTCGGAGAAGTCCGGCCGCCTCGGCTCGGGCGTCGCCGACCTCTATCGCGTCGAGTACGGCGGCCGCGCCGGGGGCGCCGCGCGGCCGATCACGGGCGCCGCCGAGCCCGACACGGCCGAGTACTACCCGGCGTTGTCGAGCAACGATCGCCTGATCGCCTACAACGCGATCCCGCAGACGGTCGCGGCCGCGTCTCACCCGGCGATCGGCAACGTCGGCTCGCAGTCGTGGGACGGCATGTACGCGCAGCCGGCGACGGAGGTGTTCGTGATCCCGGCGGCGGGCGGCGTGCCCGTGCGGCTGGCGGCGAACGATCCGCCGGCCTGCGCGGGCGCGCCCAGCCCGGGCATCAACAACAGCTGGCCCAAGTGGGCGCCCGAGGCGCGCACGACCGGCGGCAAGACCTACTACTGGCTGATCTTCTCGTCGTGGCGTGACGGCGCGACGGCGCCGAATCAATCACCGATCGCCCAGCTCTACATCACGGGCGTCGTCGAGGACGAGGCCGGCCACCTGGAGACGCACGGCGCGATCTACCTGTGGAACCAGCCGCCGACGACCAGCAATCACACGCCCGCGTGGGACGTCTTCCAGATCCCGATCGTGCAGTGACGCGAGGAGCCCTTTGAGCAAACGACTTCCGACGACCTCGATCCTGATCCTCTCGGCGCTCACGGCGGGACGCGCCGCCGCCGAGGACGCCGCTCCACCGCCCGCGGCGGGCGCGCTCCAGAACACGCCGCAGCCGCCGCCGGCAGCGGCGCCGCCGAAGACCGGACCCTCGCTCTCGCTCGCGCCCGAGGCGCCGCAGCAGAGCGGCATCGTCGCGATGCCGGGCGAGAACCCGACGCTGGAAGAGCCGAAGACGAGCGAGTGGAAGTTCGACGTCACGGGCTACTTCCGCGCGCCGCTGCGCTTTTCGTGGGGGCCGCCGACGCTGCCCGATCCGAACGGCGGCACTCCGGGAACCCAGCTGCGCACGCCGCCGCTCGTGCCCGACGCGAACTACATCGACTGGCGCTACACGAACAGCCTGGTCGCGCCGTGGACGGAGCTGAACTTTCACTACGGAAACGATCGCGCGCAGGCCACGGTGCAGATCGCGTCGTACAACATAACGGACGCAGGCTACCGGCGGCTCGAGGCGAACCTGGGCGTGAACCAGGCCTACCTCACGCTGAACTTCCCCGACGTCATCACCGAGAATGGGCGCATCAACCTGACGGTGGGCGGGTTCACGAACCGCTACGGCGCCGCGGGTCGCTACGACGCAGGCAAGTACGAGACGTACCTGTTCGGGCGCACGCACGTCGCGGGCGAGACGCTGTCGTTCGAGTACGACCTCGGCGATTGGACGCTGGCCGCCGAGGACGGCTTCGGCGCGAAGCTGGAGAACACGCCGTTCCAGCCGACGACGGTCGATCCGTCGACGGGCGCCGGGATGGTGACGACGCAGCCGTGGGATCCGTACCCCGGGCCCGTGCCGCAGGAGTCGACGTTCGTTCACCACGCGCACGTGGGCGCCATCTGGAAGAAGATGCTGCTGGTCGGCGCGCACTACATCGACGTGTTCGCCAACGACGTCGAGCGCGCCGGCGCCTACGGCGGCACGGCGTACGCGGGCCGCGCCAGCACGGCGCCGCGCCCGAACATCACGATCGTGGGCGCCGACCTCAAGTTCCTGAACGGCCCCTACGGCGACGGCTATCTCGGGTACGCGCATCTGTCGGCCACGAACGTGCTCTCGCTCGGCGACGCGCTGGAGACGATCCACTCGTTCAACGGCTGGCAGCTGCACGACAACTACTTCGGCGCACCCGGCAAGGTGGAGGAGACCACGGGGAAGATCGACACGATCCTCTTCCAGTACGTCTTCAGCTTCGGGCAGTTCTTCCACCGGCCGAAGGCGTTCTGGGGCGACGGGCCCGATCTGATCGCGTCGGTCTTCGGCATGTGGAACAAGGTCGACTCGCCGCTGGAGCCGGCGTTCAGCCACTCGCGGCTCAAGGGCGGCACCGACCTGACCTACCTGCCGCTCGCGTGGCTGGGCGTGGGCTACCGCTTCGACGAGGTGCAGCCGAACATGGACGACAACACGCAGTCGTTCGCCGTGTTCTCGCCGCGCGTGATCCTGCGGACCCAGTTCGTCACGCACGAGCAGGTGCTGATCCAGTACTCCCGCTACTTCTACGGCTCGAACGCCGCCCACTCCGCGTTCCCGTACAGCGTCCAACCCGGCGCGGCCGGCCTGGGCGCCGACAAGAACGCGGCGCAGATCGCCGCCATCATCTGGTTCTGAGGTCTTCGCATGAACACACGCATGTCTGTCGTGATCGCTGCCCTCGCCACGCTCGGCTGCGTCATGCCGCCCGAGCAGCCGCCCAGCGTGACCCCGGGCTCGCCGGCCTCGCTCGGCAGGGCGAGCGCGCCGCCGCCCGTCTCCGGCAAGGATTGCGGCGAAGACGGCCTGATCGACGACGGCGAGGACGGCAACAACGGCAGCCTCCCGAACGGCGGCCGCGGCGGCTATTGGTACACGTTCAAGGACAAGGGCTCGACCACCGTCGAGCCAGAGGCGGGCGCCTTCGGCGGCACGTTCGCGATGAGCGACGGCGGCCACGCGTCGTCGTGGGGCGCGCGGTTCCACGGCAAGATCGGCACGGGCGCCATCGTCTTCTCGGGCCTGGGCGTGAACTTCGTCGATCCGAAGGGCCAGTACGACGCTTCGAAGTACACGGGCGTCAGCTTCTGGGCGAAGCGCGGCGAGAACTCCACGGGCAAGGTCCGCCTCAAGGTGCCCGACGCCAACACCGACCCCGAGGGCGGCGTGTGCACCGAGTGCTTCAACGACTTCGGCGCGGACTTCACCTTCACGCCCGAGTGGAAGCAGTACGTCGTGCCCTTCAAGGCGATGCGCCAGATGGCGGGCTGGGGCGCGCCGCACAAGCCGCACGTCTCGCCGGACAAGCTCTATGGCCTGCAGTGGCAGGTGCAGGTGCCGGGCGCGAACTACGACATCTGGATCGACGACGTGAAGTTCACGTGCGAGTAGCCGGGGAGATGCCGAGATGCGTTTCGGGTATTTCGACGACGAGCGGCGCGAGTACGTCATCACGACGCCCGAGACGCCGTACCCCTGGATCAACTACCTGGGCACGGAGAGCTTCTTCTCGCTGATCTCGCACCGCGCGGGCGGCTACTGCTTCTACCGCGACGCGCGCCTTCGGCGCCTTCTGCGCTATCGCTACAACAACGTCCCCACGGACGTGGGCGGCCGCTACTTCTACGTCAACGACGGCGGCGACGTCTGGTCGCCGAGCCACGCGCCCGTGGGCGCGCCGCTCGATTCCTACGAGTGCCGGCATGGCCTCGGCTACACGCGCATCGCCGGCGAGCGCCGCGGGATCCGCGCCGAGCTTCTCTTCTTCGTGCCGCCCGGGCACACGGCCGAGGTGCACGAGCTGCGGCTGCGCAACACGGGCGCCGAGGCGCGCGCGATCAAGATCTTCTCGTTCGTCGAGTGGTGTCTCTGGAACGCCTCCGACGACATGACGAACCATCAGCGCAACTTCAGCACGGGCGAGGTCGAGATCGCCGACGGCGGGCGCACGCTTTGCCACAAGACCGAATACCGCGAGCGGCGCGATCACTTCGCCTTCTATCACGTGAACGCGCCCGTCTCGGGCTTCGACACCGACCGCGAGGCCTTCATGGGGCTGTACGGCGACTTCGCGCGCCCACGCGTCGTCGCGCGCGGCGAGGCGACCAACTCAGTGGCCAGCGGCTGGGCGCCCATCGCGTCGCACGCGCTGGAGGTCGAGCTCGCGCCCGGCGAAGAGACGATATTCGTCTTCACGCTGGGCTACGTCGAGAACGCGCGCGACGACAAGTGGGAGCGTCCCGGGGTCATCAACAAGGCGCGGGCGCGCGCATTGATCGAACAGTTCTCGCGGCCCGAGCAGGTCGAGGCGGCCATGGGCGCGCTGGCGGAGCGCTGGACTTCGATGTTGAGCACGTTCCGCGTGACCTCTCCCGACGAGCGCCTGAACCGCATGGTCAACGTCTGGAACCCCTACCAATGCATGGTGACCTTCAACCTGTCGCGCAGCGCCTCGTACTTCGAGACGGGCATCGGGCGCGGCATGGGGTTCCGCGACTCGAACCAGGACCTGCTGGGCTTCGTGCACCTGGTGCCCGAGCGCGCGCGGGAGCGCATCCTGGACATCGCCGCCACGCAGCGCGCCGACGGCAGCGCATACCACCAGTACCAGCCGCTCACGAAGCGCGGGAACGACGACGTGGGCAGCGGCTTCAACGACGATCCGCTGTGGCTGATCATGGCGGTGGCGGCGTACGTGCGCGAGACGGGCGACTTCGCGATCCTCGACGCCGCCGTGCCGTTCGACAACGATCCCGACACGGTCGCGCCTCTCCTCGAGCACCTCGCGCGCTCGTTCCAGCACGCGCTCGACAACCTGGGACCGCACGGGCTGCCGCTGATCGGGCGCGCCGACTGGAACGACTGCCTCAACCTGAACTGCTTCTCCGAGACGCCCGACGAACCGTTTCAGACCACGGGCAACCGCCAGGGCCGTACGGCCGAGTCGGTGTTCATCGCGGGCCTCTTCGTCGCCGCCGCGCCCGAGTACGCGCGCATGGCCGAGCACCGCGGCCGCGCCGACGAGGCCCGCCGCGCGCGCGCCGCCGCCGAGCGCATGTCGCGCGCGATCCTCGAGCACGGCTGGGACGGTGAATGGTTCCTGCGCGCCTATGACTTCTTCGGCGACAAGGTGGGCAGCCGCGCCAACGAGGAGTCACAGATCTTCATCGAGCCGCAGGGCTTCTGCGTGATGGCCGGCGTGGGGGTGGCCACGGGGCACGCGAAGAAGGCGCTGGACGCCGTGAAAGAGCGCCTCGACACGCGCTACGGCATCGTGCTGAACGCGCCCGCGTACCAGCGCTACCACGTCGAGCTCGGCGAGATCTCGTCGTACCCGCCCGGCTACAAGGAGAACGGCGGCATCTTCTGCCACAACAACCCGTGGATCATGATCGCCGAGACTGTGCTCGGCCGCGGCGAGCGGGCGTTCGAGTACTGGAAGAAGATCGCGCCCGCGTACCTCGAGGACGAGAGCGAGGTGCACCGCCTCGAGCCGTACGTCTACGCGCAGATGATCGCGGGCAAGGAGGCCGCGCGCCACGGCGAGGCGAAGAACTCGTGGCTCACGGGCACGGCGGCGTGGAACTTCGTCGCGATCTCGCAGCACATGCTGGGCGTGCGCCCCGACTGGGACGGTCTGCGCGTGCGGCCATGTATCGGCGCCGAGATCGGCAGCTACACGGTGACGCGCCGATGCCGCGGCGCCGAGTACCGCATCCACGTGCGCAACGGTGGGCACTCCCGCGTGCCGCGGCTCACCGTCGACGGCCGGCCGCTCGACGGCGACCTCGTGCCCTACGCGCCCGCGGGGTCGATCGTCGTCGTCGAGTGCGACGCCTGAGTCATCAGAGCCCGGTGATCGGGTGTCCGTCGGCGTCGAAGTCGAGGTTGGTGCCGCCGGTGGGGACGTATTTCACGAAGACGTCGTAGACGGCCGCGCTGGCGAAGGGCGCGGTCGAGCTGAGGTCCGAGTGCCGGATGAGCACTCGTCCGTCGCCCTGCGCCTCGGCAGGCAACAGCGCCCTGTACGCCGCGAGCGCCGCCGGATCGGCGAGGCGGTCGCGGAAGGCGCGCGCCGCGGTGACGACGTCGGCGGGGATCGTCGGCCAGTAGAAGCCTTCGCTCGTCGTCTGATCCTGATTGTCGAACTGTGCGAACGCGAGCGACTCCGCCACGGGAATGCCGTCGATCTCGCGCACGAGCGCGCCGGTGCGTCCCGTCGAGCCGCCGTTGATCTGCGGAGCCCCGACCTGACACGAGGCGACGCCCATCGCGACGAAGTACTCGCGCACATGCTGGCCCAGCGCGTCTGGATCCTGACTCCAGTCCGGCAGCCCGAACTCGGGCGCGCCTCCGTTCAGCGCCGCGCCCGCGTAGCCGTTGTTGAAGATCGCGAGCGCCCCGTCACTGCCCACCCAGCGCGTCAGCGTCGCTTCATGCTGGACGACGGGCGTCGAGCCGAACGCGAAGCGAGACTTGCTGACGTCGTAGCTCGTGCCGGTGAGCTCGGCGCCCGGCTGGCAGCTCGCGAGCGCCGCCGCTGACGGATCATCCGCTGCTGGCGCCGCTGTCGAGCAGGCGCTCACGCAGAGCGCGAGCACTCCGATCGTTCCGACCTTCGACACGCGCTCGCCCGCCGTTCGCATCTCGCGATGATACCGCCGTTCGCTACCAAACGATTTCAGTGACCATCCGGTGTCGGGCGGATGCGTGTCTGCGCGAACAATTTACAGAGCGCGAAGTCGTTTCGATGCGCCCCCTTCACGCGCCAGGTGTAGCGTCCTCTGCGAACCGGGAAGGAGGGCAACATGGGTGCGATGCATGGAAGGTTCGTGGGTGGGCGGGATGCGGCGGGGAGCGACGCGGGGATGTTCGCCGTCGACGAGGAGCTGGCGCACGTGCGCGCGCGGTTCGCGATCGATCCGTCGACGCCGTCGCGGTTGGCCGACGCGTGGAAGGCGCCGACGGGCACGACGGAGGAGGACGAGTCGGAGCTGATCGACGCCGTCGCCGATTGCCTCAGCGTCGGGCTGCCGATCGGCGCCGCGATCGAATCGTGGCGCGCGGGCTCGCTCGAGGTCAGCGATCGCGACGACGACGACTTCGAAGACGAAGAAGAGGAAGACGACTTCGACGACGCCGAGACGGGCGTCTTCCACCGTCAAGACGGCTGACCGTCAGTACAAAGGAGTGCGCGTGCACGTCGCCGTCGTGCTCGCGACGGGCGCGGCGTTCGCGTCTCGCTTGAACTCGACGACGTGGCCGTTCGTGCAGCTGCCGTCCGGGCCCAGCGACCAGCACGGCGCTGCGCCGTTCGTCGCCGTGCACGACGGCAGCGTGGCCGTGCCGCCCCCCGCGAGGTGATCGACGAACGTGCACTGCTTCGCCGCGAGCGAGTTGTCGAGGCACGGCCAGCCCGCCGCGGCCGCGGCCAGCTTGGCGGCGATCGTCTGCGCGCCCAGGCCGTCGGCGCAGATGCTCTGGTACGAGCCGTTCGCGCCGAAGCTGTCCGCGAACTGCTGCAGGCGCACGCCCGGATCGGCATAGGTGCCGTCGGTGGCCGTGCACGAGTGCCGCACCTCGGGCCACGCCTGCCCGCTCGTCGAGACGCCGGAGTACGTGTCCACGACGTAAGGACTGGGCGGGCCGCCGATCACGGAAACGAGCACCATCTTGGGATCGTCCTTCACGCTCTCGAGGGCGGCGACCACGTCCTTGACGCGCAGCAGGCGCCCGTCCTCGGCGGACACGCACGTCCCCGAGAGGTCCGTCGGCGACGCCGGCGTGCGGGGCGGCGGCTGGCCCCCGCAGAGATGGCCGAACTCGTTGCAGCGGTAGGACTCGAGGGGACCGAACGTCGTCGTCGCGTTCGGATCGAACAGGTCGGCGTTCGGCGGCGCAGAGCAGTCATCCTCGTTCGTGAGCAGCACGACCTGCAGCAGCGCGTTCTGCCGCAGGAAGTTGGCGTTGCTCGGCGGCGCCGGCGCGCCGTCGGCGCCGAGGGCGCGCAGCACGGACGCGAACTGGTGCTCGAAGCCGCAGCCGAACGAGCCGAGCGGCGCGATGCACGAGAACATGTCCGCGAGATCGCCCGTGAAGTTGTTGCCGCCGGGACCCGCGATGATGAAGTTCTGCCCGGGGTTCAAGGCCGCCTTCGTGCACGTCGTGCCCAACGGCTTGGTGTGGAACATCCCCTGATCGCCGGCTATGGGGCAGCTGGGGATGTCGGCGATTTGTCCCGCGCCCATGCTGGAAGAAACGATGCCGATGTGGAGGTTGGGCAGCCCGCCGGCCAGGCTCTGAAGCGCGGTGATGAACGCCGGGAAAGCGTCGATCAGCTTCTTTTGCAGCGGCTGCATGCTCGTCGAGTCGTCGATCATGAAGACGAGGTCGACGTCCTTCGTGACGCGCGGGCCGAAGGTCAGGGTGTTTGCGCCGGTGCCGGCCGCGCCGGTGGTGCCGGCCGCGCCGGTGGTGCCGGCCGCGCCCGTCGT
>DASZUD010000151.1:0-32266 GCA_035548155.1 Polyangia bacterium
GCCCGGGGGAGCATCCGTGGCGACCTCGCTCGCGGGCCGCAGCGGCGCCGACGGGGGCTTTCCCGTGAGCACCTCGTACAGGATCACGCCCAGCGCGTAGACGTCGGCGGCGTGTGAAGGAGGCCCGCCCGCGGCGATCTCGGGCGCCATGTAGATGGTCTCGGGCGCTCCCTGCGGCGCCCCGCGCCGCGCCAGCGCCGGCAGAGTTCGAGGCAGGCCGAGGTCGGCCACCTTGACGCGGCCGGCCTTGTTCACCCACACGCTCGCGGGGTTGAGGCCGCCATGGGGCATGAACGTCGCCGCCTTTTCGAGGCCGTTCGCGATGTGGCTCACCAGGTTGCAGGCCCCGCGGAACGACACGCCCCGACCGCCTTCGCTGCGCTTGCCGTCGACGAAGTCACGCAGCGTCTGCCCGTCGAGCAGCTCCGTCGCGATGAAATAGAAGTCCGCCTCGCGCCCGACCATCAGCACCTCGACGAGGTTCTTGTGGACGATGGCGCTGGCCTTCTCGACGTCGGCCTCGATCTGGGCGGCGTTCGCGCCCAGGACCCGGAGCGGCAGAATCCGCACGGCCGCCGGCAGGTTCTGCGCCAGGTCGACGGCGCGGTAGGTCTGGCTGACGGCGTCCTGGTACAGCGGCGCCTCCAGCCGGAACCGAGCGGCGATCGTGGTACCGCCTGGCAGCTGGGCTACGGGCGGAGATGACGTCGACACGGCCAAGGAGTCGCGTGCGGGGGGCATTCCGAGCCGCCTACTTTATCAAAAACCGGCCCCTGGGCGGGGCATTGCGGAGGGCGCCGTCGCCACGCGTCGGGGTCATGACGCCGCCTATTTTCCGCCGTCTTCGAGAACCTTCGGCAGGTTCTTGGCCTGGGCGATCCAGTCGCCCACCTGCGGCTCGGTCGGCGGTTTCTCAGTGATCTTCTTGGCTTGGTTCGCCCTGGTGATGCTCTCCATCAGTCCGGCGGGCGTGAGCTTCGCGAGGGCGGCCGTCGTCTTCACGCCGGCCGCGTCGAGCAGGATCACCATCTCGGGGCCCACGCCTTTGATCCGCAGCACGTCGCAGCGACGCGCCAGCTCGAGCAGCTCGGCCGGCTTCAGGCCCGTGGCCTTCGCGAGGGCCTTCCGGTCCTTCGCCTTGGCCGCCTTGTCGAGCAGCTGCTCCGTGGTCTCCACGCCTGCCTTCTTCAGCTTGTCGGCGTCGGACGACGAGACCAGCCGCGGGACGTCGGTCACCGCGTAGTGGCTGGCGCGCGCCGTTCCGGCGCAGAGGAGGGTGGCAAGCAGACCTACGGCGAGGATCGAGGCTTGGCGCATGGTGACTCCTGTTGGGCCACGGGTATCGGAAGGGGACGTCCGAACCTAGAGGGAGGGGCGAAACCTAGAGTGTCTTGAACCGGCGGACGAGCTCACGAAGGCGACGGGAGCCGCCGCCTTCGCGATAGAGGAAGCGGACGCCCGTCTGGTTCGGGCCTGCATGATAGACGACGCGGCCCGACAAATCGAACGGGGCCTCGCTGCCGGGGGGGACGATCTCGAGCACGATGTCCGTGCCCACGGGAGGCTGAAGGTCGCCCGTGATGAGTCCGCCGCTCACGCTGATCTCGCGCAGCGAGACGTCGGTGAACTCGAGCGCCGAGGCGAGGCGGATCTTGCACGGGATGCCGATGGGGATGCGCGTGTGCTTGCGCTTGCGCGTCGTCGTGCGCTCGCCGCGCAACGTCTGAACGACGAAGTCGCGCTTGGCGGCCTCTTCGGCCTCGAAGGCCACGGTGGCGCCGGCGCGGATCCGCATGCGAGGCAGCGCGGGGCGCCACGCCGTGACGTTCCCGCGAATCAGGACCTTGTTCGGCAGGCCGTCACACGCCATCTCGACGACGACGGCGGTCCCGGGCTGAAGCTCGGTGGTCGTCGGGCAAAAGATGCCTCCGTTCGGCACGTCGGGAAGGTAGTACTCCTCGAATTCCTCGAGGTTCCGGCAGCGGACGCGAAGGATGTTCAAGGTGGGGGTCCCCCGTTTGTTGAGTCGTGCGGGAAGTCGAGGCGGGTGGCCATCACGCGAGGCGGCACAATAACCGAGTGCGGCAGAATAGCCGAGAGATCGATGCGGGCCATCAGAATAGCTTGCCCGTCGGTGATGTACTAGGTTCTCACCCGCTCATGCCGATCCGTGTCCACATCGGTGGCAAAGTCTGTCTGCCCGAAGAGGCGAAGGTCTCCGTCTTCGATCGCGGCTTTCTCTACGGAGACAGCGTCTACGAGACGATCGGCACGGCGCACGGCAGGCTGTTCGCCGCCTCGGACCACCTCGATCGGCTCGAGCGCTCGGCGATGCGCATCGGCCTGCGCGTCCCCGCCCGCGCGACGATTGAAAGCGCCATCGCCCAGACGATCGCCGCCGCGGGAAATCCCGAATCGCGCGTCCGCGTCATCCTCACGCGCGGCGAGGGCAAGCTGGACCTCGACCCGGCGTCCGTAGACGACACGCAGCTGGTCGTCATCGTGTACCCGCTGGGCGCGCCCACCCCCGAGATGTACGAGAAGGGCGTCGCCGTCGCGATCGTCTCGATCACGCGCAACAGCCCGAGCGCGATCGATCCGGCCGTGAAGTCCGGCAACTACCTCAACAACGTGCTCGCGCTCGGCGAGGCGCGCCGGCGTCAGGGCGCGTACGAGGCCATCCTGTGCGGCAGCGACGGCAGCGTCGCCGAGGGAGCGACCAGCAACGTCTTCATCGTCGTCGGCGGCGAGGTCCGCACGCCCGCGCTCGAGGTCGGCATCCTCGACGGCATCACGCGGTCGAAGGTGCTCGAGCTCTGCCGCACGAACGGGGTGCGCCTCGTCGAGACGCGCATCTCGCCGGACGAGTTGCGCGCGGCCGAGGAGGTCTTCATCACGAGCGCGACGCGTGGGGTGCTGCCGGTCACGCGCGTCGACGACAAGCCCGTCGGCTCGGGGACGCCCGGGCCGACCACGCGCAAGCTCATGGCGCTGTACGAGGCGCTCGCCCGCGCCGGCGTTCCGTAGAGCTTCGAGAAGGCCTACTGGAAGTGGGGCATCGGCAGCACGCCGAGGCCCAGCAGCAGGCCGGCGATGCCCATCGCCAGCGACAGCACCGCCGTGATCGTGGCGCGGTTGACGATTTTCTCCGCCGCGCTCTCGTTGGGCCTGCGCGGGCGCACGAACAGCTGCGCCGTCCCCGACAGGATGAGGACGACGCTGGAGATCACGAAGAACTTCGGGAGCAGAGCCTGAGGGTTCACGGGTGCGCTAGTGGTCCGTCACTTGTCCATCTTGAGCTTCGGCGAGACGAACACCGCGTCCTTCGGCAGGAAGGAGAGGGCGGTCTTGTACGTCTTCGTCCGCTGCTGCTCCTGGTCCTTCTTCGCGCCCTTGTCGTCGGTCTTGTGCATGCCGAGCTTGGCGAACGTGATCGCGGCGTAAGACGCGATCGTCTCCTGAACGCGCGACAGCTTCTCGTCGTACTCCTGCCGCGTCACCGTGACCTTCAGGACCGGCTGATCCTCGTGGACGCCGACGTACGTCAGCTGCTTCAGGTCGGCCGACTTGCTGAACATCGCCGTCAGGAACTCGGCCCAGTAGGTCATCGCGCCGTTGAAGGTGAGATCCTTGACGTACTCGTCCTTGCCCGTCTCGAGGTAAGGGTAGGTCACCGTCGCCGCGTGGCTGGCGGAGTCGACCGTGAGCGCGGGCTGATGCTTGAAGGCCTCGTCGACGCGCGCGACCTTCTTCTTCTCGTTGAGGTGGCACGTGTCGGCCAGATCCTCGGGCTCGTCGCGGTTGAGGCTGTGGTCGAAGGCGCGCTGCGCCTCCTCGGGGAAGTCGAGCGGCACGGCGTTCTCGCACTTCGGGCCCTTCGCCTCGCGATCGCGCCACACCTTGGCCAGCGGGTTGCCGCCCGTCTGGGCGCCGCCCTCGGTCGCGTAGAACTCGCCGGTGAAGTTCACCGGCTCGAACGTGTTGCGCGTCATGGCATAGCGGTAGAGGAAGTGCATCGCCGAGTAGACGTCCTCGCGCTTCGTCTTCTGCTTGAAGGCGACGCGCATCTTGACGTCTTGTCCGTCGCTCGGGCCAGTCGACTCGTCGACGACGACGGTGAACGCCGGCACGCCGGCGGGGACCTTCGGTTGGTCGCAACAGGCCTTGGGAGCGGCGGCCTTCTCCTCTTTGCACCCGGGCGACAGAATCGTGACGAGCGCGAAGGCGCAAAAAATGGCGGTCGAGCCGAGGGGCGAAAACTTCCGGCGAGAGCGCATCGGGAACCTCCTAGGGTCCGGCGGGGGGACTCGCAACATAAACCAGATTGACCCGCCTGCGCACGTGTCGCGCGTCGCGTAATGGTATCGACTCTTTCGCGCTCGGCCGGGGTAGGTTATTGTACGCTCACCTCGCGAGAGGAAATCTTATGAATCGTCGTCGCGTAGACTCGCTCACGCAGGAGCCGTTTCGTTGGGGGGCGGTCCGCGGGGCCGCGGGCCGTAGCTGCGTCGCGCTCGCCCTGGCGCTGTCCCTGGCCGTCGCGCCGCTCGCGCACGCGGAGCTCTCGCCCGTGCAGAAGCAAGAGATGAAGCAGCTCTACGAGCGGGCGACGCGCGCGTACGACGTCGGCAAGTACAACGAGGCGATCGAGGACTACCAGAAGGCGTACGAGATCGGCGGCGACCCGCCCATGCTCTACAACATCGCGCAGGCCTACCGGCTCAATGATCAGCCGGTCGAGGCGGTTCGGTTCTATCGCCGGTACCTGCAACGTGCCCCGGGCGCGCGCAACCGCGAAGACGTCGAGCGCAAGATCGCCGACCTCGAGAAGACGATCGAAGAGCGTCGCAAGGCCGCCGCCGCCGCGACGCCGCCACCGGCGGTTCCTCCGCCCGTCGTGCCGGTGGCACCACCGCCGCCTGCGCCGATGGTCGGTCCACCTGCGCCGGCGGCCACGCCGCCGCCCGCGCCGCCGCCGAGCGCCACGTCGGCCGAGACCGTCGACACGGAGCCGGGACCCGCTCCGTCCGAAGGGGGCTCGACCAAGAAGATCCTCGGCTGGTCGTTCCTGGGCGCGGGCGCGCTGTGCGGCGCGGGCGCACTGGCCGCGGGCCTCGTCGCGAAGGGCAAGGCCAACGACTTCGCGAACATGTCGAAAATGGGCGCCGTCTACGATCCCACCGTCGATCACGACGGCAAGGCCGCCGACCACGTGGCCATCGGCCTCGGCATCGCAGCGGGCGCGCTCGTCGTCACGGGCGGCATCCTGCTGCTCACGTCGTCCGGTTCGACTTCGAGCGAATCCACCTCGCCGGAGAGCAATCCCGCGCCGACGCCCAGCGCGATGCTGATGCCGTGGCTTGGAAATGGCCTCGCAGGTGCGGGGGCGCTCGTTCGCTACTAGCCGTGAGAACTCACTTCCTCTCGAACAAGTCGCTCCGCCACGGGCTCGCTGCACTGGCTGCAGCGTTCGTGACTTTCTCTGGAGTCTTCGGGTGTTACAACCCGACCCTCAAGGGAATGTTCAGGTGCAACAGCAAGGAGTACGACCCGCCGTTCGATTGTCCGGCCGGCACGTCGTGCATGGGCGGCTGGTGCGTGAAGAACGGCACCACGCTGGATGCGGGCGCCGACAAGCCGGGCGACGGGAAGGTCGACACGGCGATGGACACGTCGGTCGCCGAGACGAAGGTCGACACCGGGACCGACGCGACGCCGATCGACACCGCGCCGATGTGCATCACGCCGGTCGCGGGCTGCACGCCCGACACGACGAAGCTGTGCGATCCGACCTGCCAGACCGGCTGCGGATGCCATGAGAAGTGCTCGGTCAACACGAAGGGCATGTTGACCTGCAACGCGCCCACTCCGGGACGGCCGCGCGGTCTGCTCGAGGCTTGCGAGCCCCAGTTCGCCGGCGCGCTCAATCAGACGGACATCTGCGCTCCCGGGCTCGTGTGCATGGCCGATGGCTGCGGCGCGATGATGGGGCGCTGCTACCAGTTCTGCAAGACCGACCAGGACTGCCCCTCGTCGGTTTGTTCGCGGGACGTCGGCGGGGGCCAGAAGGTCTGCGACGTCCCGAACGTCGCCTGCAACCCGGTCAGGGCCGGTATGGCGGACGGCTGCGGGGCGCCGATGGACACGCTCGTCTGCTACGTCTCGTCGACGGTGAAGGATCGGACGTTCTGCGACTGCCCGCTGGATGCCGGCCTCGCCAACACTCCGTGCACGCTTTCGCGTGACTGCGTCCCCGGTCTGGCGTGCGTCGCCAGCCAGTGCCGCCAGGTGTGCAAGCTGGTCAACGGCACCTCGACCGATTGTCCCGCGGGCCAGACCTGCTACAAGCTGAACGGCAGCGACCAGTACGGTTACTGCACCATCTGATGAGGCGCGGGCGGTGCGTCGGGATCGTTTGAGCTCCTGGGCATGCCTTTCAGCGGCCAGCATGGTCGCCGCAGTCACCCTCACGACGGGCGGCTGTTACAAGCCCGCCGTCACGGACGGCGGATTCGCCTGCGCGGCGACGGGCGTGCGCTGCCCCGATGGCTATACGTGCGCCGCCGACAATCACTGCTGGATCAATCCGAGCTCCGCGAAGGTCCAGGATGGCGGGCAAGACGGCGGCGTGGACACGAAGCCGGTCACGGACGCGGGCAACGGCGGCGACGCCGCGATGTGCAGCGCGCCGCCCCCGTCGCTCTGCGATCAAGGACCGGCGGCGGGGGAGGCCTGCAGCCCCGCGTGTCAGAAGGGCTGCTCGTGCGGTCGCTGCAATGTCGTCGGCGGCCAGGCGTCCTGCGTGCCGGCAGGAAGCGTCAAGCTGGGCGAGCTCTGCAACGTCAACGCGGACAACTGTGCGGCGGGCCTGACCTGCCTGCCCGAGATCTGCGGCAACGGCCTCGCGCGATGCTATCGCTTGTGCACGAGCAAGGCCCAATGCGGCGACACCGCCTGCACGATCACCATCAACAACGGCAACAGCACCGGCCGGACGTACACGACGTGCGACGTGCCGACCTACGCGTGCGATCCCGTGACGGGCGGGGGATGCCCGTCGCCGGCCTTCAACTGCTACCTGGCCAGCGCGGACCGGACGGTGTGCGACTGCCCGACGCGGCCAGCGATGATGGGCGGCCTCGACGCCGAGTGCTCGTACTACAGCCAGTGCGCGGCGGGCTTCGTCTGCATCTCGGTCTCGAGCCTCGCGAAGCCGCACTGCCGATTCGTCTGTGAGGTCGACAAGGGCGGCTGCCCGACCGGATCGCACTGCGCGGCCATGGGGAGCAGCACGAAGTACGGCTTCTGCGCGCAAGACGACTAGCAACCACGGCCGAGCCCTGACCGACCGGACGCGGCGCGCGCGGCGCCGGCCGGTCGCTATTTTTCGCAGTGGACGGTGAGGCTCCAGCCTTCGTGGAGGTAAGCCTTGCGGACCGTGCCCGGATCGCCGCACGAACGCGCGTCCGAGACGGGCAGGGCGCAAATCTCGCGGGGGCCGGCGTGAGTGCGGACGGACGTCCGTTTGTGCGCGCTGACGTCGCCCAGCGGTTGCCCGTCGACGGTGACGCGCGTCGGCTGCGCGCACAGCGTGTTGTCGACGTCGATCCAGATCGCGGGCGCGGATCTGCTCGCGCCCGCGGCGGGCGGCGTCGCGGCAGCCGGGCGCGCGGCGGCCGCAGGCGACGCGGGCGCGGCGGCGGGTTCGTCGGCGGCCGTGACCTCATCCATCGTCCAGGCGCCGGGGTCGGAGGGGCTGGGCGCGAGGGGCGCAGGGCTGTCCGCGGCCGCGACGGCGGCGCCGGGCCCGGTCTTGCAGCCCGCGTGGCGCATCTCGGCGCCCAGCTGATCGTAGAAGGCGACGCGCATCTCGCGGTAGTCGTCGAGGAGCTGCTGGTGCAGGTCCTTCGCGTGCTTCACCTTCACGCGATAGTCGGGCGTGAGAGCGGCGGCGTCGCCCAGGTCGTCGGCGCGGCGGATGTCGCGGTAGCGGCCCTGGAGCTGCTGCCCCAGCGAGAGGTACTTCGAGCCGGCGGCCAGCGCGCGCGCGTAGGGCGCCGCGGTCGCCGCGGGGCAGCCCTTGCCATTGGTGACGGTCGTCGCGGCCTTCGCGGGGGCAGGCGGGCCGATGTTCACATTCGCGCTCACGTTGCCCGCCAGCGCGGCCAGCGTCTCGTGGACGGCGGTCGAGAACTCGTCGCGCACGCGCTCCATGTCCGTCTGTAGGGCGAGGAATCGATCCACCGCGAGGCGCAGCGCGGCCGCGTCTCCGAAGACCGCATCGACGCGCGGCTGAGCATCGGTCCGGAAGGGGATGACCTGCGACACAGGAACCTTCGCGCCAGCCGGAGCCGCTCCGCTCGCCGGAGCGGGCCCCGCGCTGGTGGCGCCCGCCGGCCCATTCGGCGCGAGCGCGAGCCACACCCCCAGGAACCCGTACAACATCTTGTGCTTGGATTATGTACGGTGCACGTCGCTCCGCCAGAATTTGCTCGGACGAGTTATCTTTGCCGGCATGCCCGCGACCCGTGACGTGGCGCTCCCGCGCTTCGCGTACCTGACGCCCCGCACCCTACCTCCGGCCGAGAAGCTGGCGGGCCGAGTGGCCGTGCTCGACGTCGCCTTCGCCAGCGAGGGCGGCGGCTCGTCCTTCGAGAAGACGACGCTGCCGTTCATCAAGGGGCTGGGCTCGCGGCTGGCCGCCTGGGTGGACCACCACGACCACGAGCGCCACGTCGACTACCGCGGCGACTCCCGCTTCGTCCTCAGCACGAAGGCGGAGCACGGGGCCTGCCCGGAGATGATCACGCCCGAGCTCGTGCGCGACGCCGGGCCCGTCGACACGGTGGCCGTGCATCTGGACCTCGACGGCATCTATTCGGGCGCGAAGTGGGTGCTGGGCGGCGTCGAGCCTTATGAGGGCGCCGACGCCGACGCGCGGGCCGTCGACACGCGCCGCGGGACGCCGGGGCCCATCGCCACCCGCATCGACCGGGCGTTGCGGGCGCGGTTCCGCGACGAGACGCTCAAGCACCGCATCGTGCAGTACCTCGTCAGCCGCGCGAACGCCCCGGTCCTCTGGGAGGAGATCGAGCTGGCCGCGCGCGAGATCGATCCGCTGCTGGACGAGAGCCGTCGGCTGGCGGAGGGCTACGAGCTGCGGGAGGGCGTGGCCTACGTCGAGGCGCGCGGCAAGGCGTACGACAAGACGGAGCTGCTGCTCCTCGGCCAGGAGCGCGCGCCGGTGGCCGTCGTGCGCGACGCCGGTTCGCTGACGGTCGCGGCCGACTTCGAGTCGGGCTTCGACTTCGTGCGCCTCTTCAACCTGGGCGGCGGCATGCCCACGCGGGTCACGGTGCCCGAGGGGCGATACACGGAGATCATGGGCAAGCTCGCCACCGAGACGGCACGGCGCCGCCCCCCGGAAGGTGCCGCGCCGCCGCGCTCGTTGTAAGGTTCGCCCCGAGACATGCCCGCCCGTCACCGCCGACTCCCCGCCGCACGCAGCGCGCACAGCCCCACCGCCAGTGGCGCGACGTCCGCCAAGGACACCAAGTACGCGAAGCTCGCGGGGCGCGTGCTCTCGGCCGCGGGCGGCATGACGAAGGGCCTGGCCTCCGAGGGGCCGCTGCCCTCGCGCCGCGACATCAAGGTCCTCGTCGAGGAGCTGCTGGAGGTGCTGTTCCCCGAGTCGCATCGCATGGGCAGCCCAGGGATGGCGAGCGGAGAGCTCCGCGACCATGTCGCGGCCACGATCGCATCGCTCGAGGGGCACCTCGAGCGGGCCGTGTACCTGGGCCTGCACCGCAAGTGCCCGAAGAACGAGCGGCCCGACCCGAAGTGCGCGCGGCGCGCCCGCGACCTGACGGCGCGGCTGCTCGAGGCGCTGCCCGGCATCCGCGCGGCCCTCGGCAAGGACGTGCTGGCGGCGTACGACTCGGACCCGGCGGCCACGGGCATCGACGAGATCGTCGCTTGCTACCCCGGGCTCTACGCCATCGCCGTCTATCGCGTCGCACATCACCTCCTCGGCTCTGGCGTCGAGGTCCTGCCGCGCATGCTCACCGAGCACGCGCACTCGCGCACGGGCATCGACCTGCACCCGGGCGCGACGATTGGCGAGTCGTTCTTCATCGACCATGGCACGGGCATCGTCATCGGCGAGACGTCGAAGATCGGCGACCGAGTCCGCATCTATCAGGGCGTGACGTTGGGCGCGCTGTCGATCCGCGACCGGGGCCTCGCCGACAAGCCGGACGCGCAGAAGCAGCGCCACCCGACGATCGAGGACGACGTCATCATCTACGCCAACGCGACGATCTTGGGCGGCCGGACGGTGATCGGGCAGGGCGCCGTCGTGGGCGGCAACGCGTGGATCACCTACTCGGTCCCGCCGCGGACGCGCGTCGGCGTCGGGACGTAAGTTCGCGAGTGGCGCTCTCGACCAAGACCCTCGAGCTCCTCCGCAGCGTCTCGGCCGAGATCCTCGAGGCGCAGCGTCCGCTGCGCGTGCTGCGCTCGCTCGCCTGGACCGACGACGCGGAGCACGCATTCTTCGCGTCGGGCGCGCGCGAGCTGCCGAAGCCCGTGTACCGCTTGCCGCCCGGCGTGGCCGAGGCGGGCGAGCGGTTCCGCGCGCTGCGCACGGCGCTGGCGGGCCCGGGCGCGATCGAGACGTTCCTGCGCGAGACGTGCGACGCGTTCTCGACGGCGTCGCGCATGTTGCTGGCCGTGGGGACGAAGGACTTCTACTACCATTCGGTCGAGCTCTATGGACGCCCCGCCAGCCTCACGGCGGATCGGAAGACGACCAACCTCGATCTCGCGCAGCACTTCGCGCAGGTGGTCGACGGCGTCGTGGGCACGGCGCCCATCGCGAGCCCGGCGGACGAGGAGACGCTCACGGCGGAGGAGGTCCAGCCGCTGCTGGCGAGCCGTTTCGCGCGCTTCTTCGCGGGGGCGGGCATCGGCGTCGAGATCGTCGACGGGCTCGCCTCGAAGGCGGCCGCGGGGGTCGACGGCGTGCGCCTCGCGCGCGGCGCCCGCTTCTCGCAGCGCGACCTCCTTCAGCTCGAGTCGCACGAGGGGCACGTTCACGTCGCGACGGCGCTGAACGGTCGCGCGCAGCCGATCCTCGCCTTCACGGGGTACCCGTCGCCGCGCACGACGGCCACGCAGGAGGGCCTCGCCGTCCTCACCGAGTTCCTCACGCAGTCGACCAGCCTCGAGCGGCTGCGGCGGCTGTCCGACCGCACGCTGGCCATCAAGATGGCCGAGGACGGCGCGGACTTCTGCGAGCTCTACCGATTCTTCCTCGGGCGCGGGCACGACGAGGAGGCCGCCTACGACTGCGCGCGCCGCGTGTGCCGCGGCGGGCTCGTCACGGGGGGCGCGCCGTTCACGAAGGACGTCTGCTACCTGGACGGCCTGCTGCGCGTGACGAACTTCCTGCGCGTCGCGCTGGTTCGCGGGCACTTGCACCATGTCCCGCTGTTCTTCGCCGGCAAGATCGACGTGCAGGACGTGCCGCTCTTCGGGCGGCTGCAGCGCGAGGGCGTCGTGAGCGAGCCGCAATACGTGCCGGCGTGGGCGCAGGATCTCTCGTACCTCACGGCGTTCATGAGCTACGCGGCGTTCCTGGGCGAGGTCGATCTTTCGGCCGAGCGCCGGCGCTACGAGGACCTGCTCACGCGCGCGGAGAGCGAAGAGCTCTAGCTGGGGTTTTGCAGCGACGCGGTCTCGAGCCACCACGGGTGCTGGGCCGTGCCGTCGAAGCCGCCGGTGGTCTTGTATTGCTCCCACTCGCCCCGGCGGGCGACGGTGGCCGTGCGCTCGAGCAGAGCGGCCCGGCGCTCGGCCGAGGCGGTCGCCGGGCCCAGCGTCACGGCGGCGTGCACGGCCTGCTCGAGGATGGGGCGCGTGTCGCAGCCCGTGATGACGACCGACGTCGGCAGCGACAGCGAGTACTGGAGGCATTCGGTCGCCGTGACGTCCCCGTTCGCGAGCGGCCCGCTCTCGAAGAACACGCCCGAGCCGAGCGGCTTCATGCCCAGCACGCCGATGCCGCGCTCGACGAGGACAGGCAGCACCTGGCTCTCGAAGCTGTCGTAGTGCGCGTCCATGACGTTGAGGGGCATCTGCACGGCGTCGAAGTGAAACCCGTGGGCCTTCGCCGTCTCGAGCATGTGCAGGTGAATCTTCGGGCTCTTGTGGCCCGTGAAGCCGATGAACCGGAGCTTGCCCGCCTTGCGCGCGGCGATCAGCGCCTCGACGGCGCCGCCGGGGCCGAACACCCGTTCGGCGTCGTTCATGCGGATGACCTCGTGGATCTGCACGAGGTCGATCACGTCGGTGCGCAGCGCCTTCAGCGACTGCTCGAGCTGCTGGGCGGCCGCGTCCTTCGTGCGGCCGTCCAGCTTCGTCATGAGGAAGACCTTCTGCCGGTAGCCGTCGGCGAGGGCCCGGCCCATGCGGTCCTGGCTCTTGCCGTCGTTGTAGTCCCAGCAGTTGTCCATGAACGTCACGCCGTAGTCGACCGCGGCGCGCACGATGCCGATCGCCGTCTGGTCGTCCTTGGGCAAGCCGATGTGGAAGCCGCCGAGACCGATCGCGGACACCTCGACGCCCGTCTTGCCGAGCTGCCGGCGCGGGACCTGGAGGCCGGGCGGCAGCTTCACGTCACCCTCCTTGGGCGCGCCTGGCTTCGGCTTCTTGGGCGGCCCCGCGAGCGCCGCCTGGTTGCCCACCGCGATCGTCGCGGCCAGGCCCGCGCCGCGCTTCAAGAACTGCCTCCGGCTCATGCCCTTGCCTTGTGACCGGCGACGGGCGCCGGCAAGGGCGAAGGTCGATGGGATCGCGTCAGGCCGAAGGCGCGGGCGTCGGTTCGGGCGCCGACGGAGCAGGGGCCGCGGAGAAGGGCAGGACCTCCCCCTTGCGCGTGAGCAGCCACACGCCGACGGCGAGCGTCGCCAAGCAGGCCCACTGCGCGGGCGTGAGGTTGCCGTAACGTTCGTCAGGGCGCTCGACGTCGCGCGCGCGCAGGAAATCGAGGCCGAACCTGACGGGGGCGTACATCGTCGCGAAGAGGCCGATGACGCGCCCGGGGACGCGCGGCTGCTTCGCGTAGACGAACAGGATCGCCGTCATGACGATCGTGAACAGGAGCTCGTAGAGGCCTAGATCGTGGCGCGACCCGTCGGGGTAACGCACGGCCAGGAAGAAGCTCGTGTGAAGCCCCGGGTGGTCGTGCGCGGTGAAGCAGCCCGTGCGGCCGAAGATCCAGCCGACGGCGAGCCCGAGCGCGACGGCGTCGGCGTAGGGCAGGGCGGGGATCTTCTCCTTGCGCGTGTAGTAGACGAACGCCAGCAGCGCGCCGAGGAACCCGCCGAACGAAGACAGGCCCGCCCAGAAGTTCAGCAGGATGAGCGGGTTCTGCTTGATGCGCTCGGGGAAGTAGAAGACCACCGACACCCAGTGGGCGACGACGAAGCCCCAGATGACGATGCGGGCGTTGAGGAACTTCACGTCCTTCGCGTCCATGCCGCGCTGAACACCGCGGTTCACGACGACGCGATCGCCGAGGATGACGCCGATCGCGACGAGGACGCCGAACATGTGGATCGGCACGCTGCCGATGTCGAACAGATGCCCGTCGAAGTACGGAATCATCGCCGATCTACGGCGGGACCCTGAGCGGGTTCCGCGCCCCCCTGCCGATCTTGGTCGGGTGAGCCGGCGCGGCCGAGGCGCGCCTCCTCCCGCTGCCGGAGCTCGCGGACGATGTCTCTTTGGCCGTCGGCGTGGTAGCTCGAGCGGACCATCGGGCCCGACTCGACGTGCGGGAAGCCCATGGCGAGCGCCTCCTGCTTGAGCAGGGCGAACTCGTCGGGCGGCACGAAGCGCTGGACGGCCAGGTGCTTGCGCGAGGGGCGCAGGTACTGGCCGAGGGTCAGGATGTCGACGCCGATCTCGCGCAGCTCGCGCAGGACCTGGCGGACCTCGTCGATCTCCTCGCCGAGCCCCAGCATGAGGCCCGTCTTCGTGATGGCGCCCCGAGACTTCGCGTGGCGCAGGATCGCGTACGACCGCGCGTAGCTCGCCTGCACGCGCACCTGCCGCGAGAGGCGGGGAACGGTCTCGAGGTTGTGCGCGAACACGTCGGGTCCGGCGGCGAGGACGATGTCGACGTTGCCCGTGTCGCCTTTGAAGTCGCCGACGAGCACCTCGATGACCATGTCGGGCGCGCGCCGCTTGCACGCGCGGATCGTCTCGGCCCAGTGCGCGGCGCCGAAGTCCCTGAGGTCGTCGCGGTCGACGCACGTGATGACCGTGTGGCGCAGCCCCAGCTCGGCCAGCATCGTCGCGACGTGCTCGGGCTCGTTCGGATCGGGCGGCTGTGGCCTGCCCGTCGGCACGTCGCAGAACTGGCAGGAGCGCGTGCAGGTGCCACCCAGGATCATGATCGTGAGCGCCTGGCGGTTCCAGCACTCGCCGATGTTGGGGCACGACGCGCTCTCGCACACCGTGTGAAGGCCCAGTTCGCCCACGCGCTTCTTCAGGTCGAAGAAGACCTCGCCCGTGGGCATCTTCATGCGGATCCAGTCCGGCTTCGGCTGGAACCGCTCGCCCTCGGGCGGCGCCTCGATCGCGCCCGTGCTCTCGAGCACGCGCAGCTTGCGCGACCGGGTCTCGACGACGCGTTCAGACATCTTCTTCCAGCCAGTCTAGCGCAGCTTCGTGCCCCTCACCCTGACCCTCTGCACGCAGGCGGGGAGAGGGAGAAGGCCGAGGCGCGTGGACGCGCCTAGATATGGAAGGCCTCGCCGAGGGCCACGCCCGTCGCCTCCATCATGACTTCGGAGAGCGTCGGGTGCGGGTGAATGGCGGCCATGATCTCGTGCGCGGTGGCCTCGGACGCCATGGCCGTCGAGATCTCGGCGATGAGATCGGTCACGCCGTAGCCGACGCAGTGCACGCCCACGACGCGGTCGTGGTTCCCCTTGTCGACGATCACCTTGATGAAGCCCTCGAGGTGGCCGGCCCCGACCGACTTGCCGTTCACGTTGAACGGGAACTTGCCGACGGAGATGTCCATGCCGGCCTCGCGCGCCTGCGCCTCGGTCTTGCCGATCGACGCGACCTCGGGGTCGGAGTAGGTGCAGCCGGGGATGGCGCCGTAGTCGATCGGCACGACGTGCTTGCCGGCCATCGCCTCGACGGTGCGCACGGCCTCGGCCGTCGCCACGTGGGCGAGGGCGGGCGGGCCTGCGCAGTCGCCGATGGCCCAGATCCCGGGGCTCGTCGTGCGGTACTGGTCGTCGACCTTGATGAAGCCGCGGTCGAGCTGCACGCCCATGCCCTCGAGGCCGATGCCCTCGACGTTCGCCTGCACGCCCACGGCCACGAGGACGCGGTCGGACGTGATCGATTCTTCCTTGCCGTCCGGCCCCACGTACGACGTCGTGACGGTCTTGCCGTTCACCTTGATGCCCGTCGTCTTCGTGCCCGTGAGGATCTTCATCCCCTTTTTCTTCAGGACGCGCGTCAGCGATGCCGAGATGTCCTCGTCCTCGATGGGGAGGATGCGCGGCATGAACTCGATGACGGTCACGTCGACGCCGAAGGCGTTCCAGAAGTCGGCGAACTCGATGCCGATGGCGCCCGCGCCGATGACCACCATCGACTTCGGCACCTCGGGCAGCACCATCGCTTCGCGGTAGGTGATGATGCGGTCGCCGTCGGGCTCGATGCCCGGCAGGAGCTTCGCGCGCGCACCGGTCGCCAGGATCGTCCGCGGCGTCTCGATGGCGAGCTTGCCGGACTTCGATTCGACCTCGAGCTTGCCGCGCCCCGTGAGCTTGGCCGTGCCGTGGATGTGCGTCACGCCGTACTTCTTGAAGAGGAACTCGATGCCGTTCGCCATCTTCTCGGCGACGCCGCGGCTGCGGGAGATCACCTTGTTCCAGTCGAACGTGATCGGCCCGTTGATGATGACGCCGTAATCGGCGGCGTGTTGCGCGTGGCGCATCATGTCGGCCGACTTGAGCAGCGCCTTGGTCGGAATGCAGCCCCAGTTCAGGCAGATGCCGCCCGGCCGCTCACGCTCGATGCAGGCCGTCTTGAAGCCGAGCTGCGCTCCGCGGAGCGCCGCCGCATATCCACCGGGGCCAGCCCCGACGACCACGAGATCGAATTTCTCAGCCATGTTCTCTTTCTACAGTGAAGAGCGAGCGAAGCGCGGCTTTGCCGCGCGGAGCGAGGGGGCCCCGACGTGAACCAGCCAGCGAGCGGCCGCGAGCCGGCCCCCCGTCGGAGCAACTCGACTCAAAACGCCAGCGAGATGGGCTTCTCGAGGATGCTCACGATCGCCTGGAGCACCTTGGCGCCGAGCGCGCCGTCGACCACGCGGTGATCGCACGAGATCGTGAGGGACATGCGCTGGCCGATCACGATCTTGTCGCCCTTGACGACCGGCTCCTTGCGGACCGCGCCGACGGCGAGGATCGCGCCCTCGGGGGGGTTGATGATGGCCTGGAAGTCACGGATGCCCATCATGCCCAGGTTCGAGACCGAGAACGTCGCGCCCGTGTACTCGTCGGGCTTGAGCCGGCGGTCGCGCGCGCGCTTCGCCAGCTCGCGCGCCTCCGTGGCGATCTGGCCGATGGTCTTCTTGTCGGCGTCACGGATGACGGGCGTGATGAGGCCGTCCTCGATGGCCACGGCCATGCCGATGTCGACGCGCGCGTGTTGGATGATGGCCTCTTCGGTGAACGAGGCGTTCGCCTCGGGCACGCGGCGCATCGCGAGCGCGGCCGCCTTGAGCACGAGGTCGTTGACCGAGAGCTTCGCGCCGTGGACCTGCGCCACCTGCTCGCGGAACTCCATCGCGGCGTCCATGTCGACGTCGGCCGTCAGGTAGAAGTGCGGGATGGTCGACTTCGCCTCGACGAGACGGGTCGCGATCGTCCGCCGCATCATCGAGAGCGGCTTGACGATGTCGTCGGAGGGAGGCGCGGCGGCAGGACGAGCCTCGGCGCGGCGCTCGGGGACGAGCTGAGCGGGCAGGGGAGCGGCAGCCGACACGGGCGGCGCCGCAGCCGGGGCGGCAAACCCCGCCGTAGGCGGCGTGGATTGCGGTGCTTCTTCGGCGGCGTGCCAGTCGACCGAGGCCTGCGCGGGGGCTGCGCCGTTGGCCACGGCCTTCACGTCACGCTCGACGATGCGGCCCTGCGGGCCCGAGCCCTGGACGGTGCGCAGGTCGATGCCGAGATCGGTCGCGAGCTTTCGCGCGAGCGGCGAGGCGAGCACCTTGCCGGCGGTGACGGCCGGCGCGGGCGCCGCGGCGCGCGGAGGCGGCGCGGCCTTCGGCGCCGGCGCGGGCGCCGCCGTGGGCACGGCCTTCGGGGCCGGAGCAGGCGCGGACACTGCCGCTTTGGCGGGCTCGGGCTTCGCCGGCGCGGCCTTGCCACCGGCGCGCGAAGCGGCCTGCGTGATCAGCGCGGCGATGTCCTCGCCGGCCTTCCCGATGATGGCGATCGGCGTTCCGACCGGCACGGACGCGCCGTCCGCGATGAGGCGCTTGAGCAGCACGCCCTCGTCGAAGGCCTCGAAGTCCATCGTCGCCTTGTCGGTCTCGACCTCGGCGAGGACCTCGCCCGGAGAGATCTTGTCGCCTTCGTTCTTCCGCCACTTCCGCATCACGCCGATCTTCATCGTGTCGGACAGCTGCGGCATATCCAGGATCGTTGCCATTCCGTTCCTTTATTGGGACAGCCCGCTCGCGTGGAGTGCGAGCGGGATCAGGAGAGCAGGAGAGCAGGAGAGATCGTTGCGAAGCGTTGCTACACCAGCCGCGGCTACTCCAAATACAGCAGCTTCTTGACCGCCGCGACGGCGCGCGCCGCGTCCGGGATGCACTGGACCTCGAGGTGGTGGTTGTACGGCATCGGCATGTCGGCGCCCGTGAGGCGCTCGACCGGCGCGTCGAGGTCGTCGAAGCAGCGGCGGCCGACGCGATACGCGATCTCGGCGCCGACGCCGTTGAAGGGCCAGCCCTCCTCGAGGATGAGGCAGCGGCCCGTCTTCTTCACCGACTCGACCATGAGCTCCTCGTCGAGCGGGCGAATCGTGCGCGGGTCCAGCACCTCGACCTCGATGCCCTCGGCGGCCAGCAGGTCGGCGGCCGCGAGCGCGACCTTCACCATCTTCGACCAGCCGATGATGGTGATGTCCTTGCCCTCGCGCTTGATCTCGCCGACGCCCAGCGGAATCGTGTACTCGCCCTCCGGGACCTCGCCCGTGTCGCCGTACATGATCTCGCCCTCGATGAAGACCACGGGGTTCTCGTCGCGAATGGCGCTCTTGAGGAGGCCCTTCGCGTCCTTCGGGTTCGCCGGCATGACGACCTTGAGGCCGGGGATGTGTGCCCACATCGCCTCGGTGCACTGGCTGTGCTGCGCGGCCAGCATGTGCGCCGAGCCGCCCGGACCGCGAAAGACGATCGGCAGCGTGAACTGCCCGCCCGACATCTGGCGGATCTTCGCGGCGTTGTTGATGAGCTGATCGGCGGCGACCATCGAGAAGTTCCACGTCATGAACTCGATGACCGGGCGCAGGCCCACCATCGCGGCGCCGATGCCCACGCCGGCGAAGCCGTTCTCGGCGATCGGCGTGTCGATCACGCGCCGCTCGCCGAACTTCGCGAGCAGGCCCTTCGACACCTTGTAGGCGCCGTTGTAGTGGCCGACCTCTTCGCCCATGAGAAAGATGCGGTCATCCTTCTCCATCTCCTCGGCGAGGGCCTCGTTGAGAGCGTCTCGGTAGGCAAGGGTACGCATGTCGATGTCCGTCCTTATTCCTTGTACGTGAACGACTCGAGCTTCTCGAAGGCGAGCTCGGGGCTGTCGTCGGCGAACTGGACGGCGTCGTCCACCTCGGCGCGGACCTTCTCCTCGATCTCCTCGATCTCCTTCTCGGGCACCTTCGCGCCCACCAGGTAGTCGCGGCCGATCGCCACGGGATCGCGCTTCTTCTGCTCCTCGACCTCTTCCTTCGTGCGGTAGAGCCCGGCGTCGGACATCGAGTGGCCGCGGAAGCGGTAGGTCACGATCTCGATGAGCGTCGGCATCGATTCGTTGCGGGCCCTGCGCACGGCCTCGGCGATGCGGTCGCGCACGCGCAGGACGTCGTAGCCGTCGAATCTGTCGCGGGCCATGCCGTAGGCGAGCGCCTTCTGCGAGATGTCGGCCACCGACATCGAGCGATAGAGCGGGGTGCCCATCGAGTAGAGGTTGTTCTCACAGATGAAGACCACCGGCAGGCGCCACAGCGTCGCCAGCGTCACCGCCTCGTGGAACGCGCCCTGCGCGACCGAGCCGTCGCCGAAGAAGCACAGGGTGACGCGCCCGTCGTTGCGGTATTTCGAGGCGAAGGCCGTGCCGGCCGCCAGCGGGATGTGCCCGCCGACGATGCCGTAGCCGCCCATGAAGTGGTTCGGGGCGTCGAAGAGGTGCATCGAGCCGCCGAGGCCCTTCGAGCAGCCCGTCTCCTTGCCGAAGAGCTCCGCGATGATGGCGCGCGCCGACATGCCCTTGACATAGGCGTGGGCGTGGTCGCGGTACGTCGTGAAGACGTAGTCGTCCTGCTTGAGCGCCGCGAGCGAGCCCACGGCCACGGCCTCCTGGCCGATGTAGAGGTGCAAGAACCCACCGAACTTGCGGAGCGCATAGGCCTTCGCGAGGGCCTCCTCGATGCGCCGGATCGCGAGCATCTGGTGGTAGTAGGTCTTGAGCTGCGCCGGCTCGACCTGCGGACGGCCAGTCCGCGCAGCGTCAAGAAATTCCCGTTCGATTGCACTCATTTCCAAGCATTCTCCAGCGCCGTCAGGCGGGGTTGGAACTTCCAATGCGAAACCGGAAGGGTATAGCGTGACACGCTCTTGCGCGGAAGGGCGTTCACCCCGGATTCCCGCGCCGCCGTCGATGTTTGCACCTGCGCGGGGCGCCGCTCGACCCGCCTCGGGGCCGGAGCGGCCAACTCGTGACTTTTGTCGACGCGGGACGTCTCAATTCTTCGCGTCATCCTGACGATTGGCCGTCTTCGATGGCAGGGAAGGACCAAGCCGCCACGGGTGCGCCCGGGGTGCCCACGGGCGACAACCCGGGCCGCGGTCGGGTGCTGGTCGTCGACGACGACGTGCCGACCGCGCGCGGGTTCGGCCGCGTCTTGTCTGCCGCCGGGTTCAGCGTGACCATCGCGCACGACGGCACCGAGGCGGCGACGCTGGCCAGCCAGAGGAGCTTCGACGCCATCCTGAGCGACATCGCGATGCCGGGCATGAACGGGATCGCGCTCTTGCGCGCCGTGCGCGAGCACGACTTGGACGTCCCGGTCATCCTGATAACGGGCGGTCCCGCCATAGAGAGCGCCGTCGAGGCGATGGAGTACGGCGCGCTCCTCTACCTCATCAAGCCCATCGAGGGCCAGGAGCTGGAGGACGTCGTCACGCGGGCGGTGCGCCTTCATCAGATGGCGCGCATCAAGCGCGAGGCGCTGGAGCTGTTCCACATGGACGGCAAGGCGCTCGGCGACCGGGCCAGCTTGGAGGCGCGCTTCGAGAACGCCCTCAGCACGCTGTGGGTCGCCTACCAGCCCATCGTCTCTTGGTCGGAGCAGCACGTGTTCGCCTGGGAGGCGCTCGTGCGCAACAAGGAGCCTACGCTGCGATCGCCGCCCGACCTCTTCGAGGCCGCGGAGCGCCTGGGCCGCCTGCAAGAGCTCGGGCGCGTCATCCGCGATCGGGTCGCGCGCACGGCGGACGAGCTGCCGTCGGGGGGCCTCCTCTTCGTCAACGTCCACGCCCTCGAGCTGGACGACGAATCGCTGTTCTCGGCGCGGGCGCCGCTGTCGAAGCACGCCAAGTCGGTGGTCCTCGAGATCACGGAGCGCGCGCCCATCGACAAGATCCGCGACGTGGGCAACCGCGTCGCCCAGTTGCGGGCGCTCGGCTACCGCATCGCCGTCGACGATCTGGGCGCCGGGTACGCGGGGCTCGCCAGCTTCGCGCACCTCGAGCCCGAGGTCGTGAAGGTGGACATGTCGCTCATCCGCGGGCTCGACCGCTCGCCCATGAAGCAGAAGCTGCTGTCGTCGATCGTCGCGCTCTGCCAGGAACTCGGGATCAAGATGATCGCCGAGGGCATCGAGACGGAGGCCGAGCGCGAGACGCTGGTCAGCCTGGGCGGCGACCTGTGCCAGGGCTACCTGTTCGCGCGGCCGCAGCTGCCGTGGGCGAACACGCCGTTCGCGACGACGGGACGCGATCCCGATTCGAACCACGGCCTTTGACGCGATCTCGGTAGTGCGCTCCGATCGCGACGCCTATCATCGGGGCTGGAGAGCCACATGCCCAGCGTCCTGATAGAGATCCGCCGAAGCATCCCTGCGGACGAGGAGACCGCGATCATCGACGCCGTGCACGCGGCGCTGCGCGAAGCCTTCAAGATCTTGCCGGGCGACCGGAACGTGCGTCTCGTGGCCCACGCGCCGCACCGGTTCGCGTGCCCGCCCGAGCGGGCAAAGCCGGACCTCTACACCCACGTCAGCATCGACGCGTTCGCCGGACGATCGCTCGATGCCAAGCGGGCCCTGTACCGCACGATCGTGCTGAACCTCGAGGCGCTCGGGATCCCGAGGGACCACGTCAAGATCGTGCTCCGGGAGATACCGCGCGAGAACTGGGGCATCCGCGGCGGTCAGGCCGGGTGCGACGTCGAGCTCGGGTTCAAGGTGGACGTGTAAACGGCCGTGTTATTGTGCGGCCCGTGAACGTCGAGCTGGTCAAGGAGTACAGGTTCGAGGCGGCGCACAGCCTGCCGCGCGTGCCGGAGGGGCACAAGTGCCGCCGCGTGCACGGGCACAGCTACAAGGTCGAGCTCGAGGTGCGCGGGCCCGTGAACGAGCAGACCGGCTGGCTCATCGACTTCGGCGTCATCGACGAGGCGTGGGAGGAGCTGTTCAAGCGCTTCGACCACCAGAACCTGAACGACGTCCCCGGCCTCGAGAACTCGACGTGCGAGAACATCGCGGTCTACGTCTGGCGGGCCGTGCGGGCCAAGGTGCCCGAGCTCTCGGCCGTGACGATCTGGGAGACCTACGACAGCCGCTGCACGTATCGAGGGCCCTGAGCGCTCCGGGCGTCGTCGGCAAATGCGGAGAACGGGCGCGTTCCAAATGGCCAAAGCTCGCCACCTTCGGTTCGTCACGCTGAACTTGTGGGGCGAGAATGGTCCCTGGCAGCAGCGCCTCGATCTCGTCTCCGACAAGCTGGCCGGCGTGCTGCCCGACGTGGTCGCGCTGCAAGAGGTGCGCGAGGTCCCGGGCCGCATCATGAACCAGGCCGAGATCCTCGCGCGCCAGCAGGGCTGGAACTACGTCTTCGCGTCCGCGACGGCGTGGGGCGGCGGGCACGAAGGGCTGGCGATCCTCTCGAAGCACCCGATCGGCGCGCACGAGTCTCGCGTGCTGCCGCACAGCCAGGAAAGCGAAGGGCGCATCGTCTTGTCGGCGCGCATCGACAGCGAGTTCGGGCAGGTGTGGGCGCACACGACGCACCTTTCGTTCCGCGAGCACGAGGGCCGCAAGCGCGAGGATCAGGTGCTCGTGCTCGACGAGGTGGTCACGGCGCACAAGAACGACGCCCCGCAGGTGGTCATGGGCGACTTCAACGCCGTGCCCGACAGTGACGAGATGCGCTGGATGCGCGGGCTCACGACGCTGGCCGGGCGGCGCGTCTACTATCAGGACACGTGGGACATGATTCACCCGCACGAGCCGGGCTACACGTGGGCGCGCGAGAACCATTACCGCGACCGCATGTACTGGCTGCGCGCCGACCGGCGCCTCGACTACATCTTCGTGACGCCGACGCGGCGCGACCGCCGCGGCACCGTGCACGAGGCGCGCCTCATCTTCGAGGAGCCGATGGTGCTCGCGGGCGGCGAGCGTCTGTTCGCCTCGGACCACTTCGGCGTGCTCTCGGAGATCCAGTTCCTGGCCGAGGACCCGGACCTCGCGCCGATTCCGCCAGCGCCGCCGGGCTCCGGATCGTAAACTCAGGCCCGTGTTCCGGCTCGCGCACGTCACCGACCCGCACTTTCGCGGCTTCGACGGTTTGGGGCTCGGGCACGTGCCCAGCTTCGTCGGCAAGCGCGTCGTCGGCGCGCTGAACCTGGTGGTCAACCGCACGCGCAAGCACAAGATGGAGCTGCTGACCGCGCTGCGCGACGACCTGCGCGCGCAGGCCGTGGATCACGTCGCGCTCACGGGCGATCTGTCGAACATCTCGATCGAGCCCGAGTGGCAGACGGCGCTGCGCTGGATCGACGGCCTCGGCGCCGCCGCGGACTCCGTCACGGTCATCCCGGGGAATCACGACACCTACGTCGCCGACGTCGTCGAGAAGCGCGTCTTCGAGCGCCTGTTCGCGGCGCACCAGACGTGCGACGTCGCGCCGGGCGCCGAGGATCGATACCCGTTCGTGCGCCTGCGCGGCGGCGTGGCGCTGATCGGCATCTCGAGCTGCGTGCCGACGGGCGACCTCGGCGCTTGGGGCGAGGTGGGCGCTGCCCAGCTCGCGCGCATCGAGGCCGTGCTCGCCTCGCCGGCGCTCGTGGGCAAGACGCGCGTCGTCCTGATTCACCACCCGCCCGTCATGATCAAGGAAGGCGAACACCGGAACCTGCGCGATCGTTCGGCGCTGGCGGCGGTGCTCGCGCGCACGGGCGCGGAGCTCGTCATCCACGGCCATGATCACGCCGACGAGCGCGCGACGCTCGAAGGTCCGGGCGGCGCGCCCATCCCGGTCGTCGGCGCCGGCTCGGCCTCGTACGCGGGCGACGCCGACCGCCGCTCCCGCTACAACGTCTACGAGATCGACGGCCGGTCGCTCACCTGCGTCGTGCGCGCGCACGACGAGGCGACCGACAAGTTCCGCGAGTACAAGCGCGAAACGCTGAACGTCTGACGACGTGCGGGGCCGGAGCTCCGCGCGAAAGAGGCCCGTGGTCGCGGCGCGCCGTCAGCTGATCGCGACGGCGGCGTAGCCCACGACGCGGTGGCGATCGCCGCCCGCGTCGGCGCTGGTGGCGTAGCCGATGCGCGTGGCCTTCGTCGCGCCCAGCTCGCGCGCGGCGAGGATCGCGACGGTCGCGGGGATCACGCCGCACATCGTGATGCCGTGCTCGCGCACCGTGCGAAAGAGGCCGTGGCCGTCGAGCGCCTCGAGCGGCGCGAGCGCCACGGCGTCGAGCGCGCGCGTCTCGTCGTCGGGCAGGTAGTGGTTCATGTCGGACGAGGCGACGATCAGCGTGGGGCCGTCGGCCGCCTTGATCGTGCGCGCGATGGCGCCCGCGAGCGTCTCGCACTCGCCGAAGGAGAGGCCGCCCAGCACGACGGGCGCGATGTGCAGCGCGGGCTGGCGCGCCGCCAGCAGCGGCACGATCACCTCGATGGCGTGCTCGTCGACGTGGGCGTCGGCGTCGGGCTCGAGCAGCGTGGACTCTTCGCACAGCGCGCGGCAGAAGGCCGCGTCGACCGGAATGTCGGCGCCCGGGAAGCGCCACACGCCGCCCGGCCACACGGAGCCGCGCGCGCCGCTGCCCGTGTGGTTCGGGGCCAGCACCAGCACGCGCGTCGGGACCTCGACGGCTGCGGCGAGGCGCCCCGCGAGCGCGCCCGAGTACATCCAGCCGGCGTGCGGGCACACGGCGGCGATCGTCTTGCCGGGCGGCGTCTCGGCGCGCGGCGACGCGAGCCTGTGCGCGTCAGCCGCCACGGTCGCCGGGTCTTCGGGATAAAACGCACCCGCGACGGCGGGTAGGCGAACGGCTGGAGGTCGCGTCGACATGGGCTTTCTCAGTCCTCTTAGTCCCGTTTGGGCGCGACCGCCATCCCCGGCAGCGCCTCACGGGCGGCGCGCGGCGGCATGAGGTCGGCGATCGTGACGCCCGCGATGCGGCGCTGGCGCGTCTGGTCGATCTCGGCCACCAGCGTCGTCAGCGCCTCCGACGTCGTGCCGTTCGCGATCTCGAGGTCCGTCGCCCGGAACACGGTGAGGACGTCGTCGAGCGTGATCGTGCGGGCCGAGCGCCCCGGGATGAACCCGCGGATGTCGCCGTGCACCTCGGCGACGAGGCCGCGCGTCTTGAGGCGCCCGATGATCGACTCGACGGTGTCGGGCGTGAGGCCGAACTCCGTGGCCAGCTGCTCCTTGGGGTAGCCCACGCCCGCCGTCTCGTGCGCCGCGGCGATCGCCGCGAGCAGCTGCGCCGCCAGCAGGCCGTTGATGGGCGCGTCACCGCTGCGGCGCCGATCTTCGGCCTCGAGCAGCCGCAGGTTCTGCGTCGAGTGCGCGATCTCGGCGCCCAGCAGCACGAGCAGCCAGGACGAGTAGATCCACACCAGCACGAGCGGCACGAGCCCCAGCGGTCCGTAGACGCCGCTGTAGCTCTTGAGCAGGATGGCGGCCGCGAACTTCACGAAGAGGATCTTGAGGAGCTCGAGCAGGACCGCCGTGACCAGCGCGCCCGTGAGCGCCGACGTCCAGTTGACGTTCGTGCGCGGCAGGAGCTTGTTCATGAGCATCAGGCCCGCGACCTCGAACAGCAGCGGCGCCAGGAAGCGCGAGACGGAGTTCGACTCGACGAGCTTGCCCGACCAGTAGAGCGACGCGCCCGCGACGACGGGCAGCAGCGTCAGCATGGCGTAGAACGTGAGGAACTTGCCGATGAGCGTGCGCCGCTGCCCGACGCGCCAGATGTCGTTGAAGATCTTCTCGACGTAGCTGTAGAGCGAGTAGCAGGTCACGAGCGTGAACAGCAGGCCCGCGCCGCCCAGCGCGCCGATGCTGACCTTGCGCGAGAAGTCCGCGATGCGCTCCGTGACGTCCGACATCTGCGGCAGGATGTGGTCGGCCACGAAGCGCAAGAGCTGCGACTCGGCGTCCAGCGAGCCGAGGGCGCGCAGGATGCTGAAGGCGATCGCCGTGACCGGCACCAGCGACAGCGCCGTCTGGAAGGCGAGGGCCGCCGCCTGCTGCGGGCACTTGTCGTGCGCCCACTGGAACAGGATGCGCAGCGACAGGCGGTACATGAAGAACGCCGCGCGCGCGCGCCCCGAGAGCCTCTGCGTCGCGGCGGCCGTGTATGGGTTCGCCGACAGGAAGGTGCGGATCTGGGTGAGGGTGTTGCGCATCCCCGCACCCAGTAGATGCCGACGGCCGTGCGGCCGCAAGCCCGTCGTCAGGTGAGTTTTTTGACCACCGCGATCGGCGGCCCGATGGTTGAAGACATGCTCGCCTCCGATGCCGCCCGCACCTTCGAATCGATGAAAGAGGAGCTGCTGCGGACCTTCCCCGGGCAATACGCGCTGGTCTGCGGCGAGCGCCTCATGGGCGTCTACCGGCACGTCGACGAGGCCATGGCGGCCGCGTCGCAGCTCTTCGACGACGACGCGCTCGCGCCGGGCACGCCGATCCTCATCAGCGAGATTGCCGCGCGGGTGTCCGTGCGCGTCCTCGCGACGCCGTACAAGCGCCGGGCCGTCGAAGCGCGCTAGTCAGGTCAGCGCAGCCCTTCGAGGATCGCCTCGAAGGCGCGCGGCGCGCGCACGACGTCGCGGTGACGGCGCACGGGGATCTTGATCACGTGCGGCCGCGCGCCGGCCCACGACCGCGCGCTCTCCAGGGTCACCGTCCCGTCGCCCTCGACGATGGCCTCGGCGGGCAGCCCGCGCAGGTTCCCCTCACCGGGCAGGCGCACGCGGCCGCCCCGGACCACGATGCGCCGCTGCGTGGGCAAGCCGTCGCCGCAGACGCAGGTGAGGTTCTTGGGAACGGCCGCGTTCTCGAGGTAGCGCCAGGTCTCGCTGAGGTCGGTCAGCCGCTCGCCGACCGCGTCGACCCAGCCGGCGCGGTCGGGGTCGCCGCGGAACACCGACAGGCGCAAGCGCCGCCAGGTGGCGAGGTCGTAAAGGTCGTAGGAGCCGTCATTCCCGCGATCGTCGACGTCCATGAACGCGGCCGTCGCGGGCGAGGGGATCGAGTCCATCGAGCCGCGGCAGGCGACGAACTCCTCGGGCGAGACGGTGCGGCCGAGCGGCGCGAACTGGAAGCCGGAGTGCAGGACCGACAGTGTCTCGACCGAGCCGGCGAGCGGCGCGCCCGAGAGGACGACCCGCTCGACGGGAAGGGCACGATCGACGACGAACGCCGCGCGCAACGTGCACGCGCCGTTCGAAAGACCGAGAAGGTCGATGGGCCCGCCCGAGGTCTCGGCCAGGCGCCGGATCTCCGCCGCGAGCCCCGGACCTTCTTCGATGACCCGCTGCCGCCAGTCGTAGGCGTGGACGAAGGTGTTCTCGCCCAGGCGGTAGCCGGCTCGGCCGAGCGCGCGCAGGAGCTGGCCGATGATGTCGTAAAGAACGAAAGGGCCCACCGTGATTCCGAACAGCACGCGCCCGGCGCGGCCGCGCGCCTGCGGAAGCTCGCCGATGAGCGGCCCGCGGAAAAGGCAGCTGAACGGCCCCCAGATGGGCCCCTTCTGCGGGTCGTGGATCTCGGTGCCGAACAGGCCGGGGACGATGAGCAGCGTGCGCACGGCGCCTCGAGACCATCGTAACAGCGCGCAGAGCGTCGTGGCAAAAAGGCCGGAAACCGGCCTATGCCGCGTCACGTCCGATTGCAAAACCCCGGAACGGGCGATAAAAAGCCCCCCATGCGAAAGCCCCCGTTGCGGAGCCTGGTCCAGCTGACGTTGGTGTCTACGTGCGCGGCGCTCCTCTTTGGCGCCTGCGTCGAGCAGGACGACGAGAAGCCGAACGAAGAGGACCTCAAGGTCGCGAAGCAGAACATCCTCGCGACGGCGCCCTCGCCGAAGTACGCGGTCAACGCGGACCTCGACGGCAAGGTCGTGTACCTCGGCCTCGACGTGGATCCGGCGACGCCCGAGCCCGGCCGCGACATCAAGCTGACGCACTACTGGAAGGTCGTGGCGTCGCCCGGCGACGGCTGGAAGCCGTTCACGCACCTCGAGGGCCCGAACAAGCAGGGCTACATCAACGTCGACCACGCGGCCGTCAAGGGCAAGTACCCGCCGTCGGCCTGGAAAGCAGGCGAGATCATCCGCGACGAGCACACCGTGCGCCTGCCCGCGAACTGGTCCTGGGACACGCTGAACGTGCTGACGGGCTTCTGGCGCGGCAACGCGCGCCTGCCGATCAAGTCGGGCGCGCACGACGCCGAGGGCCGCGTGATCGCGGCGGCGATCCCCGTGAAGGTCACGCCGAAGCTCGTGGCGCGCAAGACGTACGTGGCCCGCAAGATCGCCAAGGGACCGAAGATCGACGGCAAGCTGGACGACGCCGCGTGGAAGGACGTCCCGTCGACGGGCCCGTTCACCAACACGATGAACGGCAGCCCCGCCGACCAGAAGACCGAGGCCAAGCTGGCGTGGGACAGCAAGTACCTCTACGTCGCGTTCGAGAACCAGGACAGCGACGTGTGGGCGAACCTGACCAACCGCGACGACAAGCTGTGGACGCAGGAGGCGGACGAGCTGATGATCGACGCCGACGGGAACGGCAAGACCTACGTCGAGCTGCAGTTCGCGCCGAACGGCAACGTGTTCGACACGTACCTGCCCACGTACCGCAAGTACGAGGACTCGATCGATCCGAAGAGGAAGCCCTACTCGTGGAACTCGAAGCTGCAGGCCAAGGTGGCCGTCGACGGCACGCTGAACAAGCGCGAGGACAAGGACAAGGGCTGGACCGTCGAAGTGGCGATCCCACTCGAGGACGTCAAGGGGCTGGACAAGGACTCGACGGTCAAGATCCCGCCCGTCGTGGGCGACAAGTGGCGCTTCAACATGTTCCGGATGGACATGCCGCAGGGCAAGCCGCAGCAGGCTTCGGGCTGGTCGCCGCCGATGGTGGGTGACTTCCACGCGCTCGACAAGTTCGGCGAGCTCGTGTTCGGCGACGAGAAGGGCAACGTCGCGACGGCCCCCGCCGCAGCGCCCGCCGTCGCCGTGGGGCACGGCCCCGCGGTGGCGCCGGCCGCCGACAAGAAGGCGACCGCGGCCGTCAAGGGCGAGGCCGGAGGCAAGAGCAAGAAGTAGCCGCAAAAGCGGAAGCGCAAACGGGGCGCCCGGCGACGAGCCGCGCGCCCCGTTTCTTTTTTTGTGCGCGCTGCAGGGCCTTGCCTAGGGCCCACCTCGTTTTGGTAAGGTGGCCCGACGCGGCAACGGGGAGCCCCGCCGGCCGCGCCACTCGATGATGGGAGCATCTCGCACGTCTCGCTTCGTGCTGGTGGCGTTCGCGCTCGTCGGGAGCGCGTGCGCGAGCACCGAGACAGCGCGGACGGCGCAGCCGCCCGAGGCGCCGCGCGCGCCCGTGCCGAAGAAGAGTCCTCCGCCCGAGCCGCCCGCGGCGGCGCCAGAGGGCGCGGCGTCGACCGAGCGCCCCGAGCGCCCGCAAGAGCCGCCGCTCAAGCCGGCGCACGCAGGCGCGCAGGTGTACGCCGCCACGTCCGGCAAGGGCGACGAGCGCCTCGTCGCGCCGGATCGACTGCGCGTCGGGATCGTGAAGGATGTGATCGCTCTCGCGAAGCGGGAGCACCGGCCCAAGCCCGTGGGCGATCCGCGCCTGGACGCCGCGATGAACGATCTCGCGCACAACCTGCGAGGCGACGACCTCCCGTCGCTGGAGGTCATCGACTTCCTGCTGACCCATTACGGCATCGCCGAGCCGTCGCCGCACCTCTTGCTCTCGCGGGCGACGGCGGGCGCCGATCGCGAGATCCGCGCGCAGGTGCTCAAGCAGGTCGAGGCCGTGTACAAGCAGAGCCCCGTCGCGCGCATCGGGGTCGGCGTCGATCGCACGGGGGATCTCATGTACGCGGTCGTCGCGCTGCAGGAGACGCACGTCGCGCTCGAGCGTGTGCCCCGCCGGCTGGAGGCGGGCGCGTCGACCGCCGTCGAGGGCAAGCTCACGGGGCGCTACCGCGACGCGCGCGTCGTCGTGACCTCGCCCGACGGGAAGGTGGCGGAGCAGGAGCCATCGGCGCGCAAGGGGTGGGTGCGCGGCAAGATCGCGTGCGCGACGAGCGGGAAGTACCAGGTGGAGGTGATGGCCGAGGACGTGCACGGCACCGCCGTGCTCGCCAACTTTCCGATCTACTGCGCCGTCGATCCGCCCGCCCTCGCGCCGCGCGCAGCGGGCACGCACGTGGGGCGAGCGTCCGTCGATCGGGTCGAGAAAGAGGTGCTGGCGCTCGTGAACCGCGATCGGGCCGCGGCCGGCCTCCAGCCCGTCGTGTGGGACGAGCGGCTCGCCGCGATCGCGCGCGCGCACAGCCGCGACATGGCCGAGCACGACTACGTGGGCCACGTCTCGCCGCGCACGGGCACGGCCCTCGATCGCGTGCGCAAGGGCGGGCTCGATCCCGGGCTCGTCCTCGAGAACGTCGCGCTCGCGCTCTCGGCGCAAGAGGTGGAGAGCGGCTTCATGTCGAGCCCCGGGCACCGCGCGAACGTCGTCGAGCCGCGCGCGACGCGTCTCGGGGTGGGCGTGACGCCGGGGACGCCCGTGAGCGGCGCCGTGCCGCTCTATTTCACGCAGGTCTTCACGAACTAGCGGTCGCGACCGCGGTCGCGAAGGTGCAGGGCGTGCAGGCCCACGACGTGAGCCCGTTGCCGTCAGGCCGGCGGGCCGCCTGGGGGCGCGACGAGCCACACGGGGCCGCCGTCGGTGCGGGCGAAGTGCGTCAGCGCGAAGGCCGCCGCCGTCGCCGCGGAGTCGAGCGCCGCACGCTCGCCGGCGGTCGCGTCCGCGGCGGGGTGAGGCTCGCCGCTGATGAGCTCGTACCAGATCTCGCGCTTGTCGTCGGAGACGCGCAGCACGCGCTGCACGTGAGGTCCGCCCGCGGCCGCGCGATGGCGCAGGTCGACGAGCTGGCCTTCGTCGAGCGGCGCGTCGACCTGTTCGACCAGGATCAGGCGGCCCGTGCGCGCGTCGCGCCGGCGCAGCAGTCGGCCTCGCGCCGTCGTGCCCAGCTCGCACGCCTCGTCGTCCACCGCGCCCGCCGGCGCGGGGTCGGCGGCGGCCACCGGGCCGGCGATCGCCGCAGGGCTCGTGTCGTCAGCGGGCCACGCGGCGACGGCCGCCGCCATTTCGGCCGCAGACGCGAACCGGTCTTCGGGCGCCTTGGCGAGCGCGCGCAGGAGCACGTCGTCGTGCGCGCGCCCCACGCTCGCGCGCAGCGCCGACGGCGCGGGCGGCGCCTCGCCGAGGTGCTGCGCGACCAGATCGGGCCCGAGGAAGGGCGGCCGCCCCGTGAGCGCGTGGAACAGCGTGACGCCCAGCGCGTACAGATCGGCCTCGCCGCCGATGGCGCCGCCCGTGATCTGCTCGGGCGACATGTACGCGACGGTGCCGAAGAAGCCCCCCGTCTGGGTTTGCCCGAAGTCGGCCAGGTGCGCGGCGCCGAAGTCGCCGAGCTTCGCGTTGCCGGCCGCGTCGAAGAAGATGTTGGCCGGCTTGACGTCGCGGTGGACGATGCCGCGCTCGTGCGCCGCGCCCAGCGCCGCGAGCACGTCCAGCGCGAGCCGCCGCGCGTGGGCCAGCGAGAGCGGCCCCTCGGCGGACACGCGCTCGGCGAGCGTCCCGCCGGGCATCAGCTCGAGCACGAACATGCCGCGCGTCGGGTCGGCGTCGTGCAGCGCGACGATGTTCGGGTGGCGGAGGCGGCCCGCGGCCTCCGCCTCGCGCGCGTAGCGCAGGAAGGCCTGGCGTTCGGGGCCGGACGCGGCGGCGCCCACGCTCAGCAGCTTCAGCGCGACCGCCTGGCCGAGCAGGTTGTCGTGCGCCAGGTAGACGCGCCCCGTCGCGCCCGCGCCCAGCAGCTTGCCCACTCGAAAGCGCCGGACCCCCGTCGCGTCGCCCTCGGGGCCCGTGGCGGCCAGCTCCGCCTCCTCGAGCGCGACCAGCTCCTCGGGCGAGGGGGGCAGGGCGGGGGTCTCCCGTCGCAGGCGTGCGAGCACCTCGGCGGCCGCCGCGCGCAGGCCCAGCGCCAGCAGCGGGCCGCACAGCGCGCGCAGCGCCGCCGTGCGCGAGGACGCGTCGCGCGCCGCCGTCTGCAGCAGGCGCGCCGCGTCTTCGGGCCGCCCGAGCCGGGCCAGCAGCCGGCCGAGCGCCAGCCGCGCGGGGCCCG
>DASZUD010000152.1:0-15711 GCA_035548155.1 Polyangia bacterium
GTCGCCGCGCCGCAGCTCGGCCAAGAGGTGGCGCGCGACGCCGCGCGAGATCGGCGCGCCGCCGTGCAGCGCCTCTTCGAGCGCGGCGCCGAGCCCGCGCCCGAGGTCTTCCTTGAGCAGGTAGCCCTGCGCACCCGCGCGGAACGCCGCGAGGACATCGTCCGCGTCCGTGCGCACGGTGAGCACGACGACGGGAAGCTCCGCGTCGGCCGCACGGATGCGGCGGATCAGCGCGACGCCGTCCATGTCCGGCAGGCCGAGATCGAGCACGATCACCGACGGCCGCGCGGCCAGCGCGGCCAGCGCGTCGGCGGCGGTCGCGGTCAGGATCGCCTTCCAGCCCGGCGGGCACAGCACCGAGCCCAGCAGCTCCCGCAGCCGGCGATCGTCCTCGACCACGAGAAAACTGCGGCTTTCGACTTTCATGCAGCGAGCGACCACGCGCGACGTGTAAGCTGCTCGATCGCGTGGGCGCTCACCGTATCTATCGAATTTGGCCGGCGTACCGCAAGGGTCTCGTCGAGTTCGACGGCGCGAAGACCTTCTTCTCCTTCTTGTGGGTGGACGTGCTTTGCGCGGTCGTCTTCTGGCTGCCGCCCGTCACGCGCGCCGCGCACGTGCCACCGCTGACGGCGACGGCGCTCATCCTGACGCATCTGGTCTGCGTCTATCTGAACGGCTTCCCACTCTACCGCCTCGCCCAACGCGCGCGCTGGGCGTTCCACGTCCAGATCGCGACCGCCGTCATCTACAACATGGGCATCTGCCTCACGTTCATCTCCGTGAGCCGCAGCCCGCAGACGCTCATGTGGATGACGACGATGATCTACGCGGGCGTGTGCGGCGCGACCCAGGAGCTCGAACCGTCCTGGGCGTTCCTCTTCACGTTCCTCTTCGCGCCGCTGCTCACGATTCCCTGGTTTCTGCACGTGGGCGCCTCTCGCTCGTGGGCGATTGGCGGGCCCGTTTTGGCCGCGGCGTTCGACGCGGCCCTCTACCACACCCTGGCCATCGCCAGCGCGGGCTGGCGCGACGAGCGGCGGCGCATGCGCGCGCGCCTCGCGGAGCTGGAGCGCCGCACCATCGCGCGCGACATCCACGACGGCGTCGGCTCGTCGCTGGCGCTCATGGGCATCTGCGGCGACGCGCTGGAGCAGGCGCTGGGGCAGCCCGAGGTCGCGCGGCCCATCCTGCGCACGCTGCAAGAGACGGCGCGCAGCAGCCTGGTCGAGCTGCGCGAGGTGCTGGACGCGATCGCGCCGGGCGCCACCGATCTGGCCACGCTGGGGGCGACGCTGGATCGCTTCGGCAACTCGGCGTCCGTCCTCACGGGCGCCCGCGTCGAGATCGAGATCGAGGGCGACGGCAAGACGCAGCTGGGGAGTGAGACGCGCCAGGCCGTCACGCGCGTCTTTCAGGAGGCGCTCTCGAACGCGCTCCGGCACGGCGGCGCGCGCGTGATCACGGCGCGCCTCCGCGCCGCGGGCGGCCAGGTCTCGCTGGAGATCGCCGACGACGGCGCCGGCTTCTCGCCGTGCGACCGGCGCGCGGGCGGGCGCGGCATCGCCGGCATGCAAGCGCGCGTCCGCGAGCTGGGCGGCACCTTCGAGCTCTCCTCGCGGCCGGGCGCGGGGACCCGGCTGGCGGCCCGCGTGCCGGTGAGCGCGGCCGCGTGACGGGCTCCGCCGCAGAACGAGCCCCACTTTCGACGGCGCGCCTCGCGGCCTTGGCCGCGCTGTGGTTCGCGACCGGCGCCGAGCTGGCGGGCCTGAACTTCGTCCTCTTGCCGCGCGAGGTGCTCGCGCGCGGCGGCGAGGCTCACAAGGGCGCGACGGTGGGCGCGATCATGGCCGGCGGCGCGCTGGTCTCGTTGATCGCGGGGCCGCTCGTCGGCGCGTGGAGCGATCGCGTGCGCACGGCGTGGGGGCGGCGCGTGCCGTTCATCGTCGCCGGCGCGCTGGTCCAAGCGGCGGCCTTGTCGGCCATGGCGATGCTGGCGTCCCGCTTCCCCGCGGCGCACCTCGCCGCCTTCGGGGGCGCGTACGTGCTCGTACAGCTCGGCTTCAACCTCGCGAACGCGCCCTACAGCGCGCTCGTGCCCGACCTCGTCTCGCCCGAGCGGCGCGGCGTCGCGTCGGCGTGGCTCATGGTGATGAACCTGCTCGGCAGCGCGGCCGGCGCGGGCGTCGGCGCCGCGCTCCCGCGCATCGGCGCGGCCGCGACGTACCGCGCTCTCGGCGCGCTCGTGCTGGCGTGCGCGTTCGTGTCGTCGGCCGTCGCTCGCGAGCCCACGCCGCCGCCCGTGCCGCCGTTCCGGCTGCGCGCGTTTCTGGCGGGCCTCGCGGCGCCCTTCCGCGCCTCGCGCGACTTCCGCTGGGTTTTCGGCACGCGCTTCCTCTTCATGATGGGCATCTTCACGGTGCAGGGCTTCGTGCTGTTCTATTTCAAGGACGTCGTGCGCGTGTTCGCCGTGAGTGGACGCACGCTCGCGACGACGGCCGAAGCCGGCGTGAGCATCTTCTTGGCGCTGTCGCTGCTGGGCGCCGTCGTCTCCAGCGTCCCCGGCGGCGTCATCGCCGATCGCCACGGCCGCAAGCGCCTGGTCCTCGCCTCGAGCTTGCTCCAGGCGCTGGTCGCCGGGGTCTTCATCGTCACGGGCCGCTTCAGCGCCGTGCTGGCGGCCGGGTTCTCGTTCGGCGTCGGGATGGGCGCGTACCAGGTGGCCGACTGGGCGCTGGCCGCCGACGTGCTGCCCACGGCCGCCGATCACGGCCGCGACATGAGCGTGTGGAGCGTCTCACTGGTCCTGCCGTCGGTGCTGGCGACGCCCGTGGGCGGCGTCATCCTCGACGCCTGCCAGCGCCGAGGCGCGGCGCTCGGCCTGCCGACGCTCGGCTACTCGGTGCTGTTCGCGGTGGCCGTCGCGTACTTCGCGCTCGGCACGCTGTTCGTCACCAAGATCCGGGCGCGCTGAGCGCGCCCTTTGGCGAGCGCTGACTACGTCTTGAGCTCGCGCCTCACGGCGTCGCGCACGGCCGCGTACTGATTCGGCAACAGGATCGGCTCGTTCGCGTACTTGGGGTTCGTCACCGCCGCGAGCTTCTTCTCGTGATACTGGACCTTGAACTCGGTGAACTTCAGGCCGTTGGCCGTGCTGACCACCACCGTGCGGTCCTGCCGCTTGATCTCGCCTCGCGCCACCAGCTTCTCCAACGCCGCCAGCGCCACGCCCGTGTGCGGGCAGTTGAACAGGCCCGTGCGATCCGCGCGCGCCGACGCGTCGGCCAGCTCCGCCTCGGACGCCTGCTCGACGACGCCGTCGAAGGTCTTCAGCGTCTTGATCGCCTTGCGAACGCTGACCGGGTTGCCGATCTGGATCGCCGACGCCAGCGTGGGCTTCGCGGTGACCGCCTTGAACGAATCCCACCCGTTCTTGTACGCCTGGTAAAGCGGGTTCGCCGCCTCCGCCTGCGCGACGCAGATGCGCGGCAGCTTCTGGATGACGCCCAGCTCCTTCATCATCAAGAACCCGGCGCCGAGCGCGCTGACGTTGCCGAGGTTGCCGCCCGGGATGATCACCCAGTCCGGCACCTCCCAGTCGAACTGCTGAACCATCTCGATGGCGACGGTCTTCTGTCCCTCGACGCGCAGGCTGTTCATGCTGTTCGCGAGGTAGACGCCCTCCTCCTCGGCGAGGCGCTTGACCATCTCCATGCAGTTGTCGAAGTCGCCGTCGATCGCCAGCACGGTGGCGCCGTTGGCCAGCGGCTGCACGAGCTGCGCCGTCGAGACCTTGCCGCGCGGCAGGATCACCATGGCGTGGATGCCGGCGGCGGCCGCGTAGGCGGCCAGCGCCGCCGAGGTGTCGCCCGTCGATGCGCACGCGACGGCGCGGACGTTCTTGCCGTCGGAGATCATCTGCTTGACCGTCGAGACGAGCACGGTCATGCCGAGATCCTTGAACGACCCCGTGTGCGAGACGCCGCACTGCTTGACCCACAGGTCCGTGAGGCCGAGCTGCTTGCCGTAGCGATCGGCCCACAGCAGGTTCGTGCCGCCCTCGAGCATCGAGACGACGTTCTCGTCCTGGACGTGGGGCTGGACCCACTCCTTCTTGCCCCACACGCCCGAGCCGTACGGCCACTGGGTGCGCAGGTAACGCTCGTCGAAGAGCTTGATCCACGCCGCGGCGCTGCGCTTCTTCAGCGCCTCGAAGTCGTGCACGACCTCGAGGAGGTCACCGCACTTGGGGCACTTGTAGATGATTTCGTCGAGGGCGTAGTCGCCGTGGCAGCCAGCGATGCAACGAAAGACCGAACGTGACATGGAGGTGGCTCACTCTACCGCCCCTGCCCGCCGGGGACCACCCGTGATACATTTTCCGGCCGCAAAAAATGCCGTCCAAGAGCGCCCCCAAGACCGTCCGAAAATCGAAAACCCAGGCCAAGTCCGCGGCGAAGACGCCGGCGTCGAAGACCGCGATCGGCCTCGAGGTCCACAAGTTCGGCGGTGCGTCTCTGGCCGACGCGGCGTCGTACCGCCACGCGGCGCAGATCATCAAGGGCCGTGGCGCGCCTTGCGTGGTCGTCGTCTCGGCGCCGGCGGGCGTCACGGACGTGCTGCTCGGGCTCGCGCGCCGCGCGGCGGCGGGTGAGCCCGAGGGGCTCGAGCGCGACACGGAGGCGCTGCGCTCGCGCTACCGCGAGATCGCGCGCGCCGCCGTGGGCACCGACAAGGCCGCCGCGGGCGTCCTCGCGGAGATCGACGCGTCTCTCGCCGAGCTCGGCCGCCTGCTGTCGAGCCTGACGGTCCTCAAGGAGCTGACGGCGCGCACGAGCGACTTCATCGCGGCGCGCGGCGAGCGTCTCTCGGCGCAGATCTTCGCGGCGACGTACGACGCCACCGTGGGACGCGCGCGCTACGTCGACGCGCTGGAGGTCATCTTCACCGACGGTCCGTTCGGCGGCGCCTCGCCCAACCTGCCGCTCACGGATCTCGCGGCGCGCAAGGTGCTGCGACCGCTGGCCGAGACGGGCGTCGTCCCCGTCGTGCCGGGCTTCATCGGCGTCGCCGCCCTCGAGGACGGCGAGCACGGAAAACCTGACGCGAAAGCGGTCGCGACGCTGGGCCGCGGCGGCTCGGATCTCACCGCCACGCTGCTGGGCCGCGCGCTGGGCGCGGACAGCGTGTCGCTGTGGAAGGACGTCTCGGGCCTGCTCACGGCCGATCCGCGCGTGGTGCCCGATGCGCGCGTCATCCCGCAGCTGCACGCGCGTGAGGCCGCGGAGCTGGCCTACTACGGCGCGAAGGTCCTGCACCCGCGCGCGCTGATCCCGCTGTCGGGCCTCGCGGCGACGAAGGCGATCCCGGTGTTCGTGAAGCCCTTCGCCGACCCCAAGGCGCTGGGCACCGAGATCTCGTCGCGCCGCACGCTGGACAAGTACCCGGTCAAGGCGCTCTCGGCGGCGGGCGGTCAGGCGCTGCTGACCGTGACGGGCAACGGCATGCTGGGCGTGCCGGGCATCGCCGCGCGCACGTTCGAGGCGCTCTTCAAGCAGGGGACCAGCGTCTCGCTGATCTCCCAGTCGTCGTCGGAGCAGTCGATCTGCTTCTCGGTGCCCGAGGCGGCGGCCAAGCGCGCACGCGATCGGCTGGCCGAGGAGTTCAAGACGGAGATCGCGCGCCAGGAGATCGACGGCGTCGAGCTGCAGACGGGGCTGGCGACGCTGGCCGTCGTGGGCCTGGGCATGGCGGGCGCGCCCGGCATCGCCGCGCGGCTCTTCGAGGCGCTCGCGCACGCGAACATCAACATCGTCGCGATCGCGCAGGGCTCGTCGGAACTGAACATCTCGTTCGTCGTCGCGCAGAAGGACTCGGCGGCCGCGCAGCGGGCGATCCACCGCGCCTTTCAACTGGCGAAGATCGGCGGCGGCGCGGCGACGATGCCCACGCACACCGACGCCGTGCTCCTCGGCTTCGGCCTCATCGGCCGCACGCTGGCCGAGATCCTTTCGAAGAACGGCGCCTCCAAGAACGGCGCCGCGAAGGGCACGGGCGCGCGCAAGCGGTCGGTGCGCCTCGTGGGCGCCATCGATCGCAGCGGCTTCGTGTTCGAGCCGGGCGGCCTGTCGGGAAAGACGATCGCGCAGCTCGCCGCGGCCAAGAAGTCGGGCAAGGTGCTGGCGCAGCTGCCGGGCGGCAAGCCGGCGCGGCCCGACGAGGCCGTGGCGCTGCTCGCGCAGCACGCGCTGACGGATCCGATGCTGGTCGACGTCACGGCGGACGATACGACGCCCCTGGTGAAGCAGGCGCTCACGGCGGGCATGGACGTCGTGCTGGCGAACAAGCGGCCGCTCTCGGCGTCGCGCGCGGACACCGAGGCGCTGATGGCCCTGGCCGAGCGCGAGGGCAAGCGCATCTTCTACGAAGCCACCGTGGGCGCGGGCCTGCCGATCTTCGATACGTACCGCAAGCTCGTCGAGTCGGGTGACCGCGTGCAGAAGATCGAAGGCTGCCTGTCGGGCACGCTGGGCTTCCTGCTCACCGAGGTGGGCAAGGGCCGGCCGTTCTCGCAGGCCCTGGGCCAGGCGATGGAGCTCGGCTACACCGAGCCTGATCCGCGCGACGATCTCTCGGGCATGGACGTGGGGCGCAAGGCGCTCATCCTCGGCCGCCTGCTCGATTTTGCCGGCGAGCCGGCCGACGTCGCGGTCGAGTCGCTGGTGCCCGAGGCGCTGCGCGGCCTGCCGCGCGACGCGTTCCTCGCGAAGCTCTCGTCGATGGACGCCGACTGGTCGAAGCGCGCCGCCGCGGCGAAGGCCAAGGGCGGCACGCTGCGCTACGTGGCGAGCGTCACCAAGGGGAAGATCACCGTCGGCCTGCAGGTCGTCGGACCGTCGAGCCCGTTCTTCGGGCTCAAGGGCACCGACAACCAGGTGGCGTTCACGACGATGCGCTACAAGACCAACCCGCTCGTCATCACGGGCCCCGGCGCCGGCCCGGCGGTCACGGCGGCGGGCGTGCTGAACGACATGCTCGGCCTCGTGGGCTGACCACGGTCCGGAGCTTCGCCGTCTCCTTCAAAGCGGGGCTGCGCTTCGCGGGGGGACGGGTCCTGTCCTGCGAGGGCCCTGCCCCCAATCCGGCCTGCCGCTCACCGCTGCGCTCCGCCGACGGGTCGAGGCAGAGGGGGCGGCGTAAAAAAAACGGGCGCCAATCGCGCCGAAGCGCGACGGGCACCCGTTGCTAGTTAGGACTGCCTGACTTGTTCGGGCTGGCTCAGAAGTACGCGAGCGCGGCCGCCGTGAGCGTCATCTGGCTCTTCTTGCCGTTGTAGATGGGGTCGCCCGAGCCGTCGTAGCGGAACTCAGGACGGAACTCGTAGTGACCCGAGAACGGCAGCGCGACGCCCGCCGTGATCTCCCACTGGTTCACCGAGGCGCTGGTGGCCGCCGAGTTGGGCTTCGTCGACGCGTACTCGCCGCGCAGGGTGGCGTTCAGGCTATCGCTGATCGTGTAGTGCCCCATGGCGGCGACGCCCACGAAGTGGTCGAGGCCGGCATCCTTGTCCTGGACCCAGTCGAAGTTCAGGTTGAGGCCGAGCGGCCCCATCGTGTACGCCGCGACGAGGTCGCCGAGGAAGCGGATGCTGCCCCCAGGAACCGTGCGGCCGACGTAAATCGTCGGCAGAATCGACAGGCCCATCGGCAGCGTGATCGACGCGTTCGCGCCGAAGGTCTTCGACGGGGTCGGCCACGTGCTGATGCCCTGCCCGTTCCAGCCGTTCACGACGCTGGCCTGCACCGAGACCATGTCGCTCAACTTGTAGCCCGCGCGGACACCCTCGTGGACCAGCGGAATGTTGAAGAACAGGATCGAGCGCGAGTAGAGCCAGTTCTTGTTCGCTTCGATGACCTCGGCGCCCGCCGTCGTGACGAACTTACCGAAGTCGATCGAGAGGTTCGTGATGGGCGTCAACGTCGCGAACGCCTGCTGCACGATGAACGCCGTCGGCTGGAACGCGCCCGTCGCCGGCTCGCCGGGAGGCACGGCCGAGTTGATGATCGCGCCCGTCGCGCCGTAGCCGAGGTCGACGCGGAAACCCGCCATGTCGCTCGACATGCCGAGGCCGATCTTCGCGTAGTTCAGCGTGAACGTGTTGGAGTTCGTGTCGAAGTTGCGACCGACCGGCGGGGTGAGGCTGTTGTTCGAGCCCGCGGGCGGGTTGAGGTACACCATGTAGTACGAGTCGACGAGGCCCTCGATCGTGATGAGGTCCTTCCACGTCTTGGCCGGAGCCGCGGCGGGCGCGGCAGCGACGACGGGCGCAGCAGCCGGAGCAGCCGGGGGCGCCTCAGCGGGAGGCGCACCAGGCGGCGGCGCAGCGGGCGGAGCGCCGGGCGGCGGCTCCTGAGCGAACGCGCTGAGCGGCGCGAGAACGGCGAGCGCGAGGACGGAAGCACAAAGTCGCATCAATAACCCCCCTGAAATGTGATGGCGGTGATTTTGACCATCTGTTTTCGAAATCCCTGTCGATGTGTGCGCACCGTACCCACCCACTCGCGACCCTGTAAAGAATCTTGACCGCACGCCTTGCACATTTTTCCAACGAGAAACGGTCTCGAAATGCGTTGGAAACGAGGCGGCGAATCTGCCGGGGATGTAAATTCCCCCGTCGAGACGCCTACTTGAGGCGCAGGTAATCCTCGGGAACGTCCGCGAAGCCCCATTGCCGGAGCTGCCGCGCCCAAGAACCCAATGTATCGGGCGTGACGCGCACCGGGTCCATTGGAACGATCGTGGGGACGTCCCGCTTGTGGACGAGCTTGTCGACGATCTTCGTTACGCCGACGTTACCCCAAAGGTACGGTTGCTGCGCGAGCAGCACGGGCGCGAGGCCCTTCTCGACGTACGCGAGCTCCGGCGGCAGGGCGTCGACGGCGATCAGCTTCACCTTCGCGGGATCCAGCTCGGCGAGCAACGTCTTCGTGAACAGCGCCCAGCCGCCCACCATGGCCCACCCGCGCAGATCGCGGTGCTGGTTGCTCACGCGCATGACCTCGGCGGCCGCTGCTTCGGGCCGCTCGACGTGGAAGTAGGTGCCGACGATCTGGATGCCCGGGTGACGCGCGGCCTCGTCGCGCACGCCGTCCACGCGCTTCTGGAGATTTGGCGCGCTCTGATTTCCGGCGAGGATGGCGATCTTGCCCTTGCCGCCCAGCGCGCGTGACACCTCGACCATCACGTCGCGGCCCAGGCGGTGATCGTCGACGCCGTAGTACGCGAAGCGCTTCGAGCGGGGCGCGTCGCTGTCGAACGTCATGACGGCGACGCCGTGATCGACGGCGTCGTCGATCGCCGCCGTGACCCGATCGGCGTCCGAGCACGAGATCAGGATCGCACGCACGCCGTCCTTGACGGCCTGCGAGATGCGCTGCGCCTGCAGCGCGCCGTCCTCTTGCGGCGGCGTGAGCCACACCACCTCGATCGGCTGGCCGACCTTGGTGGAAAGATCGCGGGCGGCGGCCTCGGCGCCCGTGCGCGCCGAGAGGAAGATAGGGTTCGTCGAGCTCTTCCCGATCATGGCGATCCGGATCGGAGGCGCCGTCTGAACGGGCGCGGGCGCGGGCGGCGGCGCGGGGCCGGCCTCGTCACGCTTCGGACAGCCCGCCAGGCCGGCCGCGACCGGAAACGCGAGCGCCAGGACGAGCCACTGGAGCGCGCGCCGTCGCGAGGTCACGGCGCCGCGCCAGCGACGATGCGCTGGCGGACCTGGCCGAGCCCGTCGATGCCGTACTCGACGACGTCGCCGCCCTTGAGGAAGACGGGCGGCTTGTGACCCATTCCCACGCCCGCGGGCGTGCCCGTGCTGACGACGTCGCCCGGGAGCAGCGTCATGAAGCGCGAGAGGTACGAGACCAGCGTGGCCACGTCGAAAATGAGGTCGTTCGTGTTCGAGTCCTGCTTGCGCGCGCCGTTGACGTCCAGCCACAGCCGCGTGTTGCCGAACTGCGGGAACGCGTCGCGCGTCACGAGATAAGGCCCGAACGCCGCGAAGCCGTCGGCGCTCTTGCCCTTCGACCACTGGCCGCCGCGCTCGATCTGGTACTCGCGCTCGGAGTAGTCGTTCATGAGCGCGAAGCCCGCGACGTGCTCGAGGGCCGCCTCGCGCGTGACGTAGCTCGTGCGCTTGCCGATGACGAAGGCGAGCTCGATCTCCCAGTCGGTCTTGACGCTCCCGCGCGGCAGCACGAGATCGTCGCTCGCGCCCGCCCACGACGCGGAGGCCTTCATGAACAGGATGGGCTCCGCCGGGATCGGCGCGCCCGTCTCGGCGGCGTGCCCGCGGTAGTTGAGGCCGATGCAGAAGATGTTCGCGGGGCGCGCGACGGCCGCGCCGAGGCGCGTGCCCGCCGGCAAGCGCGGCGCCACCTTCTCGTCTCGGCCGTTCGCCGCGACCCACTTCGCGAGGCGCTCGAGCCCGGCGTCCCCTTGCGCGAAGAACGCCTCGTTCCAGTCCGTGCCGAAGCCCGATGCGTCGACCAGCACGTCCTCGCCCTTGGCGCCGGCGACGACGACGCCCGGCTTCTCCGCACCCGCGGCGCCGAACCTGAAGAGCTTCACTGCGCCTGCTCCTCCACGAGGACCAGCAGATCGCCCGCCTCCACGCTCTCGCCCGCGCCCGAGACAATCTCGCGCACGACGCCCGTCACGGGCGCCTTCACGACCGTCTCGAGCTTCATGGCCTCGGTCACCAGCAGCTTCTGCCCGGCCTTCACGTGCTCGCCCACCTTCGTGACGAGGTCGATCACGCGGCCCGGCATGGGCGCGCCCACCTCGCCCGGCTTGCCCGTCGCCTTGCGGCGCTTCGGCCCGGCGACCTTGGCCGTGTCGTCGAACACGCGCACCGAGCGCGGCTGGCCGTTGATCTCGAACGTCAGCGTGCGCGCGCCGTCGGCCTCGAGATCGCCCACGGACAGCAGCTTCACGATCAGCGTCTTGCCCGGCTCGATGTCGATCCACGCCTCTTCGCCCACGCGCAGGCCGTAGAAGAACGTGGGCGTCGGCAGCACCGACGTGTCGCCGTGGAGTGCCCGGTGCTCCATGTACTCGCGCAGCACCTTCGGGTAGAGCGCGTACGAGACGACGTCGCGGCGCGCGACCTCGGTGCCCGCGAGCTGCTCCATCTCCCGCTTGGCGCCCGCCCAGTCGAAGGGCGGCATCGAGGCGCCGGGGCGGCCCTCGATCTTCTTCGCGCCCTTGAGCACGTGCGTGCGCAACGGCTCGGGGAAGCCGCCGGGCGGCTGGCCCAGCGACCCGCGCATGAAGTCGATCACCGACTCGGGGAAGGTGAGCTCCGCGGCGCGCGCGCTCACGGCGGCGGCGTCCAGGTTCTGCTTCACCATCCAGATGGCCATGTCGCCCACGACCTTGCTCGAAGGCGTGACCTTGGGGATGTCGCCGAAGAGGCGGTTCACCTCGGTGTAGGCCTTCTTCACGAGCTCCCAGCCGCCCTCGCCCACGCCCAGCGCCTCGGCCTGCGCCTTGAGGTTCGAGTACTGGCCGCCCGGGATCTCGTGCTCGTACACGTCGGCCGCCGGCGCGTTGAGGCCCGCCTCGAACGGCAGGTAGTAGCGGCGCACGGGCTCCCAGTAGACGGAGAGCTGCTCCATCGCCTCGGGGTCGATCTGCGGATCGCGCGGCGTCCCGGCGAGACCAAAGGCCAGGGACGAGAGCGACGGCTGGCTGGTCATGCCCGCCATGCTGCTGACCGCGCCGTCGACCACGTCGATGCCCGCGTCGATCGCCGCGAAGTACGAGGCGATGCTGTTGCCCGACGTGTCGTGCATGTGCAGGTGGATGGGCACGTCGACGGCCTCCTTGAGCGCCTTCACCAGCATCGTCGCGGCGCGCGGCTTCAACAGGCCCGCCATGTCCTTGATGCACAGCAAGTGCGTGCCGCGGCGGACGATCTCCTTGGCCAGCTCGACGTAGTACTTGAGGTCGTACTTCGTGCGGCGCGGGTCGGAGACGTCGCCCGTGTAGCACATGGCCGTCTCGACGATCTTCCCCGTCTTCTGCGCGGCGTCGATCGCCACCTGCATGTTGTCGACGTCGTTGAGCGCGTCGAAGATGCGGAACACGTCCATGCCGCAGGCCGCGGCTTCTTCGATGAACGCCACGACGACGTCGTCGCTGTAGTTCGTATAGCCGACCGCGTTCGCGCCGCGCACGAGCATCTGGAACATGACGTTCGGGACCAGCTTGCGCAGCTCTTCCAGCCGCACCCACGGGTCCTCGGACAGGAAGCGGTACGCGACGTCGAACGTGGCCCCGCCCCACATCTCGAGCGAGAAGAAGTTCGACATGAGGTGCGCCGTCGACGGCGCGATGCGCGCGAGGTCGAAGGTTCGCAGGCGCGTCGCCAGCAGCGACTGGTGCGCGTCGCGCCAGGTCGTATCGGTGAAGCGCACGCGCCTGTCCGAGCGCAGCCACTTCACGACGCCCTCGGGACCGCGCGCGTCGAGGATCTGCTTCGTGCCCGGGACGGGCGCCCTCTTCGACGTGGACGCCGGGGGCAGCAGCGGCTCCGTCGTCAGCGCGTGCTGCGAGGGCTTGGGCTTGCCGCGCACCGTCGGGTGGCCGTTCACGACGGTCGACGCCACGTAGCGCAGGATGCGCGTCGCGCGATCGCGCCGCGCCGTGTACTGCACCAGCGCCGGCGTCTCGTCGATGAACGTCGTGTGCGCCTTGCCCTCGGCGAACGTCGGGTGAGACAGCACGTTCTCGAGAAAGGCGAGGTTCGTCTTGACGCCGCGGATGCGGAACTCGCGCAGCGCGCGGATGGCCTTGCGGCGGGCGTAGTCCCACCCGAGGCCGTTCGCCGTCACCTTGGCCAGCAGCGAATCGTAGTAAGGCGAGACGCGCGCGCCCACGTAGCCCGAGCCGTCGTCGAGGCGAATGCCCAGGCCCACGGCGGGGCGATAGACCTGGATCTTCCCCGTGTCGGGCAGGAACTCGTTGCGCGGATCCTCGGCCGTGATGCGCACCTGGATCGCGACGCCGTGCTGCTCGATCGCCGCCTGGTCGGGGATGTCGATCTCGGGGTCGGCGAGCTTGTGTCCCTGCGCGATGAGGATCTGCGCCTGGACGAGATCGCGGCCCGTGATCACCTCGGTGACCGTGTGCTCGACCTGGATGCGCGGATTGACCTCGATGAAGTAGTGCTCGCCGGACGACGCCCCCTCCGTGGCGACGAGGAACTCGACGGTGCCGGCGTTCGTGTAGTTCACCTGGCGCGCGATCTTGAGCGCGTCCTGCGCGATGCGCTCGCGCAGCTCGGCGGGCAGCGACCACGCGGGCGCGTACTCGACGACCTTCTGGTGGCGGCGCTGCACCGAGCAGTCCCGCTCGTAGAGGTGCACGAGGCTGCCGTGGTTGTCGCCGAGGATCTGCACCTCGATGTGCTTCGGGCGCACGACGAGCTTCTCGATGAACAGCGAGTCGTCGCCGAAGGCCTTTCGCGCTTCGGAGCCGGCGCGCTCGAGGTTTTCCTTCAGGTCCTCGGCGTTGCGCACGACGCGCATGCCGCGGCCGCCGCCGCCGGCGGAGGCCTTGATGATGACCGGATAACCGACCTTGTCGCAGAAGGCGCGCGCCGCCTCGACGCTGCGCACGGGCTCGGGCGTCCCCGGCACGACGGGCACGCCCGCCGCCTGCGCGATCTTGCGCGCCGCCACCTTGTCGCCCAGGGCGTCGATGGCCTCGGGCGTGGGTCCGATGAAGACGATGCCGGCGTCGCGACACTTGCGCGCGAACGACGCCCGTTCGGAGAGGAGGCCGTAACCCGGGTGGATGGCGTCGACCTCGTGGCGCTTCGCCAGCTCGACGATCTCGTCCTCGGCGAGGTAGGCCGCGACGGGCTCGAGCCCTTTGCCGACGAGATACGCCTCGTCCGCCTTGTAGCGGTGCAGGTGGACGCGGTCCTCCTCCGAGAAGATCGCGACCGTACGAAAGCCCAGCTCCGTCGAGGCGCGGAAAACGCGCACGGCGATCTCGCCGCGGTTCGCGCACATGACGCGTTTGAACGGAAGAATCGCCATATTGAACCGTGCAGAAGTACCATCCTTCCGGCCGACGTGGGAAGACAACGTTTCGAAAACGCGGGGGAGCCTTCGGGCATTCCCGCCTCGTCGGCCGGCAGGCGCGGTCAGGGCGCCGGATGGGCTGCGTGCGTGGCCCTCACGGCGCTCGCGATCGCGGTGAGGATCGCCTGGGTCCTGGCCGTCCCGACCGTGCCCGTGAGCGACTTCGCGATGTACCGCGAGTCGGCGAACTACCTGTCCGAGTTCGGCCGGCTCGACGGCGGCTTCATCTACATGCCGGGCTTCGTCGCGCTGCTGGCCGCCGTGCAGAACCTGGGCGGCGGCCTCGTCGCGCAGAAGATGCTGGGCGTGCTCTTCGGCGGCGTGGGCGCTGCGGGGCTCTACGTCGCCGCGTTCCACCTCTTCGAGAGCCGCCGAGTGGCCGTCGTCGCGACGATGGGGTACGCGCTGTGGCCCGCGGGCGTCGCGCTGTCCAGCGTCGTCGGCACCGACGTGCCGGCCGCCGCGCTGCTGGTCGTGGCCATCGGCGTCCTCTCGGCCCTGGGGCCGCGGCGGCCCTGGCTGGCCGCCGTCCTTTACGGCGTCGTCATGGGATTGGCGGCGTGGGTGCGCGCCGTCGCGCTGCCGCTGTCCGGGCTGGCGCTGGGGTACTGGCTCGCGAGACGCACCCGCTGGCCGCGAGCCGTCGCGCTCACCGTCGTCGGCGTCGCGGCGACGCTGGTCGTGCTCGCGCCGTGGGCGGCCCGCCACGCACGCCAGTCGGGCCAGATCTACTTCACGGACGATCACGGCGGCATCACGGCGCTCCTCGGCGCGAACCCGAACTCCGAGGGCACGTACACGCGGGCCCTCAACCAGCTGTTCCGCGACGTCACGGGGCGCGGCGTGCTGGACGAACCGCATCGCGAGGTGGACCAGGCGGCGTACGCGCTGGCGAAAGACTGGATACGCTTCGAACCGGCCTACGCGCTGGGCCTCGGCGCGCGGCGCGCCGAGCGCCTGTTCGATCTCGAGCGCTACCTGCTCTACTGGCCCGTGTTCCGGCCCGGCGTGCTCGTCGGCGCGCCCGCGGCCTGGTTCGAGGCGCGACGCGAGCGCATCGGCGGAGCGGTCGACGCGTTCGGCGCCCTCATCGGGGGGCTGGCCATCGCGGGCGTCGCGCTCGCGCTGCTGCGGCGGCGGTGGCCGGCGCTCGCGCTCGTGCCGTTCCAGCTGGCGCTCGCGGCGACGTACGTCGTGTTCTTCGCCGAGCCACGCTACCGCGTGCCGATCGAGCTCCTCGCGTTCCCGTTCGCGGCGCTCGCCCTGGTCGAGCTGGCGGACTTCGCCGTCGCGCTGGTGCGGCGCGCGAGGCCCGAGGTGCGGCGCACGGGCGTGCCGCTGGCGCTCGCGGCCGTCGTCGTGCTCGTCGCCGAGGTCGCGTGGCCTGCGCTCGGCAGCGCCGGCGCGTCCCTCCGCGCGCGCCACCGCTGGGCCGCCGACGTCTGGCGCGTGGGGGGCGGCGCCAGCCTCGCGAAGTGGCGCGACCTCGACGCACGCGCGAGCTCGGCGCTGGAGGGCGGCGCGGGCGGCGTCAAGCTGGCCGTCGACGCCGGCCGCGCGACGA
>DASZUD010000153.1:0-1885 GCA_035548155.1 Polyangia bacterium
CGGGCTGGCCCAGCTCTCACCCGACGCGAGGCGCGCGACGCGGTCCGCGCCCCACACCTCGACGTTGCCCTCTTGCACGTCGACGAACACGCGGTGCGAATCATCGACGCGCAGCTTGAAGCGCGTGCCCAACACCACGAAGCGGTAGGGCCCGGCGAGGACGACGTACGAGTGCCCCGCCGTCTGGTGCGGAACCTTGAATGCGACCTCGCCGCCGTCCACCTGGGCGCGGCCGCCGCGATCGATCGTCATGACCGACGACGACTCGAGGCGCGCCTCGGTGCCGCCCGCGAGCGTGAGCTGGAGCCGCTCGCCCGCGCCGGTGCGGATCGTGCCCTCGGCCGCCGGAACGACGCGCGGCTCGGGCGCCGACACAGTCGCCGGTCGCACCGCGACGGGCGACGCCGGCGCGAGCTCGTGACGCGGCCACAGCCAGGCGACGAACGCCACGGCGATCGCCGCCGTGCTGCCGACGCCCCCGGCGAACCAGATCCAGCGCGGCGTCCGCGTGGCCCGCACGCGCACGAGATCGGCGACGGTGACGTCGCCCGTGATCTCCCCCTCGCCCTCCGGCGTCGAAGCCTTCACGTTCGCGACGCGCGCCCACATGCGCCGCATCGTCACGTCGTCGGGCACGCGCTCGCGCGCCTCCGCGAACGCGCGGTCCATCTCACGAGCGATCGGAGCGCCCTCGGGCGAATCGCCGGCGTCCCGCCAACGCCGATCCCTCACGGCGCCCTCGTGGCGGCCTTGCGCGCCATGGCGGTCAGCTCGGAGCGCGCGTGGTGCAGGCGCGACCACACGGTGTTCTCGGGGCAGCCGGCGATCTTGGCGATCTCGTCGACGGGCAGCTCTTCGATCTCGAAGAGCACCAAGACGAGGCGCTTCTTCGGCGAGAGCTTCTGCAGCATCGTGTCCAGCGTCGCGAGGCGCGCGCTGCGCTCGGACGGATCAGGATCGGGCGGCGGCGGCGGCTCGCGCAGCAACAACGTCGCCAGCAGGCCGTGCATGCGGCGCCGGCGCATGGCGCGTCCCGCTCCGCGCGCGGCAATGCGATAGATCCAGGTCGACAGGCGCGCCGCGCCGCGGAAGCGATCGAGGCTGCGGTAGACGGCGACGAACACGTCCTGGCAGGCGTCCTCGCGCTCTTCGGAGGGGACGCCCAGCGCCGACAGGAACCGATACACCGTGGGCGCGTGGCGATCGTGCAGCAGGCGCCAAGCGGCGTGATCGCCGCGGCGACACCGCGCCACCAGCTCGGTGTCCGTGGGCACCGAGGCGCGCGAAACGGCGGGACGCATGATGCTGGGCGTATTCACGGCGTGCTCGCTCGAAGGATTAGAGGCTCGCAGGGGCCGCGTTCGTCATTGAAACGCGAGGCCCAATTCTACGCCCGCCTCGCCGTAAACGCGCGGCGTTCCCCACACGCGCTCCCCCGCTAAGTCCTTGAAAACATAGGGGACGGTCAACGCGACGCGCGACAGGGGCCGGACGTACAGGCGGTTGGTCAGGGGGATCGTGTAGGCCAAACAGGCGTCGCCGAACGGCGCCAGGTGCACCCCGACGCCACCCGTCGTCCCGGGTCCCTCCGCCGAGGCGAGGAGCACGTCCGCGCCTGCACCGAAACCGGGCTCGAGACGGCCGGGCCCCGCGGGCAGCGAGAGGTAGAGGCCGACGCGCGCCGGCAGGCGGTACAGCGTCGCCATCTTCCCGGACCACCGCGCCTCGGCCGCTGGCGAGTAGCCGAAGCTGAGCCGTCCGCCCCAGCGTCGACCGTCGCCACCGCTCTCGAGGCCGAGCGCGAGATCCGCGTCGCCGTCGAGGCCGCCCGCGTCGCCGAGGCGTCCGTCGGCGGCCAGGCCCACGCGCAGGATCGCCGGCGGCG
>DASZUD010000154.1:0-5563 GCA_035548155.1 Polyangia bacterium
GAAGCGCGCGTCGGCGCGCCGGAGGCCGCCGAAGCTCCGGCCGCGGAGCCACCGGCGGCCGCCGTGTCACCCGCGGCGGCGCCGGTCGCCGAGACGTTTTCCGTCGGCCTTTCGGGCTCGCTCGCCGGCGTGCAGCGCTACCTGCTGCGCAACCCCGACGGCGTGGCGTTCAACCTGCCGCACGCCCAGGCCACGATGAAGCTCGGCACGTATCACCCCGCCGTGCGGGGCCTGAAGGCGGTGTGGGTCCGCGCGCTGCCGGGCGGCGGCGCGCACCTCCGGTTCTTCTTCGCGTCCGCCCGTTCGGCCCCGCGCATCGATCTCGGCCGCGCCGCGGTCGTCGTCACGGCCCGCTAGGGCGTAACGCCCGAGACCTCGAGGATCTCCGAGAGCGGCGCGATGCCGCCCAGGCCCCCGAGGTGCCGGCAGTTGAGGCCGGCGGCGGCGTTTGCGAACGGCAAGCAGCGATCGAGCCCCCAGCCCTTCAGCATCCCGTAGAGGAACGCGCCGCGGAACACCTCGCTCGCGCCGGTGGTGTCGATCACGTCGACGTCCAGGGCGGGCTGGCGCACGAGGGTGTCGCCCTCGAGGCCGATCACGCCTTCCTCTCCCAGCGTGATGACGGCCATGCGCGGGCCCATCTTCACCAGCTCCCTGAGGCTCCGCTTCATGTCGGCCGAGTGCGAGAACTCGGCGGCGAAGCGCTCGTTCCCGATGACGACGTCGCACAGGCCCAGAAGCTCGCCCATCCCGGCGCCGAGGTGCCGCGCGTCGAGCACGACGGTGAGGCCCTGGGCGTGCGCGCGCTCGGCGGCCGCGATCTGGGGCGCGGGCGCGCGACCGTCGACGACCAGGATGCGCGCGTCGTCGAAGAGGCCGCGCGGCAGCTCGCCGGGCGCGAGCGGCGTCGTGTTGCCGCGCGTGTAGCGTACGAACCGGCGCGCCGTGCGGTCGTCCACGAGGATGAACGAGGTCGGTGACACGCGGCCCGGCTCGATGAGGACGCCCGAGCAGTCGACGCCGAACTCCTTGAGCCCGCGGATGATGATGCGACCGAGGTCGTCGTCGGAGAGGCGCCCCATGTAGCGCGCCTGCCCGCCGAGCGCGCACACCGCGGCCAGCGTCGTGCCGATGGCGCCGCCGGCCTGCATGCTGAACGCCGAGAGCTCGACGACGCTCTCCGGCGAGCGTGGGCCCACGCCGAGGAACTCGACGCTGACCTGTCCGAGCCCGACGACGCGGTCGTTCGAGGCGCTCATGAGGCAGAAAATATCACAGCGGGGCGACCGCCTGGGGCCGCGCCGCGCTCGCGGGGTCGGAGGCGGGCAGGACGGGGCGGTCGAGGACGCGCTGCGAGCGCAGGAAACGCTCGAGGGCTTCCACGGCCTTGCCGTAGGCGGCGCTCGCGTAGTGGGCGCGGCCCAGGTAGTAGAGGACCTCGGGGCGCCGCGCGACGAACGCGGCGTCGTCGGCCAGCGGCTTCAGCGTGTCGACGGCGTCCGTGTAGAACTCGGCCTTGTAGTCGAGGAAGCCCGAGAGCAGCGCGAAGTCCTGGCCGAGCCCCGTCCACAGGGGCTCGGGCCACTTGTCGAGCAGCTTGTAGGCCGTCGCGTACCGGCGCGCGCCGACGTCCGCCAGGACGTCGCGGTACTCCTCGGCGACGCGCGTCACGTACTCGGGGTGCGCCGCCGCCAGCTTGGCCGGCACGACGGGCGCCGCGAGCTCCTCGAGGCGCCCGCCCGCGAGCGGGATCTCCGGATCGCGGTCCATGCGCGTCGAGACGAGGCGCAGCAGCAGCCGCGCGTGCTGCGCCTCGGGCGAGTCGCCCGCCGCCTCGGCGCGGCGGGTCCAAAGCTCCGCCTCGCGGGCCTTGCCGTGCGCCAGCAGGCTGCGCGCGAGGGCGCCCGCGTTCGCGCTGCGGTTCGGGCCGTCGTAGCCGCTGATGAGCTCCGTGAGCCGGCCGTACGGCCACATCGGGCCGTACACCTTGGCCAGGTACGGGTCGAATTTGGCGTAGCCCAGCAGATCGCGCGGCGCCGAGAATTCAATCAGCGCGTTGTCGTCGGTGTTCACCGGCGAGCCGGCCGTGAACGACTCCAGCTCCTCGGGCCCGAGCAGGAGGTACGCGAGGACATCGTGCGGGTTCGAGAAGCCCGCGCGCTTCGCCTCGGCGCGCGTCACGGGATCGCGGAACGCGCGCTCGATCGTCGCGAGGTCCAGCTTGACGGGCTCCTCGCTGGCGATGAGGATCGTGTCGGACGAGAGGTCCTCTGCCGCGAACACGTAGACGTAAGGGAACTCTTCGCGCAGCGTCCGGTAGATCGTCTTGATGTTCCAGGGCGACATCTCGTAGAGCTGCGCCCACTGGCAGAAGAGGCCGTGCGGCCCGAGGCGCGTCTTCACGTCGCGGAAGTACTCGCGCGTGAACAGGTTCGACACGCCCGTGAGCCATGGGTTCGAGGGCTGGCTCACGATGACCTCGAACTTGTCGCTGCGCTGGGTGAGGAAGTTCCGCCCGTCGCCCACGCGCGCCGTGACCTTCGGGTTCTCGAGCGGGCGGTGGTTGTCGTTGTCGAAGAAGTGCGACGCCCGATAGATCGCCGGCTCGAGCTCGATGACCTCGAGCGACTGGATCGGGTACTGCGTGATGGCGCCCGCCGTGACGCCCGAGCCGAAGCCCACCAGCGCCACCTTGGGCGGCGTCTGCCCTTCATACAAGAGCAGCGGCAAGAGGCCGACCACGATCTGCGTCGGCATGTCGCTGTCGTTCGAGGCGTCGACCTTGCCGTTGTTCTTGAGCGAGAACATCTTGCCCCACTGGTCGACGGTGACGGTCGTCGCAGTGCCGTCCTCGTAGAAGACCAGCTTCGGGTCCTGCCAGGTCTTCTTGTGCACCTGGCGCGAGATGTACTCGCGCGCGATCGAGACGCGGAAGAAGCCCGACGAGAACGAGACCAGGTTCCACCGCGGCAAGAGCAGGCCCACGGCGCCGAGCGCGACGGCCGTGCCCGCGAGGGCGAGCCGCCGCGCGCGGGCGAGGCCCGGCGAGACCAGCGCGAGCGCCGCCGCGATCGCGAGGCCACCCGCGACGGACGCGTAGATCCCTCGCTGCAGGCCCAGCTTCGGCAGCACGACGAAGCCCGAGAGGAACGAGCCGACGATCGCGCCGATGGTGTTGAGCGCGTACGCGTTGCCGATGTCGCGCCCCACCGACTCGAGCCGCGGCGCCGCGATGCGCACGGTGAGCGGGAACACGCCGCCCATGAGGATCGTGGCGGGCAGCACCGTGACGCACGCGAGCACGAATTGACAGGCCAGGATCGTGTCCACGCCGAAGCTCGTGCTCTTGAGCAGCCACGTGAAGACGTAGGGCAGCCGATCGGTCGTGAGGTACGACACGCCGACGGCCAGCGCGATGCCGATGTGCAGCCCGGCGAGCCAGCGCACGGGGTGCGCCGTGCGCTGCGAGAGGCGCCCGAAGATCGCCGACCCGAGGCCGAGTCCGATGAGGAACGCGACGAGGATGATCGTGAACGAGAAGATCGACGAGCCGATCAGCACGGCCAGCGCGCGCGTCCACATCACCTGCAGCGTCATGGCCGTCGCGCCCGACACGATGAAGGCGCCCAGGGCCACCCGGCGCGACCGCGCGTCGACCAGTGGATCGGGCGGCAAGGCGCGCGCCTCGATCCGCCCCTCGGCCGCCGCCGCGTCCAGCAACGCCTCCATCGAAGGCGTCGCCGCCGGCGCGCGAATGAACCGGCGCGCGACCAGCACGGCCGCCGCGAGCGTCAGGTTGAACGCGGCCGCGGTCACGTTGGTCCAGCGCAGGCCGAGCTGCGGCAGGAAGACGAACCCGGCGAAGAAGGAGCCCGCGACGGCGCCGAACAGGTTCACCGCGTAGAGCGTCCCGATGCGCAGCCCCACGCGCCGCAGCTCCCACGGGTGCTGCACGAAGTGGCGCGCGAGGATGGGCAGCGTCGCGCCCATCAGCGTCGTCGGCAGCAGCAGCAGGCCCGCCGACGCGACGAAGCGCAGCACCGACAGGAGAGCGTAGCGATCGCCGAACGACGCCCACAGCCAGCGGTTGAGCGCCGGGTAGAACGAGATGATCACCGGCACCAGCAGCGCGTAGAGGCCGATGGACGCCTCGGCGGCGGCGTAGGCGCGCACGGGCGTCTTCAGGCGATCCGCGAAGCGCCCCGCCAGGTACGACCCGAGGCCGAGGCCGCCCATGAACGCCGTCAGCACGGTCGAGACGGCCAGCGTCGTCGATCCGAAGACGAGGGTCAGCATCCTCGTCCAGAGCATCTCGAGGATGAGGCCGGAGGCGCCCGAGAGGAAAAAACACGCCAGAATGACGGCCCGCATGCGGCGCGGGACTTTACAATAGGGGGGAGCGCGCGGCGCCCTAAACGTCGGCGCACGATTCGGCGCATCGGGGCGCCTCTCCGTCACCCCTTGTCCCCCGCTGGTCGCCGCGGCCGAGCCGCCGTCGCCGCGAGGACCTCTGGAGCGTGCTCGCCTTCGCCGTCACGCGTCGGAATCTCCTGCTAAGGTCCGGCGTCCGGGCAACCGGGCGCCTCCCATGTCGGTCAGAAGAACCAATTCGACGATGCTCGGAGTGTCCGTGATCGAAGGGCTCGCGGCGGGATCCGTGGAGGGAGCGCGCGAGGACGAGGCCAGCCTCGTCGAAGCCGTGCGCCAGGGCGCACCGGGCAGCCGCGAGGCCATCTACCACCGCTACAAGCGCCGCGTCTTCGCGCTCGCGCTGCGGATCGTGGGCCAGCACGACGCCGAAGAGGTCGCGCAGGAGGCCTTCATCCGCGTGTTCCGCGGCCTGCCGAAGTTCCGTGGCGAAGCGGCGCTCGGCACCTGGATCTACCGCTTGGCCGTCAACGCGGCGCTGTCGCACCGGTCGCGGCGGGCGAACGTGCCGGCGGTGGCCGCGGAGGAGGGGGCTCCCGAGGGCGTGGCGGCCATCGCGCCCGAGGCGCGGGATCTCGCGCTCCGCAAGCAGCTCGAGCGGGCGCTCGCGGCGCTGCCGGTGGGCTATCGCACCGTGATCGTGCTCCACGACGTCGAGGGGCTCGAGCACGAAGAGGTCGCCTCGATCCTCGGCTGCCACGTGGGCACGTCGAAGTCCCAGCTTCACAAGGCGCGCGCCAAGCTGCGCGAGGCGCTGGCGCTTCAAGGGATCACGGCGTCCGAGCTCCTGGAGCGCGAATGAGCACGCCCTGCGTCTCGGGCGCGGCCTCTCCGTACTCACTCGAGCGGCTCTCCGCGTTCGTCGACGGCGATCTTCCGGCGTCCGAGCTGCACACGATTCGCCAGCACCTGGAGGGGTGCCCGTCCTGCGCCGCCCGCGCGCAGGAGCTGGGCGCGATGGCCCGCGCCGCCCGCGCGCTGGAGCTCCCCGAGCCGCCGCCCACGCTGTGGCCCGCGATCGAAGGGGCGCTCGACGCGGCCGAGGGCCGCCGGTGGTGGCTGTCGCTCGGAGCGTGGCGGGCGTTCGGGATCGGGGCGCTCGCGGGCGGCGCCATCGTCTTGGCGGTCGTGTTCG
>DASZUD010000155.1:0-22037 GCA_035548155.1 Polyangia bacterium
CAAGACGATCATGCCGACGGCGAACGTCGCCCCGGCCGTGGCCAGCGCGATCACGATGCCGGCGGGGCGAGCCGCTCCGGAGCTCGGATGTCTGCGGCGGACGGTGTCGGGTCGTCGTCGGTGCATGGTGGGTCCCCGCGGCGACGCGCGATCTGTCTCGCGCACTCTGGTCGACGTTGGGGCGTCCGCAGGCTACACGATCGCCGTTTATCAGCACAACAACGGGCGATGATAATTTCCGGGGTCGCGCGGCACTAACCCGGAGCTTGCCCATGAAAAGCGTCGCTCGCCTCTTTGGTGATTCCTCCGTCCGCCTTCCCCTTCACCTCCATCACGTCGCCGGGCTCGTGCTCTGTGCGCTGCTCGCCTCGGCCTGCGGTCGCAGCAGCTTGCTGCACGTGGCGCAGTCCGCCCCGGTCGGCGGGGGCGACGGTTCGACGGATTCGCGCTCCGACGGAGGCCTCGGCGACGGGCCGGGCTCGACCGACGGGGCGGCAGGACGAGATGGTGCCGCGGATGGCAAGCCCGATGGCGCCGTGGACGTCCCGCCGGGTAAGAAGCCCATCTCGCTGGCGGTCGCGCCGGCTCAGATCACGCTCGCCGTCGGCGCGACGGGGCGCTTGTCCGCGATCGTGACGTACTCGGACGGCACGAGCGCCGACGTGACGGCGACCGCTTCGTGGAAGGTCGATACGGCTGCCGCCGTGTTGACGGCCCCCGGCGCGGTAAGAGGCAGCCTCGCGGGCACGGCGCACGTCTTCGCGAGCTCGAGCGGGCTCTCGGCGCAGGCCACGGTGATCGTCATGACGACGATCGGGCTCACGTCGATCTCGCTGGATCCGCCGATTGCGACGCTGCCCATCGGCGCCGCCTTGAACGCAAAGGTCATCGGGACCTACTCGGACGGGACGACGGCCGACGTCACGGCGATGGCGAAGTTCACGGATGACGGCGCCGGCGTGGTGACCGTCGACGGGGCGGGGCGCGTTCTGGCGAAGACGGCTGGCGTCGCCACGGTCTACGCGACGGTGGGAACGCTCATGACGAAGATGCCCGTCGTCGTGCCGCAGGCGACCGTGGTGACGCTCACCGTGCTGCCGCCCGTCGGCACGACCGGCGTCGGTGCGACGACGGCGTTCACGGCCGATGCGACGCTGTCGGACGGCACGCACGCCGACGTGACGGCGAGCGCCTCGTGGGCGGTGGCCGATCCGGCCGTGGCGTCGATCGACGCGCGCGGCGTCGCGACCGGCAAGAGCGCGGGCAAGAGCCCCGTCACGGCGACCTTCGGCGGCGTCATCGGGCAGGCGACCGTCGTCGTGACGGGGGCCACCCTCACGACGCTGCAGATCGATCCCCTCGATCCGACGGTGGGCGTCGGCGTGGCCGTGACCTTCAAGGCGACGGGGCTCTACTCGGACGGCACCAAGGTCGATCTGACGAGCCAGGTCATGTGGTCCAGCTCGGCGCCCAGCGTGCTGCCGTTCCTCGGCAATGGGCAGGCCGTCGCGAAGTCGGTCGGCACGTCGGTCGTCACCGCGAGCAACGGCTCGCTGGTCGCGACGAGCACCGTGACGGTCACGGCGGCCAGCCTGAAGAGCATCGCCGTCTCGCCGGACTCCGCGACGATGTCCGTCGGGGCGAAGGCGGCGTTCAAGGCCTTCGGCACGTACTCGGACGGCACGGTGGTCGACCTCACGAGCACGGTGACCTGGACCGCGGTGCCCGGCGCCGCCCTGTCCATCTCGAACGCCGCGGCGACCGCCGGCGTCGCGACGGCGCTCTCGCCGGGAGCCGTGCTCATCGCGGCCACGTCGGGGGCGGTCGCGGGCTACGCGAAGGTGCTCGTCTCGACGGCGACGCTGCAGAAGATCGTCATCACGGCCCCGTCGACGACGATCCCCGTCGGGGCGCAGGTGGTGTTCGCGGCGCAGGGCACGTTCTCGGACGGCGCGGTCCGCGACGTCACCAACGAGGTCGTGTGGTCCAGCACGAGCGACGGCGTCGCGACCGTCGCGAACGCGCCCGGCGTGCCCGGCACGGTGACGGGCGTCGCCGTCGGCATGGCGGGCATCAAGGCGAATGAGAACGGCGTCGAGGCGCTGGCGGGCGTCGCGGTCGTCGGCGCGACGTTGAAGGCCATCACCGTCTCCCCGGAGAGCGCGACGCTCACGGCCGGTCTGCGCTCGAGCTACTCGGCGCTGGGCTTCTACTCGGACGGGACCAAGGTCGACGTGACGACGCAGGTGACCTGGACCACCGACGACGCGGCGGTGGCCACGATCAGCAACGTCGCGGGCGCGGCGGGCCAGCTGCTCGCGCGCGCGGCCGGCTTGACCAACGTCGTCGCGACGCTGGACGGCGTCTCGGGGCAGACGTCGCTCACGGTCACGGGCGCGACGGCGATGTCGCTGTCGATCTCGCCGATCGCGGCGTCGACGCCGCTGGGCACGGGCGTGCAGTACACGGCGACGCTGATCCTCTCGAACGGCACGACCCGCAACGTCACGGGGCAGGCGGCTTGGACGTCGTCGAACCCGATGGTGGCGTCGATCGGGCGCGCGGGGCGGGCGGCGACGGTGTCCTCGGGCTCGACCACGATTGGCGTCGCGTACATGGGCCTGACGGCGTCGACGACGCTCACGGTGACGGACGCGGTGGTCACGTCGATCCAGCTCACGCCGATCGCGCCGGCGATGCCCGTCGGCTCGTCGACGCAGTTCAACGCGACGGCGATCCTGTCCGACGGGACGACGCGCAACGTGACGATGCAGGCCACGTTCACCTCGAGCGCGCCCAGCGTCGTGGGCATCGCGACCGGGCGCATGAACCACGGGCGGGCGACGGCCGTGGCCGCGGGCTCGGCGACCATCACCGCCACGTACATGGGCTTCCAGGACTCGACGACGGTGACCTCGACCGACGTCACGATCGTCGACATCTCGGTGAGCCCCGTCGACGCGACCTTGCCCGTGGGCACGCGACGTCAGTTCACCGCGCAGGCGATCCGTTCGGACGGCTCGTCCGTGGCCGTGACGGGGCAGGCGACCTGGACGTCGGACGCGCCCAGGGTGGCCGCGGTGAGCACGGCGGGCGGCACGCGCGGGCAGGTCACGGCGATCTCGGCCGGGGCCGCGACCATCGTCGCGACGTACATGGGCTTCACGGGGACGGCGCACGTCACCGTGTCGCCCGCGACGCTGACGACGATCCAGGTGACGCCGTTCACGCCGACGATGACGCTGAGCTCGACGTTGCCGTTCGTCGCGACGGCTATCTACTCCGACGGCACGAACTTCGACGTCACGGGGCAGGCGACGTGGCTCTCGTCCGACGAGAACGTCGCCGGCATCAGCAACGCCGCCGGTTCGCGCGGGCTCGCGACCAGCCTCATGAAGGGCACGACCTCGATCTCGGCGACGTACATGAAGATCACGGGCGCGACGACTCTTTCGGTGACGGACGCCACCATCACGCAGATCCAGGTCACGCCGTTCGCACCGACCGTGCCCGTGCAGTTCGAGACGCAGCTCGCGGCGACGGCGATCTACTCGGACGGCACGAACCGCGACGTCACGGCGCTCGCGACGTGGACCTCGGGCGACCCTGCGACGGCCGGCGTGGCCAACGCGGCGGCGACGAAGGGCCTCGTCCTCGGCGTGCAGGGCGGGACGGCGACGATCACGGCGCACTACGGCGGCGTCGCCGGCAGCACCGACGTGACGGTGTCGTCGGCCGCCCTCAAATCGCTGGCCGTCGCCCCCGTGAGCCCCGCGACCGTGGCGGGCTCGGTGCAGCCGTTCACGGCGACGGGGTCCTTCGACGACGGCTCGACGCTGGACGTGACGACCGAGGTCACCTGGACGTCGAGCGACACGTCCGTCGCCGACGTCAGCAACGCCGACGGCTCACGCGGCCAGGCGACGGCCTTCTCGTCGGGCACGACGACGATTCAGGCGCAGCGCGGATCGATCACCGCGACGACGAGCCTGACCGTGCAGTAGGCGCGTGGGGCCGCTCAAGGCTGCCGCGCCCGAAGCCAGGCCGTGACGCCGGGCAGAAGGCGTTCGCGGAGCTCGACGTCCATGCGCAGGCGCTCGAGCGTCTGCGCCGTCGCCTGCTTCGCGCCCTCGATCGGGTGCGCCTCGAGGAAGCCGGTGACCTCCTCGAGGTGACGCCGCTCGGGCAAGGCCGCCAGCGCCTCGACGAGGCGGCGCAGCAGCATGGGTGAATCGGCCTTCGCGCGCACCTCGGCGAAGCGCGTCTTGATGAGCTGCCATGCCTCTTCGCGGGTCGCCCGGTTCGACAGCAGCACAGAGAGGTAAGACGTGAAGTCCTGCATCGGGACGTCGTCGCCGAGCGCCAGCGCGACGGCGCGCGAGGCGAGGGCGGCGTCCTCGACGCGCGCGAGGGAGTGCAGGTAGCGCCGTTTGGCGGCCGGGTCGGCCTCCTCGCGGGCGCGGCGCCGCAGCTCCTCGAACGCCGGGGCGTCGGCCGCGCGCGCCGCCGCCGTCACGACGACGTCCAGCAGGTTCGGGTCCACGCCGGGCGCTCCCTCGCGCGGCGGCAGACGGCGCACAGCCTCCGAGATCTGCGCCGGATCGCGCGCGAGCAGCACGACCGCGCGCAACAGCGCCGCCCGCCTGAGGCGTGTCTCGTCGTCTTCCTTCGCGGCGCCCCAGCCCAGCTCGACGGCGCGCGCGCCCAGGAGCGCCTGCACGAAGCTTTCGAAGCGGCCGCGCTCGGCCTCGTCGAGGTGGCGGTGCTCGATCGCGCCGAGGCGACCGACGACGTCGTCGAGCACGACGTGATCCTCTTCGCCGCCCAGGCTGGCGACGAGATCGAGGAAGGCGCCGATCGGGACGACGCCCGCGCGCACGAGCGCCCACTGATCCGAGATCAGCGTCAGCCGCTCGGCGGGCCGCAGCGCGCCCAGCTCGGGCAGCAGGCGCGCCAGCGTGGGCGCGTCGTACGCCGTCCGGAAGAAGCCGCGCGCGTCGGCGTTGCCGAAACACCAGCTCACGGGCCCCTTCGCGTTCAGCGACACCGTGCTCTCGCGCGCGTCCAGCAGCACCCGCTGCTCCTTGATGCCTTCGGCGTCGCGGAAGCGCAGCACCATGGGCACGAGCCACGACGTCGGCGCGCCCGCTTCGCGCGCGTTCGGATCGGCGAAGAAGCGCCGCTGCGACAGCGCGACCCGGCCCGCGGCCGCGTCGAGGCCCAGCGAGACCACGGGGTAGCCGAGCTGCCGGATCCAGCCGTTCGCCAGCGCGACCATCGGCTGGCCCGATGCCTCGGCCAGCGCGCCCCACAGGTCGTCGGCCGTGGCGTTCGCCTCACGGTGGCGCCGCATGTAGAGGCGGATGCCGTCGCGGAACTTCTCCTCGCCGAGGAAGCCCTCGATCATGCGCAGCACGGCGCCGCCCTTTTCGTACGTGATGGCGTCGAACGACTCGCCGGCCTCGGCGGCGTTGTTCACGTCAGAGCGGATCGGGTGCGTCGACTGCAACGAATCGAGCAGCATGGCCGACCCTTTGCCACCCTCGAAGTCCATCCAGATCCGCCACTCGGGGCGCCAGGCATCGACGATCTTGTAGGCCATCCACGTCGCGAACGCCTCGTTGAGCCACAGGTCGTCCCACCAGACCATCGTCACGAGGTTGCCGAACCACTGGTGGGCCAGCTCGTGGGTGATGACCTCGGCCACGCGCTTCTGCACGCCGAGGGGCGCCGTCGCTTCGTCGAGCAGCAGCGCGACCTCGCGGAAGGTCACGCAGCCGGCGTTCTCCATGGCGCCGGCCTCGAAGTCGGGGACGCCCACCTGGTCCAGCTTGCCGAACGGGTAGGGCAGGCCGAAGTAGTCCTCGAGCAACGGCAGCACGGCGGCGGCCGTGCGCTGCCCGAACGCCGTGAGGTGTCGCTTCGCCGGGACGCTCCAGGTCCGGATGGGCACCTTGCGCTCGGTGACGGCGTCGCTCGACACGAGCTCGCCCACGACGAGCGCGACCAGGTACGACGACAGCACGGGCGTGGGCGCGAACGTCACGCGGCGCGCGCCGTCCTCGCCAGGCTCGTCCTTGACGACCAGGCTGTTCGACAGCGCCACGGCGCCCGCGGGCACGCCGCCCAGCGACACCTCCCAGGTGGCCTTGAAGGCCGGTTCGTCGAAGCAGGGGAAGAGGCGGCGCGCGTCGGCCGCCTCGAACTGGGTCACGGCCACGCCGCCAGCGCGGTAGAGGCCGCGCAGGCCGGGGCTGAAGGCGCCGCGGTAGCCGAGCTCGAGCGTCGCCTTGCCCGCCGGCAGCGGCTCGGAGAAGGTCAGCGTCACGGTCTCGCTCTCGGCGTCGGCGGTCGCGCGCGCCTCCATCGTGCGGCCGGCCACCAGCGCCGTGGCTCCGAAGACATCCAGACCCACGGCGTGCAAATGAAGCTCCGCGCGCGGCTTCTCGAGGCTGACGTCGATCGCGAGCCCCCCCTCGAACCGGTCGGCCTTCATGTCGACGTCGACGTGCGCGCGGTAACGCGTCGGCCGGACATCGAGCGGCAACCGGAAATTCTTCCCCAGGCTCACGCGCACCTCATGTTGGTCGCCATTTGTACCGTAATCTAGCGCCGGATGTCCCAGGTTCCTGCCGTCTCGCTGGCCGCCCCCCACGACCCCTACGCGCCGCTTCGATTGCCGGGGTTCCGCTGGTTCGTCGTCAGCGTGCTGACGATGGCGATGGGCGCCCAGATCCAGGGCGTCGTCGTCGCGTGGCAGATGTACGCGCTGACCCACGACCCGCTCGCGCTGGGCATGGTCGGGCTCGCCGAGGCGCTGCCCTTCGTGAGCCTCGCGCTGCCGGCCGGGCACGTCGCCGATCTGCACGATCGCCGGCGCATCGCGCTCACGGCGCTGGTGGCGCTCTTCGGCTGCTCGCTCGCGCTGGCGGCGCTGTCCACCTTGGCGGCGCACGTCTCCGCCGCGCGTCTCGGCGTGTACGCGATCATCGTCGGATGCGGCGTCGCTCGCAGCTTCCTGCTGCCCGCGCGCAACGCGCTGGCCTCCGAGGTCGTGCCGCGGCCGCTGTACGCGAGCTCGGTGGCCTGGCGCACGGGCATCTGGCAGGTGGCCGCCGTCTCGGGCCCGGCCGTGGGCGGCGTGCTCTACGCCTGGGTCGGCCCCACGGCGTCTTACCTCGTCGCCGCGTCGCTGATGGCGTTCGCCTTCGGCGCCGTGGCCCGCGTGCGGGTCGTCGCGGCGCGCGCGCGGACCGTTCGGTCCGACCTGCTGACCAGCGTGCGCGAGGGGATCGTCTTCCTGCTCGAGCGCCGGCTGTTCCTGGGCGCGATGACGCTGGACCTGCTGGCCGTGCTGTTCGGCGGGGCCACGGCGCTCTTGCCGATCTTCGCGGAGCAGATCCTGCACAGCGGCCCGCGGGGGCTGGGCGTGCTGCGCGCCGCGCCCGCGATCGGCGCCGTCCTCATGTCGATGTTCCTCGCGCTGCGGCCGCCGCACCGTCGCGCCGGGCCGAAGTTCCTGGCCGCCGTGGCCATCTTCGGCGTCACGATCGTCGGGTTCGCGCTGTCGCGGTCGTTCGTGCTGTCGGTGTTCCTGCTGGCGCTGGGCGGCGCCGCCGACATGCTGAGCATCAACTTCCGCAGCACGATGGTGCAGGTGCTCGTGCCGCCCGAGATGCTGGGGCGCGTCTCCTCGGTCAATCAGATCTTCATCGGGTCCTCGAACGAGATCGGCGCCTTCGAATCGGGGGTCGCCGCGCGCCTCCTCGGGACCGTGCCGTCGGTCGTCCTGGGCGGCGTCATCACGATCGCCGTCGCGCTCGGCGTCGCGTGGCGCATTCCCGAGCTCCGGCGGCTCGACCGGATCGAGGGCGAGGTGGACGTGGTCCCCGGGCCAGGGGCTACGCCAGCCCCTGCAGCCGCACGGTCTTGATGTTCACGAACTCGCGTAGGCCCCAGACGCCGAGCTCGCGGCCGTAGCCCGAGGCCTTCACGCCCCCGAAGGGGAAGCGCACGTCGGAGGCCACCATCTCGTTCACGCAGACGGTGCCCGCGGCCAGCTCGCGCGCGAAGCGCTCGGCCTTCGAGCGATCGCGCGTCCACACGGAAGCGCCCAGCCCGAACGGCGTGCCGTTCGCCAGCGCGAGCGCCTCGTCGGCGTCGCGCGCGCGCAGCAGGGTCGCCACGGGGCCGAACAGCTCCTCGGCGAACGCGGGCGCGCCGCGCGGCACCTCGGCCAGCACCGTCGGCGGGTAGAAGAAGCCGGCGCGCTCGAGCCGGTGGCCGCCCAGCAGCAGCTTCGCGCCCGCCTCGACGGAGCGCTTGACCTGATCCGAGAGTGTCTCGCGGATCGCCGCGCTCGCGAGGGGGCCCACGTCGGTCGTGGGGTCCAGCGGGTCGCCGACGCGCAGCCGGCTCATGGCCGCGACGAAGCCGCCCGCGAAGGCGTCGTAGACGGAGGATTCGACGATGAAGCGCTTGGCCGCGATGCACGACTGGCCGTTGTTGATGATGCGCGCCCTCACGGCCGTCGCGACGGCCCGCTCGACGTCGGCGTCGCCGAGCACGATGAAGGGATCGCTGCCGCCCAGCTCGAGGACGGCCTTCTTGAGCTGCTCTCCCGCGGTGGAGGCGACGCTGCGCCCGGCGGTTTCGCTGCCCGTGACGGTGACGGCGTGGATGCGGCCGTCGGCGATGATCTCGGGCACCTCCTCCGCGCCGACGAGCAGCGTCTGGAACACGCCGGAGGGGGCGCCGGCGCGCCGGAACACGTCCTCGAGCGCCAGCGCGCAGCGCGGCACGCTCGACGCGTGTTTCAGCAACGCCACGTTCCCGGCCGCCAGCGCGGGGGCCGCGAAGCGTACGACCTGCCAGAACGGAAAATTCCACGGCATGACCGCCAGCACGGCCCCCAGGGGCTCGTAGCGGACCTCTCCGTGTTGGCCGCCCGCCGTCGCGATCACCTCCGGCTTCAGCATCGCTTCGGCGTTGCTGGCGTAGTACCGGCACGCGCCCGCGCACTTGTCGATCTCCTGGCGGGCCGCTTCGTACAGCTTGCCCATCTCCTCGGTCGCGATGCGTCCGAGGGCGTCGCGCTCCCGGGCCAGGATCTCGCCCGCGCGCTCCAGCACGGCGCCGCGCTCGGGAATCGGCGTGCGGCTCCACTTCGCAGCCGCCGCCTCGGCGAGCTCGAGCTTCTCCTCGATTTCGCTCTCCGTGAGCGCCTCGAACCGAGGACCGCGCGCGCCCGTCGTCGGGTTCACGCTCTCAATGGCCATACGGATAAGTGTAGGGGCGCGCTGGGAACGGTGAAAGGGGACGTTCTGGTATGTTGCCGGACCATGGCCACCTCGAAAAATGAGCCCATTCGCCGCCCGTTCGGAACCATGCCGGACCTCGTCCCCGTCATCGGCCAGGGAACCTGGCTGCTGGGCGATGCGCGCGGGCGCGGCGGCGAGGTCGCGGCGCTGCGCGCGGGCATCGCCGCCGGCGCGACGCACATCGACACAGCCGAGTACTACGGCGCGGCCGAGGACATGGTGGGCGAGGCCATCAAGGGGCTACGGCGCGAGGAGCTGTTCATCGTCAGCAAGGTCATGCCCAGCAACGGAAGCTTCAAGGGCACGATCCGCGCCTGCGAGGCGACGCTGCGCAAGCTCGGCACGAGCTACCTCGACGTGTACCTCTTGCACTGGCGCGGCGGCATCCCGCTCGAGGAGACCATGAGCGCGCTCGAGGCGCTGGTGGATCAGGGCAAGATTCGCGCGCTCGGCGTCTCGAACTTCAACGTCTCCGATCTCGAGGAGGCAGAATCGGCGCTGACGAGCGGTCGCATCGTCTGCAACCAGGTCCTCTACCACCTGGAGGAGCGGCACATCGACGGCGGCCTCGTCGACTACTGCGCGAAGCAGAACATCGCGGTGGTCGGCTACAGCCCCTTCGGCCACGGCCAGTTCCCGCGCGCCGGCAGCGCCGAAGGCAAGGCGCTGGCCGCGGTGGCAGCGCGCCACGGCGCGACGCCGCGCCAGGTGGCGCTCGCGTTCCTCACGCGCAAGGCGCCGCTGTTCACGATCCCCAAGTCGTCCAGCGTCGCGCACACGAACGAGAACGTCGGCGCGCTGTCACTCCACCTCTCGCCCGAGGACATCGCCGCGATCGACGCCGCGTTCCCCGTGAACGCCGGCCCCGACGACGAATTGCCGATGCTCTAGAAGAGGTCCAGGAACATGGCCGCCCAGATCATGCCTTCGTCGCACGAATAGAGGAACGCGCGGCCCTGGTAGGGCTCGCCTTCGGTCGTGTAGAGCTCGAGGTAGTTGCGGTCGCGCTCGACCATCGACGCGACGTTCGCGCGGTGCCACTCCATGAGCGGCCGATCCACCTCGGCCAGCACCTTGAGGTACGCGGCGCCGAGCTGCATCCAGCTGGGATCGCCCTGGTAATTGGGCGTGGCGGCCTTCGGCACGGGCAGCTCCGCCTCCGGCAGCCGCGTCGGAAAGTAGCGCAGGGGCAGGGGGCGCGCGAAGCCGCGCTCGTCCAACGTCGCCAGCGCGCGCCGCTGCATCTGCTTGTCGGTGACGACGCCGAAGAAGAACGGCCACACGTTGGCGTCGCCCGACGGAATGTCGCGGCAGAGCGAGTCACGGAAGTGGTCGCCCATCCAGTGGTGCTGCCACATGGCGCCCACGAGGTCGCGCTCGCCGAACGGGTTCGGCAGGCGCAGCTCGTCGCACAGGCGCGCGCAGAGCGCGACCATCGTGTTCGCGAACACCGTCGAACGGCCCGTCATGCAGTCGCGCGGCCCCGAGAAGTAGCCGTCGGGCTTCGCCATGCCGAGCGACGGATCGAACACGATGTCATAGAAGCGCTGGATCTCCCGCGCGAGGAGCTCGCGATGCCGCTCGACCAGGTGCTCGGCCCCGGCGCGTTGCAGGCCCCACAGCAGCAGGGGCAACGAATCGCAGCCGTAGGAGTAGACGTCGCGCGCGTTGCGGCCGTGAAAGATCGTCGTCGTGATGCGCCCGGCGCGCTCGAAGCGCTCGAGCCCCCACGCCCACGAGCGAACCACCCGATCTCGGTGCCCGAGACGGCACAGCGCGGGCGTGCACATGGCCAAATCGCGGGTCCAAAATTGTTTGAAATGACCGTTGGAGCCGGCGAAGAACTCGCCCGTCCAGCAGTCTTCGACGATTGCGGCGCAAATGTCCGTGGCCTGGCCGGGATAACGCTTCCAGCCGAACAGCCGACGCCAAACCGAGCGCGCCGCGACGTTGATGCCGGCGGCCAAAAGCACCGGATCGAAGGGCAGCGGCGCTGATTCCCGCGGATCGGCCGGCGGCAAATGCAAGCGGCGACCCGGCACCAGGGCCGTTTCTCCGAAATGCACGTGTGACGCCGTCATGATGCGCTCCCTATCGTCACCAGTTGGCGACTCCTGAATGCCGTCCGTTTTGAATATTTTGGTTACGAACCCAGTTCTGACGAGTAGGGGACGCGCTTTACATGGCTATGATTACCGGTAGAGTGCTGGCCTCTTCGGCCGCCGGCCGCGAGCCCCCATGAGTGCAACGCGCTGCGACCTTCACCTACACTCGTCCGCCTCCGTGGGAAGTGACGAGTGGTACACGCGATTTTTCGGCTGTCCCGAGAGCTTCGCGGAGCCGGCGCGGCAATACGAGCTTTGCAAGGCGCGCGGCATGTCGTTGGTGACCTTGACCGATCACGACACGATCGAAGGTGGCCTGACGTTGCTGGACCGACCGGACTTCTTCCTCTCCGAGGAGGTCACGGCGATCTTCCCCGAGAATGGCTGCGTGATGCACGTGCTCACGTGGAACATCACGCCCACGCAGCACGACGAGATCCAGGCGCGGCGACGCGACATCTATCGCCTGTGCGAGTACCTCGATCGCGAGGGCATCGCGCACGGCCTGGCGCACCCGCTGCTCAGCCCGAACTGGAAGCTCGACGCGGAGGTCGTCGAGAAGGTCCTGCTGCTGTTTCCGACGCTCGAGGGTGTCAACGGTCTGACGGACCGGCGCATCGAGCCGGACCTCGCGGTGATCCTCGATCGGCTCTCGCCGGAGATCATCGCGGCCCTCGCGGCGAAGCACGGCCTGGCGGCGCACGGCCGCACGCCGCACAGGAAGGCGCTCACGGGCGGCTCCGACGATCACGTCAACCGCCGCAGCGGCACCGTCTACACGGAGGTGGCCGGTGCGCACGATCCTGCCGGCTTCATCGCCCGCTGCATGGCGGGCGAGGGCCGGCCCGTGGGGCGCCAGGCGCACCTCGACGCCATGGCGATGTCGGTCAAGCACACGACCTACCATCACCTCAAGCAGCGTCAGGACGAGAAGGCGGGCTACCGGAACCCGTTCGTCGACATGATCGACTTGATCGCCGGGCGCGAGCCCGAGACCGCGCGCGCGACGGCGACGGACCTCGGCACGGCGCAGGGCTTCCTGGCAAGCCTCTGCGAGGGCGCCGCGCGAGCGGCCGTACCGCCGGGCAAGGAGTACGACATCCTCCAGGTGCCCGAGGGAACCAGCGAGGAGGACGACGCCCGCCTCGTTCAGGCGGTCGGACGGCTCGCGGACAAGGTGATCGAACGCGCGCTCGGCGATCTGCTCGACGGCGCGCAGGACTTCGATCTCTACCGGATCTTCGGCGCCGTGCGCGACATCGCCGGCGGCCTCGTGACGGCCGCGCCCGTGTTCTTCGCCGCCGACCACTTCGGCAAGCAAGAGCAGGCCGTGCGCCGAGTCTGGCGGCAGTGGCAGGCGTTCCCGTTGCCGCCGCGGCGCGAGCGGCTCGGCGTCTTCACGGACTCGCTCGCGCAGGTCGACGGCGTGTCGACGTGGTGCAAGCGCTTCCTCGGCCGCGCGCGCGCCGCGGGCCGCGAGGTGCTGGTTCCCTACTGCGGTGAGCTCGCGCCGCACGTAGAGGACCGAACGGGTTTCCACCAGCTTCCGTCGGTGACGTCGTTCACGCTGCCGATCTACTCGGGCATCACGTTTCACGTGCCGTCCCTCGTCGAGACCTTGCAGTGGACGTGGCGTTCGGACGTGACCCACGTCGAGCTGGCGACGCCCGGGCCCATGGGGCTCGTGGGGCTGCTGGTCGCGAAGACGCTGCGCTTGCCCGTGACGGCGAGCTACCACACCGAGGTTCCGGCGCTGATCCAGCCGCTCGGCGGCAACGTGATGATGGAGAAGGCGGCTCGGCGGTACCTCGCCTGGTTCTATGGCCGCGTCGATCGCGTGTTCGCGTTCTCTGCCGGTTCGCGCGACGCGCTCGTCGACATCGGCGTCGCGCCCGAGAAGATCTCGGTCATGCCGGTGGCGGTGAACCCAGACGACTTCTCGCCGGCGAACCGCTCGCCGGGCGTGTTCGAGGTGCTCGACCTCGACGTCGGGGATCGCCCCGTGATCCTCAGCGTGGGGCGGATCTCCGAGGAGAAGAACCTCCCGATGATCATCGAGGCCGTCGAGCGGCTGCAGGATCGCCGTCCCCCGCCCGTGCTGCTCGTCGTGGGCGACGGGCCCGAGCGCGCCGTGCTCGAGGAGCGATGCCGCGGGAAGTCCTTCGTGCGCTTCGCCGGCCTGCAGTGCGGGGACACGCTGCGCAAGATCTATGCGTCCGCGCGCGTGTTCGTGTTCGCCAGCCGCGTCGATACGCTGGGCCTCGTCAACATGGAGGCGATGGCGAGCGGCCTGCCCGTGCTGGTGCCGGACGACGCGTGCATCGCCGAATTCGTGACCCACGGCATTTCGGCCGAGTGCTACCGGTTCGGCGCGCCGGGCCTGGCCGACGCGGTCGCGAAGGTCCTCGACGATCCCTCGCGCGCCGCGCGGCTCTCCGCGGGCGGCCGCCAGGCGATGATCGAGCGCTGGAACGAGGCGTCGTTCTCGCGCATTTGGAAGTCGCTGACGCAGCAGACGTGAGCGTCGCGCTGGCGGCGTCCGCGCCCGCGTTGCTGGTCTCGCTGCACGACGTCTCGCCGCTGACGCTGCCCGACTGCCAGCGGGCGCTGGAGTTGCTGCGCGCCGCGGGCCTGCCGCCGGCCCAGCTGACGGTGCTCGCGATCCCTCGGCACGAAGGCCGGGCGCCGCTGGACGAAGACGCCGGCACCGCGCGCTTCCTGCGCGGCCTCGCCGAGGCGGGCGCGACGCTGGTCATGCACGGCCTCACGCACCGAATGCCAGGCCGCGCGCGCTCTCCGCTGGGCTTCTTGCGTGGACATGTCTTCGCGCGCGGGCAGGGCGAGCTCCTGCGATCGACCGCCGACGAGGCGACGCGCGCGCTCGACGAGGGCGCCGAGATCTTGCGCCGCGCCGGCCTCGAGGTCGCGACGCGCGGCTTCGTGCCGCCGGCGTGGTTGCTGTCACCCGCCGCTCGCGACGTCGTCGCGCGCGCCGGGTTCCATTTCTACGAGACGTTCTCCGGTATCGTGCACGGCCAGCGCGTCAGCGCGCCGCGCGTGATCGGCTGGGGATCGCTCAACGTCATCGAGACGCACGCGACGGCCGTTTACGCAGGGCTGCAATCGTTGCTGCCGGCCAAGGACACGCGGATTGCGATCCACCCCGCCGACATGCGCCGCGCAACCCAGCCGCGCTCGATCGCGCGCGTCATTTCCCGACTCGTCGAACGCACGCGGCCGATGAACTACGATTCGTTCCTCGCGTCCTGAGGGGCGTCCGCGCCGCGCTAGTGGCAGTCCGGCGCGCTCGGCAGCTGGCAGAGCTTGTTGACGCACGTCGCGGGCGGGATGCACACGGCGTTGCCGCCGCACGCCTCGCCGTCCTGGGCGGGGTTCGCGCACACGCCCGAGATGATGTTCGAACAGGGACCGACGCCGCCCACGCACGCCGTCTTGGAGAGGAGGCCACACTGTTCGCCGCCCTTCGCGATCGAGATCGTGAAGCACGTGTGGTCGCTCGTGTTGCAGAGGTTCCCCTTGAAGAAGTTGCACGCGTCGTTGCTGTCGCACGCGCCGCCCGCCTCGGCCCTCGCAGCGCAGGTCCCGGGGCCGTTCGCCGACGTGCAGTACAGGTCGGCGCGGCACGGCTGGTTGGGCAGGTTGCAGGTCTGGCCCATCCCACCGGGCGTGACGCAGACCTTGCTGCCCGCCTGGCCCGCGCACACGAGGCCGGTCACGCAGCCGTTGTCGGTGGTGCAGCTCTTGCCGGCGGCGCCGCGCGCCGCGCACACGCCGCACTTGTCGGTCTTGTTGCAGAAGGTGCTCTGGCACTGCAGATCCGAGCCGCACACCGCCCCGTTGGCCACGGTGCCCGGCTTCGGCTGGCACGCCGCAGGCAGGTTGCTCGCCAGCGCGTCCGGGCACGAGAGCCCCGGCACCGCCTGCGCACACGCGACGAGGTCGTCGGCCGTGCGCGCGACGCCCGACACCATCTGGTCCGTCTTGCACGACAGCGTCTGACGCGAAACACAAGTCGTCGCGTCGCCGTACTGCTCCTGGAAGAAGATGGGCGCGCACCGGTTCAGCGCGTCGCAGATCCCCTGCGCGACCATCCCGCACGCCTCGTCGATCGTCACGACGTGGGCGTCGCCGCCTCCGTCCGGCGTCGCCGCCGTGACGCCGCCGCAGCCTGCTGCGGCCGCCGCCGCGAGCACGAACACCCGACCCGACGTCCTCATGGCGCGCAAGCGAGGCATGGCAGTCCTTTCAAGCAACGAGACACGGCAAGGCTACAACGACGGCAAGTCCACCGTACGGGGGCGCGCCGCGGCGGTCAAATCTGGCGGGCGTTTCCCTCCCCACGGGTTCTTGGCCCAAGCCCGACTATCCGAGGAGCCGTACCACGGTGAACGCCACGGCAACGATCACGATCGAGGCTCCAATGAGCACCCCGTCGAAGGCCGTCGACGCGGGGCGGGGCCAACGAAACCGGGCGGCGCCGACCACCGCTCCCGTGAGCAGGCCGCCCACGTGCGCCGCGTTGTCGACCGCGATCGCGCCTCCGGCGGTGAGGGCGAAGCCGATCACCAGCACGAACAGAACGTTCTTCGCGAGCACGCTGGCGATCGCGCGCTGCCCCGTCAGCCACGCGAAGACCGCCGCGACGCCGAAGAGGCCCATGATCGATCCGGATGCGCCCGCCGAGATCTGCGGGCGGGCACGCAGCGTCGCGATCAATGAACCGAGCGCGTTGCCCGCCGCGCCCGTGAGCACGTAAGTCGCGAGGTAGAGGCCTCGGCCGATCGCGCGCTCCGACAGGACGCCGATCTGGGCGAGCACCCACATGTTCATGAATATGTGGAACGCGTTGACGTGGATGAACGCCGCCGTCACCCAGCGCCAGCTCGGCTCGCCGATGGTCGCACCCGCGACGTACAGCGTCTCGGCGCCGAATCCCGCCCCGAGCGGGAAGTGACCCGACGCGGCGACCATCAACGCGAAGACCACGAGATTGGCGATGATGAGGGCCGTCGTGACCGGGGCCTCGGGCAGGCGGCGGAGCAGGTTCATGTGTACGGAATTTTTTACCGGCCGGGCGCGGTTATCCAGTCCGAACGGAAGACCGGCCCCATCGGCCGGGCATCGCCAATGCTTGACACCTCATCCAAGCGGGTACAAGGACAGCACATGCAGCCACAGAGAACTTTTCGCCCAGTACCTGGGACCTTCTCTCGCCTCGGCTCGGCCGCGAAGATCGCGCTCCTCGGCGCGGGGCTCGTCGGAACGGGCTACTACCTCCACGGCCCGCAAGGCCCGACGATGGTCCCCTCGGCCGAGGCGGCGGCCGCCGCCGTGACGCCGAAGACGGAGGTCCCCACGGAGGCCAAGGCGCTCTCGCGCGCGTTCTCGTCGGTCGCGAAGGCGCTCGGTCCCTCGGTGGTGCGGATCGAGGTCGAGGTGGGCGGCGGCGGGGCGCGCGCGGGCGGCAACTTCCACGGCCGCGGGGGCGGGATGCCGGATGACATTCCGCCGATGTTCCGTCACTTCTTCGAGTTCGGCCCGAATGAGGACATGCCTTCGCCGGGCCCGCAGCACGGCGTCGGCTCGGGCTTCATCATCGACGCTCAAGGCGACATCGTGACGAACCGCCACGTCGTGCAGGGCGCGACGAAGGTCACCGTGACGATGAACGACGGCAAGGAGTACCCCGCGCACGTCGTCGGCAAAGACGCGCAGACCGACGTCGCCGTGGTGCGTCTCGACAAGGCGCCGGCCAACCTGGCCGTCGCCCGCATGGGCAACTCGGAGAAGCTCGAGGTCGGCGAGTGGGTGGTCGCGGTGGGCAGCCCCCTCGGCCTCGAGCAGACGGTCACGGCTGGAATCGTCAGCGGCAAGGGACGCGCCGGCAGGCACGTCCAGATGTCGGGCAACCGCGTCCGCGGTTACATCCAGACGGACGCCAAGATCAATCCGGGGAACTCGGGCGGGCCGCTCGTCAACCTCGAGGGCGAGGTCGTGGGCGTGAACACGCTGATTCAAGTGGGGGCTGGCGGCGCGTACGGCTTCGCGATTCCCGTCAACGAGGTCCAGCGCGTCGCGCAGACGTTGATTCGCGACGGCCGCGTTCGCTACGCCTATCTCGGCGTCATGCTGACCAGCGCGAAGGATCTCGACGACGCGCAGAAGGCGAAGCTCGGCAAGAACGTGCCGTCGACGGGCGCCGTCGTGGCGGAGGTCACGCCGGGGGGCCCGGCCAGCAAGTCCGCCATTCGCCCCGGTGACGTCATCGAGCAGGTCGACAACCAGAAGATCTCGGGCGCGTCGGACGTCGTCGACTACGTCTCATCGCGAGACATCGGGGCGACGGTGGCACTGCGCTATGCGCGTGACGGCAAGGCCGGCGAAACCAAGGTCGTGCTGGGCGAGCTGCCCAACGAGGACATGAGGCAGCCCGAGCAGCAGGGGCGCATCGGCCTCGCGCTGCAGACTCTCACGCCCGACGTCGCCGACCAGCTGGGCATCGACCATGGCACGAAGGGCGCCGTCATCACCGACGTCGTCGCGGGTAGCCCGGCCGAGCGCGCGGGCCTGAAGCCGGGCGAGGTCATCGTCGAGGTCGACCGCACGCCGGTCGCCACCAGCGAGCAGGCCGTCTCTGCGCTGCACGCCGAGCGCGGCGGCGCGGGCCACCTCCTGCGGGTCCGCGGCGCAGGCGGTACGCGGTTCGTCACGATCAAGTAGGAATGCGGGGCGCGCAATCCGCGCTCCGCCCGGTTGGAAGCTCTCGGCGCGCGGGTCACTGGCCCGCGCGCCGAGCCATTTTCAGGCACGACGAAGGAGGATTTCCGTCACCTCGGCGGGCGCGCCAAGGCGCATCGGCGGTCCCCAGTAGCCAGTTCCGCGGCTCACGTAGATCTGCGCATCGCCTCTCCTGTGCAGCCCCGCGACGAAAGGTTGCGCCAGCTGCACGATCAAGCCGAAGGGCCAGATTTGCCCTCCGTGCGTGTGGCCGGAGATCTGTAAACCCACCCCGTGACGAGCGGCCTCACCGAACGAGCGGGGTTGATGGGCCAGCAAAATGACCTCGCGCTGGGCATCGCGCGCGCCGAGCGCTCGAGCCATCGCCTCGGCCGGCGGTAGGCCGCCGTACCGCTCGGCGGAGTGATCCTCGACGCCCGCCAGATCGAAGGCGTCTGCGCCCGATCCGATCGCGATCCGCTCGTTGCTGAGCACGCGCACGCCGAGGCGCGTGAGCTCGCTCAACCAAGGTTCGGCGCCGGAGAAGTACTCGTGGTTGCCGGTGACGAAGTAGACGCCGTGACGGGCGCGCAGCTCGCCCAGGGGCGCGATCGCGTGTCCGAGCTCGGCCACGGTCCCGTCGACGAGATCCCCGGTGATGGCAACGAGGTCGGGCTCGAGCGCGTTTGCGCGTCGGACGATCTCCTCTACGAACGAGCGGCCGATCGTGGGCCCCACGTGGACGTCGGTGAGCTGGACGATGCGGAATCCGTCATGGGCACGCGGGAGCCGCGCCAGCGCGACGTCCACGCGTTTGACGGCGATCGGGCCCAGGGCCTCGCGGACCGCCAACGCTCCCACGCCGCCCGCGAGCGCGGTCGCAGCGCCCGCCGCCAAGCGCGCCAGCGCCGCTCGTCGCTCGGGATCTCCGACTGGGCCGTGGGCGCCGCGCCGGAAAATCCAGGCGGCGAAGCGCACCAGATCGGCGCCCGCGATCGCCACGAGCAGCAAGAACATGAGGCCCATCCACAGGAACGCGGGCCACGCGACGACGCGCCCGGCCGCGGGGAAGCGCCGCATCGTCAGCATCGCCGCCGGCATCGAGATCGCGAGCACGCAGATTGCCCCCGTGACCACCGCTGCCCAAGGTGCCGGCAAGCGAGGATCGCGAACGAGCCGCGCCCAAAAGTAATAATGAATCGCAACGACCAGCGTCAGAACGATCATAATGAAGATGAAAATTCGACTCATGCGAACCTCGTATCGGGCACGTTGAGGGCTGGAACCAAGGCTCGTCGAGGCGTCGTTACCACCTGCTTCGGCCCCTCTAGAACGACGTAAACGGACCAACAATGGTGCCGGCCTGGCCGTTGCGTGGCATTCCAATAGAGAGTAGTCTGCCGGCCCATCAGGGGGGAATTGAATGGCAAGAAAAGGCTCCGGAGATATTCACAGCATCGTGCAGGACTTCGTCTCGAGACTATCGTCGGTGATCGAGCAGGACGCCATGACACGCGCGCGATCCGTCGTGCTGTCGGCGTTTGGTGTGAGCGGCGGGAGGCGCGGGCCTGGGCGCCCAGCTGCGATCACGCTTTCGTCCGACGGCCGTCGGGCGCGTCGCAAGGGTCCGATCCAGCTTTGCCCGGTGCCCGGCTGCACGAACCGCGCGGCTCCCGTGTTCGGGATGGTTTGTGCCAAGCACAAGGACCTTCCGAAGACCACGATCAAGAAGTACCGCGAGCAGCGGCGCGCCAAGAAGGCGAAGTAGCGCCGGCACTGCAGGTAGCGGGAGAAGGGGGGAGGGACGGGCGGCCGCGCGCGAGCAGCGGCAGGCCCGTCCCGAACGGGGAGCCGCCCTTTTTCACGGCGGTGTGGCGCGCGCGCCACGGCCGCGCCGGCGCCGCCCGTGAATTGTGGCGAAAGCAGGGCCCCGGAATTGGCATCGGCGTTGCGTTGGGCGAGGCCTCGAACAGGAGGCGCCATGTCCATCGCGTCTGCATCGCTCGATTTCGACCGGCTGAATCGCCCCACCAAGGTCTCTGCCGTCACCCCGGAGCTGTCGGCCCTCGGGGCCTGTACTCTGCTCGCGAACGCCGTTCCTTCGGCGCTCGCCTCGCTGGCGTCGGCGTCCAGCCTTCGCTCCTTCTCGCGGGGCGCGATCGTCGCCAGCGAGGGCGCGCCGCCGTCGGCGGTCGTGCTGGTCGCCCGTGGCCGTCTGCGCGCCGTGCGCCGCGCGCCGACCGGGCGCGAGATCACCGTCGAGATCTTCCGCGCGGGTGATTTGCTGGCGGACGCGGCTCTCCGGCCGGAGGGACCTCTGGCCAACGACTGGGAGGCCGCCGAGACGACCTCCCTCCTCATGATCCCGCGCGACGCCTGGCTCGCGTACTCGCGCGGCGCCCCGGAGGTGACCGTCGCTCTGGCGGCGCAGCTCATCTCCCGCCTCGAGCGCGCGAAGGACCTCGCGGTCGCGCTCGCGCTGTCCGACGTCGAGTCGCGGGTCGTCGCCGCGTTGGTCGGGTTGGCGCGGCAGGACGGGGCCGACGGGCCCGAGGGGCTGCTCATTCGCCAGCGCCCGACTCAGCAGGAGGTCGCGAACCAGATCGGCGCATGCCGCGAAACGGTCTCTCGGATCGTGTCGGATCTCGTGCGCCGGGGGTTGCTGACTCCGCGCGGGCGTTCGCTGCTGGTTTCGCGCAGCCTCTACGCCGGCAACGCCTGACGGCGTGCGCGACAGAGCCCGGAATTGACGCTCAGCGGAACGCAGGTGAAACTCAAGGAGTTTTGGCCAGTCAACCCATAGGCGGGACGCCGCCGGGGGGCGAAGAAGCGCTCGCGCCCCTCTCCGAGCTCGACATCCGGACGTCGATTAGACCGACGCTCGCGGAGGTCGATCTCGGCGCGATCCAGCGGAACCTCGTGCGGGTGCGCGAGGTCGTCGGCGCGGGCGTGGCCATTTGGGGGGTCGTGAAGGCGGATGCCTATGGACATGGAGCCGTACCAGTCGCCAGGGCGCTGGAGCCGACTTGCAACGCGCTCGCGGTGTCTCTCGCGGAAGAGGGGCTCGAGCTGCGCGCCGCGGGAATACGCGCGCCCATCGTGGTGCTCGGCGCGTATTACGGCGCGCATCACGCGGATGTGCTCGCGCATCGGCTCACGCCGGTCGTCTACGACCTCGGCGATCTCGAGCGCTTCGCCGGTTCGGCCGCTCGTCGTGGTCGGCGCGCGGACGTTCACGTCAAGATCGACACCGGCATGAGCCGCCTCGGCATTCCGCTCTCGGAGGTGCCGCGGCTCTTCGCGCGCTTGCGCGAGCTCTCCTCGTTGCGTCTGGCCGGGCTCAGCACGCACTTTGCCTCCGCCGATCTGAGCGACGCGGACGTGACGCGGAACGCGCTCGCGCGCTTCGAAGGGTGTCTCAGCCAGGCGCGCGCCGCGGGCTTCGACGGGCTGGTCAATCACGCGGCCAACAGCGCGGCCGCGGTCCGCTTCCCCGAGGCCCGTTACGGCGCCGTGCGGCCGGGTCTCGCCCTTTATGGAGCGATGCCGTCCGTGCACGTCGCGCTTCCCGGGCTCGAGCCTGCGCTGCGCCTCACGACGCGCATCATGTCCGTGCACGAGCTCGCGCCCGGCACGACCGTGAGCTACGGCGGCTTGTGGCGGGCGTCTCGACCCTCGCGCGTCGCGACGCTGCCCATCGGGTACGCCGACGGGTATCCGCGTCATGTGCGCGATGCGCAGGTCTTGCTGCGCGGTCAGCGCGCGCCGATCGTGGGGGCCGTGTGCATGGACATGCTGATGGTCGACGTCACCGGCGTTCGGGGGGCGCGCGAGGGCGACGTCGTCACGCTGATCGGGGCCGACGGCGCTCAGC
>DASZUD010000156.1:0-3937 GCA_035548155.1 Polyangia bacterium
GCAAGTCCACCGTGCTGCGCATGATCGCGGGGCTGGAGTCGCCCGATCAGGGGCGCGTCATCTTCGGCGAGCGCGACTGCACTGCGGTGCCCACGCAGGATCGCGGCGTGGGCTTCGTGTTCCAGAGCTACGCGCTGTTCAAGCACATGAACGTGCGCCGCAACATCGCGTTCGGCATGAAGGTGCGTAAGGTGCCGAGGGCCGAAGCAGAGCGCAAGGTCGACGAGCTGCTCGAGCTCGTGCAGCTCGATGGTCTCGGCGAGCGGTATCCGTCGCAGCTGTCGGGCGGCCAGCGCCAGCGGGTCGCGTTCGCGCGCGCGCTCGCGATCGAGCCGAAGATCCTGCTGCTCGACGAGCCGTTCGGCGCGCTGGACGCCCAGGTGCGCGTCGAGCTGCGCGAGTGGCTGCGCCGGTTCCACGACGAGCGCGAGATGACGACGCTGCTCGTGACGCACGATCAGGAAGAGGCGATGGAGGTTTCGGACCACGTCGTCGTCATGAACGAGGGGCGCGTCGCGCAGGCGGGCTCGACGGACGACGTCTACGATCGGCCGGCCAGCCCCTTCGTGGCGTCCTTCGTGGGCGGCGCCAACGTGCTGCGCGGTCACGTGCGCGGCGGTCGCATCACCGTGGGCGCGATGACCGTCGGTGGCGACGGCGCGCCCGTCACGCACGACGCCGAGCCGGTTCACACGGACGTCTACGTACGCCCCCACGACGTCGCGCTCACGAAGGTCGACGGCGATCCCTCGGCCGTGGCCGCGGGGCGCGTCGCGCGCGTCGTGCGCCTCGGGCCCAAGGTGAAGATCTCGGTCACGCTCTCCGACGGCGCGCCCATGACCGTCGAGATGACGAAGCTCGAGCTCGACGCGCTGGCCATCGGCGAAGGCGACCTGGTGATGGCCAGCCTGCGCGACGCGAAGATCTTCGTCGGCGACTATGTGATCTGAACGGGACCGGTGGGCTCACCTGCGGGGGCAACCATCGCCGCCGCGGCAATACAGCCATAGACCGCCATCGGGGTAGGTGACGGTGACGCTCGCGCCCGAAGCCGTGGCTCTGCCCAGCACGCCGCCGTCTTCGGTGATCGTTCCGTCGGGCATGAGGATCTTCCCACCGGGGAGCTCTGCGAGGTGGCAGCCATCGGCCGCCGGCTCGAGGTGGATCTGAGTGATGTCGCCGCTGCAGATCCAGTAGTCCTGGCAGGGGAAGCAGCCTTGCGCTTCTTCGGTGGAGGCGTCCCGTGCGCTCATCGCCTCGGTGGGGGCGTCATCGGAAGCCCGCGCGTCCTTCGCGTTGCCCGAGCCGCCGCTGCAGGCCGGCAGGCAAAGTCCCGCGAGGCAAAGCACGAGGAATCGAGCACGTCGGCGATCGTTGGTCATTTTGCTGCCTTCTCCTTCGTCGCCTTCTTCTGCTTCTTGACCGTGCCGGTCTCGAGCTTGGCCGCGCCGGCCTCGCGGGGGGCGTCGAGGTCGAGCACGAGGTGGGCGTTGACCTCGCCGCCGTCCGCGAGGCGCCACTTGCGTCGGCGAGTCTTGCCCTTCGCGATCAGCTCGCCGAGCTCGGCGTCGGAGATGCGCTGCCCGCGGACCTCGAACCACACGACGAAGGTGCAGCCCTCGCGCCAGCGCGAGCAGCCCCAGCCGCGGTGACCGGCGAGCAGGCGGCCTTCGCGGCAGCGTGGGCAGGTGAGGGCGCCCAGCGCGGTGGCCTTGTCTCTCGTTTCCGCGCGCGGCTGCTTCGGGCGAGGAGGTGCCTTGCGCTCGGCGGCGGGCGCGGCGGGAGTCACCACGCGCGCGGGCGGTGCCGATGCCGTCACGACGCCCGCGCCGCCGCGGATCGCCGTCACGACGTCGCTGACGTACTTCGAGATGTCGGCCATGAACGCGCCGCGCGTCTCCTCGCCGCGCGCGATGCGCGAAAGACGCGCCTCCCAGGTGCCCGTCAGCTCCGGCGACGCGAGAGAGGCGACGGGCAGCGCGTCGATCAGCGCCATGCCGAGCGGCGCTGGGGTCAGCGTCTTTCCGTCGCGCATCACGAAGGTGCGCTTGACCAGCGTCTCGATCGTCGCGGCGCGCGTCGCGGGTGTGCCCAGGCCCGAGTCGCGCATCGCCGCGCGCAGCTCCTCGTCCGCGATCTCGCGTCCCGCCGACTCCATGGCGCCCAGCAGCGTCGCTTCAGTGTGGCGCGGCGGCGGGCGCGTTTGCTTGGTCAGCACCTCGAACGCTCCGTCGAGGCGCTGGCCCTCTTCGAGCGGCGGCAGCGTCGCGCCTTGCTCTTCGCCGTCCCGATCGTCGTCGCGGCGCCGCCCCGGATCGGACGCGCGCGCTTCCCCGAGCTGCGCGACCGCTTGCCACCCCGCAACCAGGCGCACGCGCCCGCGCGCGAAGTAGCGATCGGGCGGCGGCGGCAGCGACGTCAGCAGCGGATCGTCGTCGCCGGCGGGGTTCGCGGCGGGCTCGGTCGGCGCGGGACGTCGAGGCGCCGCCGTTGCCTCGGGCGCGCCGACGCGGATCACCACCTCGGTGCTCGCGAACTCCGCGTCCGGATGGAACGCGCCGAGGAATCGCCGCGCGACCAGATCGAAGATGCGTCGCTCGTCGCGCGGCAGCTCGCCCAGGTTCACCGGCTTGCCCGTGGGGATGATCGCGTGGTGGTCGCGCACCTTGCCGTCGTCGAACACGCGCCGCGGCCGCGCGGGCGGCGCGTCGACCAGCGGCGCCGCGAACGGTGCGTAATCGGGCACTTCGGCCAGCGCGGCGAAGGTCTTGGACAGCGTCTTCGCGAGATCGCTCGTGAGGTGGCGCGAGTCCGTGCGCGGGTAGGTGAGGATCTTGTAGCGCTCGTAGAGCGCCTGGGCGGCCGCCAGCGTCGCGGTCGCGCTCATGCCGTAACGCTTGTTGGCCGTTCGCTGCAGCGACGTGAGGTCGAAGAGCAGCGGGGGCGGTTCTTTGACTCGCCGCTGGCGCAGGCGCTCGACGACGGGGCCGTGCGGACGCGCGGCGGATGCCAGCGCCTCGTCGCGGGCGAACAGCGCGAGGGCCAGCGCGCGCTCGCCGAGCCGCGAGCGCACGGCCTTGCTCTCGTCCTTCCCGAGCTCGGCGGCGACGCCCCAGGTGGCGGTCACCTTCTCACTGCCCTCGGCTGAGCCTGCGGGCGTGAACACGCCGCGCAGCTCCCAGTAGTCGCGCGGCTTGAAGTTGCGGATCTCCTGCTCGCGCCGCACGACGATCGCCAGCGTGGGCGTCTGCACGCGGCCTATCGAATAGAGGGGCGAATCGCTCTGCCCGCGACGCCCGCGCTGCGGGGGGCGGGGCTCGCGCGGGCGCGGCGCGGTGCTGCGCGAGCTCACCGTGACGGCGCGCGTGGCGTTCATGCCGACCAGCCAGTCCGCCTCCGAACGGCAGCGCGCCGCCGCGGCCAGCGCGTCGAAGTCGGCGCCCGGCCGCAACGCCGCGAACCCCGCGCGGATCGACTCGTCGGTCAGCGACGAGATCCAGAGGCGCCGGATCGGAAGCCGGCTGCCGGCGAGCTCGTAGACGTAGCGGAAGATGAGCTCGCCTTCGCGCCCGGCGTCGCAGGCGTTCACGACCTCGGTGAAGCGCCGATCGCGCAGGAGCTCGCGCACGGCGCGCAGCTGATCGCGCGTCCCGGGCACGGCGCGCAGCTTGAACGTCGTGGGCAGCATCGGCAGCGTGTCGAGGCGCCAGGCTTTCCAGCGGCCGTCGTACGCCGCCGGCTCTTCGAGCTCGACGAGGTGGCCGATGCACCAGCTGAGCACGCGGCCCGCGCCCTCGATGGCGTGCTTGCCCGCGCCGCGAACACCCAGGACGCGCGCCAAGTCGCGCGCGACCGAGGGCTTCTCCGCGATTATCAGCTGCACGGCCCCACCACCTTACCCGTTCTCGGGCGGCGGTGGACGAAGGTGCCTACTGCT
>DASZUD010000157.1:0-10537 GCA_035548155.1 Polyangia bacterium
GCACGTCCTGCGTGCGCGCGTCCCGGCGGAGCGCGCGCAGCAGCCCCAGCCCGTCGAGGCGCGGCATCATGATGTCCGACAGCACCAGATCGGGCGGCTGCTCGAGCGCGCGCTCGAGCGCCTGCCGCCCGTCGGCGCAGAGCTCGACGATGCAGGACGGGCCGAGCAGGCCGGCCACGTACGCGCGCAGATCCGCGTTGTCGTCGGCGACGAGCACGCGCGGCGATCCCGGCGGTGCCGTGTTCTCGATCTGCACCTCGGGGGCCATCCAGCCGGCGGCCTCGGCGGCATAGACGGCGCGCCGATCGACCGTGGCCGTCGCCGGCGTCTCCGCGGGCGTCTCGCCGCCGGCCTCGGACGCACGCCCGCGCGGGATCGTGACTTTGAACGTGCTGCCGACCCCGACTTCGCTCTCGACGGAGATCGTGCCGCCGTGCAGCTTCACGAGCTCCTTGACCAGCGCGAGGCCGATCCCGGTGCCCTCATGGGTCCGCGCGCGCGTGCCCGGCACGCGATGGAAGCGCTCGAACACCTGCGACAGCTCCGCCGCCGGGATCCCCGCGCCCGTGTCGCTGACCGTCAGCGTGAGCTCGTCGCCGCGCGCCGCGAGGCGCACGACGATGCGCCCTTCGAGGGTGAACTTGAGGGCGTTCGAGACGAGGTTGAGGACGATCTTCTCCCACTTGTCCCGGTCGACGAACGCCGGCTCGGCCAGCGGCGGGCAGTCGATGGAGAGCTCGATGCCGGCCGCGTCGGCCGCCGAGCGGAAGACGCTGGCGAGCTGGCCGGTCAAGGTGCCGAGATCCGTGGCCACGAACGTCGCGGCCATGCGCCCCGCCTCGATGCGCGCGAAGTCGAGGAGGCGGTTCACGAGCTTGAGCAGGCGCCGCGCGTTGGCGCGGCAGAGCTCGAGCCGCTCGCGTACCGGCTGCGGGAGCGGCCCACCCTGGGCGTTCGGCAAATTGAGGCAATCCTCGATCGGCCCGAGGATCAGCGTCAGCGGCGTGCGCAGCTCGTGGCTGACGTCGCCGAAGAACAGCGTCTTCGCGCGGTCCAGCTCGGCCAGACGATCGTTGAGGTCGCGCAGCTGCCGGTTCACGGCGCCGAGCTCGCGGCTGCGCGCGACGACGTCGATCTCCATCGCGAGCGGACGCTCGGGGTGCGCGCCGAGCTCGCGGGCCTGCACGAGCTCGGTGACGTCAGTCACCCGATGAATGATCACGGACAGCTCGCCCTCGGCCGTGATCACCGGCGCGTTGACGGGGCTCCAATACCGCTCCTCGAAGCCGGAGCCGTCGTTTGGGTCACGACGAACGTCGTACTTCTGCACGGCCATGGTGTCGGTCGTGCGCGTGGCGACCACCCGTTGCAACGACTCGCGGAGGTTGCGCGTTCCCGTCGCGTTCGGGTCCCCGGGGTTGTCGGGGAAGACCTCGAACAGGCTCCTTCCGACGATCTGCTCGCGCTCGGTCAGCGTCGCCGATAGGTACGCGTTGGTCGCGTCGAGGATCGTGAACGTGGGCGGATTGGGCGCGAGCGCGAGCAGCAGGTCGGGGGCGTGCGTGAAGAGCGTGCGGTAGTCGAGGTCGTTGCGTGGGGGCATCGCCAAGGTTGCAACCCAATTCGATCGCAGGTCGCAATCTTCGCGCCGGCCCAAGGTTGTGGGCAAGATTAACGTTCGTCCTTAATGAAAGAATAATGTACCCCGCGGGTAACGGGCTGCGCCGACGTTGGCGGCGAGGGGCAGCTCGACGGCCGGGCTCCGGCCGTTTCGCAATCGTCATTGGCGCGGGCTGTCGCGGCGTGCTTGCTCCTCGGGCCTGGCTTGACGTTCAACCCACATGCACCCACGTTGCCCGAGGGGCCAGAGTTCGCGGCTGCTCGCGAACGGGCCCTGAAAGGGAGCTCCATGACGCCTTCGGAAGATTCGGCAGCGCTCCGCCTGCTGTCCGAGACCATCGCTCAGGGGCGCGGCGAGATCGAGCGGCGCTGGAGTGAGCGCGCGCGGGAGGTCGAGGCGGTCCCGGCGCTGGCCGACGCCGTGTCCGACTATCTGTCGGCGCTGCCGTCGCTGCTGGCGACGCCCGGCGCGGACCTGGCGGAGCGTGCGAGAGAGAGCTGGACGAAGGCCGCCGAGGCGCGCGGTGGCGCGCGCGTGCGCGGGGGCTTCGACGGCGGGCGGCTCGTCCGCGAGCTCATGCTCCTGCGCCAGGTGGTCAGCGAGGTGGCGCACGAGCGCGGCGTGCCCCCGGGGGGATGGGACGCTGTCCTGGCCGACGCGATCGACGCCGCGATCGGCGCGGCGGTCGAGGCGCACCTCGGCGCGCGAGAGCGGGAGGTGCGGCGGCGCCAGGCGGAGCACGTGGCCTTCCTGACGCACGAGCTGCGCAACCCGCTGGGCACCGCCATGTTGACCGCCTCGCTGCTGCGCAAACGGGTGCCGGCGCAGGAGGCGATGCTCGAGAAGCTCGAACGCAGCCACCGCCGGCTGAACGACATGATCGACGGCGTGCTGCTGTCAGAACGGCTGGAGAGCGGCACGGTGGAGCCGCACCCGTCGGACGTGAGCCTCGCGGAGCTCATGTCGCTGGCCATGGAGAACGCCCGCACGGTCGCCGCGCGCCGCGGGCTGGCCGTGCACGTGGCCGAGATCGCGGGCGCGTCGATCCGCGTGGACCCGCTGCTGACGCGGACGGCGATTCAGAACCTGGTCGAGAGCGCGATCCGCTACGCGCGTCGCGGTGAGGTCGACGTCACGGTCGAGGCGCGCTCCGACGCCGTCCTCGTGCACGTGCGCAACCAGTGTCCGGGCATCTCGCAAGACGAGCTCCGCGCGATGCTGGAGCCGTTCGAAGGTGTGGCGGCGTCCGACGTCGGCGCGGGGCTTGGGCTGGTCATCGCGCGGCGCGCCACCGAGGCACAGGGCGGTCTCATCCACGCCGAGCCCGAGAGCCCGTCGGGCTGCCACTTCTGGATCGAGCTCCCCCGCGACGTCGCGCAGGCCGCGCCCTGACGGGCGGCGCCCGCGGACACGCGAGGCGCACTCCCGCAACGGGTGCGTGGCGCGCGGTCACTGCCGGACGACCGAGACGTGCGCTTCGCCGGTGCCGGCCGACGCGCCGATGTACCAGACGCGCACCGTCTGGCTATTGAAGGGTTGAAAGTCGTGCGTCGCGCCCACGCCGTTGAGGATCACGTAGCGGTCGTCCTTCGTGGGCACTTCGCTCGGCGTGCGCACCAGCACGAAGTCGTCGTGCGCGCCGCTGCCCGATGACATCGTGCTGTCGACCAGCGTCACGCGCCAGGTTCCACCGCCCAGGGCCTGGGCCGTCGGCATCGAGTGGCACTTGTCGTCGTAGGCGATGGTGTTGTCGACGGCGCTCACGGTGGTGCTCATGCCGCCGGGCGACAGCGTGACCGTGCCGGTGCCGGTGTTGTCGTCGACGTCCGAGTCGATGAACATCACGTCGATCGTTCCGTCCGCCGGCAGCGTGATCGACGCGTTGGCGCCGACGCCGTTCAGCATGAAGAAGCGGTGATCCTCGTGGGGATCTCCGGCGGGAAGCGGCACGTGCACGATGACGTAGTTGTCGACGGAGGGCGGCGGCGGCTTCGGACCCGAGACGCCGCCTTTCGTGAGCGTGCTCGCCGAGAGCGTGATGGTGTACGTGCCCGCGGGGACGTTCGCGATGTGCGCGGGCTCGAACGCGCAGCCGCTCAGCGTGACGTTGTTCTGCGCGGCGTTCACGGTCAGGAGGAAGTTGCCTGGGCCGCCGTCCGGATCGTTGCCGCCGCTGCCGCCGCCGCCGTCTGGGTCGGACGAGCCGCCGCCCCCGCATCCGATCGCGAAGACGCCACACAACAAGAGAGACGAGACGAGGCTCCGCATCATTGGGGGAAAGCTAAGGCGGCGATCGCGTTTGGCGAGGGTCGGGCCGATCAGCGGATCGCGCGCCCGAGCGTGAACATGAGCTCGGCGTTCCCTCGCGGGAGCGCTGGCGCCGCCGCGGCGTGCGTCGTCAGCACGCCGAAGCCGCCCACGCGCGCGCCGATCAGCGTGCGGCCCCCAGGCGAGGGCACCGGAAGTATCAGCCCGACGGACGCGCCCAGCGCGACCTCCGCGCGGCTCGACGCGGCCGCGCCGTCGGCGGTGGACAGCCAGTGGACGGATGGTCCGAGATCGAGCTCGAGCCATGGGCGGCCCACGTCCAGCCGCCCGCGTGCGTGGAGGTCGAAGGCGACGTCGTTCAGCGTCCGCCCCGCGGGTTCCCCGTCGCCGACGGACAGCGCCTGACCGGCGCCGACGCGTGCGCCGAGCCCCCATCGTCCGCCCCAGCGCTCGGGCGAGAGCACCGCGCCGAGCGTGAGGCGCAGCGCGAAGGGCCCGGCCGAGACGGGCTGATAGCGCGCGCCCGCGTCGAGCGAGACGACCAGCGCGGGAAACGGCGTTCGAGGCGCCTCCACCACGGGCGCGGCCGCCACCGGCGCGACGGCGGCCACGCGAGGCGGTGGCGGTGGGCCCAGCAGCATCTTCACGGTGAGCGCGACGGCCGCGGCCGAGGGAGGATCGAGCGGCGCCGACACGGAGAGGGCGCGCACGACGAGCCGCCCGTCGCCGCCGCAGAAGCACAGCGCGTTCCCGAACCGGGCGTCGTCGCACAGCCACACGACGGCCACCGTTCCCGCGACGGCGATCTCGCGACGCGCGACGTGGACGTCGTCGGGCGAGCGGAGCGGCTCGGGCAGCTCGATGACCGAGAGGCCGCGCGGTGAGACGGCGACGGACAGCGCAGCGGCGAGGGCCGGATCGTGGGTCCCGAGCGCGAGGCGATCGGAGGCGGCGCGCGCGCCGGGGGCGGCGCACAGCAGCGCGCCGAGCACGATCGCGCGGAGCGAGCGCCGAACGTCGATGTCCCGCGACACGGAGCCGGGCTCAGGGCGCGGGCGCGCCCAGCAACGTGCGCGCGTCATCGGAGTTCGGGCCGCGCGGGAAACGTTGGAGGTAGCTCGCCGCGAGCTCGTGGGCGCGGCTCGTGTGCCCGCGCTCCGCCTCGAGGCGCGCGGCGGCGAAGAGCGCGCTCGCTGCCCAGCCGTCGTCCTCGGGCCCGGACGAGAGCTCACCGTAGATGCGCAGGGCCGCCTCGGGATCGCGGACCTCCAGCTGCGCCGCCAGCTCGAAGAGGACCTGGACGGAGCGACCCTTCGGAGGTGCCTGCGGCGCGGGCGCGCTCTCCGTCGGGGCGGCGGCTTCGGGCGGCGTCGGCGCTTCGGCGGCCGCGGGCTGCTCCTCGGCCACGGCGGACGCCTCGGCCTCGGGCCTGGGCGGCAAGCTCGGCTGACCAGGCAGCGCCAGCGCCAACCTCCTCACGTGGTGCCGAGGCGCGGGCGTGGGCTGCACCTCGGCGGCGATGGTGACGGGCGCCGGCGCCGCGGCGCTGGGTGCGGCGGCCGCCTCTGGCTCGGAGGCGAGGGGCTCGCGCGTGACGGGCTCGCCCGGGCGGAACCGCTCGCCCGCGTGCACGAGCTCGGTCATGTTGGTGTCGGCCACCTCGACGAGCCCGTGATCGACGGACACCGTCGCGTGCTCGCCCACGCGATGGACGGAGAACTTCGTGCCGATGACGGTCACGCGCGTCGCGCCGGCCTCGACGATGAACGGTGCGCGCTTCGAGCGCGGGGCGACCTCGCAGGTGACAGACCCGCGCTCCAGCGCTATGACGACGGCGCCGTCACGCGCGCCGATGTTGATCGCGGACTGCGGCGCGACGTCCAAGGTCGCGCCCGCGATCGCGATGTGAGAGCCGCTGCTGGTCGTGCTGACCTGGGCGGCGCTCGACGGCTGCGGGGCGGTGTGCCGCGCGTCCCGCGCCACGAAGGCGGCCGCGGCGACCGCTGCGCCCGCGAGCGCCAAGGAAAGCGTCCGCCGGCGCGCGGACCTGGGCCGCACGGCGCCGAGCGGCTGCGGATCGAGCGCCGCGAAGACGCCACGTTCGATGCGTGCGATCGCCGCCTCCGACAGCGGCGGCACGGCGGGGGGAGGCATCTTCTTCACGCGTCGTCCTCCGCGTGGTCCTCTTCACGCGCTTCGCCCTCGCGCACCTCGGCGAGGGTCCCCTCGAGGTACGAGGCGAGGATCGGATCGCGCTGCGCCCGCTTGTCGAGCTCGCGCCGCGCGCGCCACACGCGCGCCTTCGTCGCCACCAGCGAGGCGCCCATCAAGGTGGCGACCTCGCGCAGCGCGCGGCCGTCGATCGCGTGCAGCGTGAACGCGATGCGCAGCCGCGGATCCATGCGATCGAGGAGCTGGTACACCCGCCGCAGCCCCTCGCGCGCGGCCACTTGCTGCTCGGCCTCGGGCTCGTGGGCGCGTGGGTCGGGCACCAGCTCGAGCCGCACCGCCGGCGGGGGGCTCGAGCGGAGGTGTCCGTACGCGACGTTGAGGGCGATGCCCCCGATCCACGTGGACAGCTGCGCCTCGCCCCGGAACTGGGGCAGGGCGCGGAAGACCCGGAGGAACGTCTCCTGGATGAGGTCCTCGAGCGGTCCCGAGGGCCCGAGCACTCTATAAAGGAGGCCGTGCACCCGCCGCACCTCCTGCCGGAACAGCCCGGTCTGGGCGCTCCGGTCGCCCTGCACGCACCGGCGTACGAGGTCGCGCGCGGCTTCCTCTGCGGTGAGGGCTTGCACGGCTGAGATCATCTTAGTGTCCGTGCATACACGCCGGTGAAAAGTTGCAGAAATCGACACCGGCCCCCTTGCGCCGGTGCCTGGGTAGCCGCAGGTAGGACACCTGGTCACACATGACCTCTCCCCGCCAAATTTCCGCAACCTTTTGGGCTGCGGTCGCACCTGACGACGAAAGACCTGAACCCGCACCCCGGGAGACGTTCATGAAGTTGGTGATTGTCGACGACGATGGCCTGATCTGCAGCTCGCTGGCGCGGAGCCTCATCCGGCTCGGGCACGCGGCGCGCGCCGCGACCTCCGAGGAGTCTGCCTTGCGGCTCGTCGACAGCGAGTCGCCGAACGCGTTGCTGACGGACCTGGACCTCGGGGGCGGGGGCGACGGCATCGAGCTCATCCAGCGGCTGCGCCGCGAGGGCCGCCGCATTCCGACCGTGCTCATGACGGGCAGCGACCCGTACATGGCGCGCGCGCGGCTGGCGCGCGCCGGCCTGGACGACGTGGCGTTGCTCGAGAAGCCGTTTGCGTTCGAGGACCTGATGACGCTGCTCGCGGCCCTGCTCGTGCCCGGGGAGGCCGCGCAGGCTCGCCCCGCGCCCGGGCGGACGACCCGCCGCACGCCCATCTCCGTGGTCGTCGAGACGCTCGCCCGTTCCCTCGGCGGTCGCGTCGTCTAGGCTACGCCGCGTCGAGCGCGTCCATGCCGCGCACCTGCAGGCGAACGAGATCGGCGTAGGCGCCGCCCGCGGCCAGCAGCTCGCCGTGCGTGCCCGCTTCTGCGATGCGCCCGTCGCGCAGCACGAGGATGCGATCGGCGCTCACGACGGTGGAGAGCCGGTGCGCGATCACGAACGTCGTCCTCCCCTGGAGCAGGTGAGCGAGGGCGTCTTGCACCAGCGCCTCGGACTCGGCGTCCAGGGCCGAGGTCGCCTCGTCGAGCACGACGATCGAAGGCTTCTTGAGCAGCGCCCGCGCGATCGCGATCCGTTGCCGCTGCCCCACCGAGAGCCGGGCGCCGCGCGGGCCGACGTCGGTCTCGTAGCCCTGCGGCATCCGCTGGATGAAGTCGTGCGCGTTCGCCGCGCGCGCGGCCTCTTCGATCTCGCGCAGGGTGGCGTCCGGCCGCCCGTAGGCGATGTTGGCGCGGACCGTGTCGCTGAACAGCACCGGCTCCTGCAGCACGACGCCGATGTGCTGGCGCAGGGAGGAGGCCTCGAGCGTGCGCACGTCGACCCCGTCGACGCGGATCGCGCCGCGTTCAGGCTCGTAGAGGCGCTGGAGCAGCGCCGTCAGCGTGCTCTTCCCGCCCCCGCTCGGGCCGACGAGCGCCACGGTCTCGCCGCGCGTGACGTCGAAGCTGATGCCCGACAGGACGGGCCGTCCCGGCACGTAGCCGAACACGACGTCTTCGAAGCTGACGTCGCCACGCACTTCGCGGACCGCGCGGGCGCCGGGCGCGTCGCGCACCTCGGCGCGCGAGTCCAGGATCGAGAAGACGGCGTCGAGCGACGCGTCCGCGCGGCGGAGCGTCTGATAGATGGCCGTGAGGCCCTGCACGGGCCCGAAGAGCCCGCTCAAGAATCCCAAGAACGCCAAGAGGGTCCCCACCGACAGCTGGCCATGGAGCGCGAGGTAGCTCCCGTAGCCGATCACCACGACGCGGGCCAGGGCCGCGAGCGCGTTCTGCGCGAAGGTCACGCGTGCGTCGAAGCCCACGCCGCGCGCCACCAGGCCGTTCGCTCGGTCGACGCCGCGGATGAAGCGCTGCTTCTCGGCGTCCTCCATGGCGAAGCTCTTGACGGTGACGATGCCCGTGAGGACCTCGTTGAAGCGGCCGTAGATGCGCGCCCAGCGTTCGAGCAAGCGGCGATCGCGCCGGGCCTGCACGGGCGCCGCCCGCGCGCCCACGAGCGCGGGCAGGGGAACCAGCACCATGAGCACCAAGAGGAGGCGCCACTCGAGGCGCGCCATGGCCGCGCCGGCGACGACGAGGAACACGATCGCCGGGATGGCATTGAAGGCCAGCTCCGAGAACGCGGTCACGACGCCGGAGATCGCGCGGTCGAGGCGCGTGATGCGCGCGCCCACGGACTCGCCGTGGTGAAATTCGACCGAGAGCGAGTGGAGGCGGCTCACGGTGGCGTCGAGGATCGCCGCCTGCACGCGCAGGCGCACGCGCCAGGTCAGCCAGTTCGAAATGCCGCCCAGCACCTCGCGCACGAGGAGCAGCGTGAGCAGGCCGGCGACGGTCCAGACGAGCCGCACGACGGGCTCGTGGGCCACGACGCCGTCGACGATGGCCCGCAACAAGAGCGGGTCGATTGCGCCTATCGTGCCGGCGCCGATCGTCAGCGCCATGATGGCCCCGATCGCGGCGCGCTGGGGGGCGGCGAACGTCCACGCCCGGCGCAGGCGCGAGGGGTGATGCTTCGACTGCGACGCCGCTGGGGCGGCGCCCTTCCCTGGATCGATGCTGCTGGTCAAGGGGCTCATCGAAGGTGTCACATCGACGGCACAAGTCCCGAGGTATTTGCGGCCCCGCCCTAAAAAGGGAGACACGTTGCCGGATCGCGCGGCGGCCTCAGGTTTGCGCCGTGCCGAGCTCCCGCTGGCGCGCCTCGGCGCTCGTCGTCCTCCCGCTCGCGCTCGCGAGCTGCCGCCCGACGCCGGCGCCGGTCCGCCCACCCGCGACCGGCCTGCGGGTCGTGCCGCTCGGACTTTGCGAGGACTACCCGGAAGAATCGCGCACGCGGGCCGTCGCCCGCGAGGATCTCCGCATCCTGCGCGGCGCGGGAGTCGGCGCGCTTCGCGTGGGCATCGGGTGGGACGACGTGGAGCCCCAGCCTGACCAGTTCGAATGGACGTTCTGGGACGCCTTCGTCGACCTCGCGAGGGGAGCGCACGTTCGTTTGCTCCCCTACGTCGCCTACACGCCCAAATGGGCGGCGCGCCCCGGCCGTGACACCTGGACCAGCCCGCCGCTCGACGTCGCCGCGTTCGGAGACGTCATGGCCCGCATCTCCGCGCGCTATCGGGGCCGCGTCTCGAGCTGGGAGCTATGGAACGAGCCCGACAACCGCGAGTACTGGACGGGCACGGCCGCGGAGTTCGCACGGCTGGTCGAGGTGGGCGCGCGCGGCGTGCGCGCGGGCAATCCGGCGGCGACGGTCGTGTTCGGCGGCCTGGCGGCGCGGCCCGAGTTCCTGGCCGAGACCTTCGCGGCGGGCGCGGGCCGATTCGTCGACGTCGTGAACCTCCACGGCTACTTCGAGACCTGGAATCCCGCGCCGCTGGAGGCGATCCCCGACGTGATCGGGCACGTCGCGGAGATCATCCACCGTCACGGGGGCAGGCAAGCGCTGTGGATGGCCGAGGTGGGCTACGGCGATCATCGGGAGGGCGGCCGCGTCTCGGCCAGCGTGGCGGCGACCTACGCGTACGAGCACACGCCGGCCTTCCAGGCGGTGGCGCTCGTGCGCACGCTGGCCGAGATCCTCGCGTCGCCCGAGGTGTCGCTGGTCGCGTGGTACCGCGTGCGCGACCTCGCGGCCAAGACGGCCGTCATCGGCGACGACAACAACCGCCACCTCGGCGTCACGCGCGCCGACGGCTCGCCGAAGCCGGCGCTCGCGGCGCTGGCGCTCATGGCGCGCCTCTTCGGCGCAGGCTTCTCGTCCGAGCCCGCGTCCGTGCGTCGGCTCGCCGGAGATTCGGCCGCGATCGTCAGGGCCTTTCGACTGGCCGACGCGCGCGCCGTCGTGATCGCCTGGATTCCGACGCATGTCCGCGCGACCGAGCCGGCCGCCATCCGGGCGCCCACGGGCGGGGCGGCCGACGCGCGTGCGGCCACGAT
>DASZUD010000158.1:0-14397 GCA_035548155.1 Polyangia bacterium
CGCGCGTCGCCAGCAGCGGCAGCGGCCCGCGCGATCTGAGCAGCGGCGCCGCGACCTTCGTGAGGCGCTCGAGGCGCCCGAAGAACTCGGCGAACGTCAGGTTGTAACCGCCGACGAGGTAGCGCTCGCCCGCCGTGCCGCGCTCCATCGCCACGGGCAGGATCGCTGCCACGTCGCGCGCGTCGACGAAGTTCAGGCCGCCCGGCGGCGTCATCAGGATCTCGCGCGAGAGGAACTGCAGCACCGGGCGCGTCGAGCTCAGGCGATCGTCGCCCGGGCCGAGCAGCAGGCTCGGGTTGATCGTGACGAGCTCCACCTTGTCGGCGCAGACCCGCTTGGCGGTCTCTTCCTGGTACAGCTTGCTCGTGTAGTACGGCCAGCGCGCGATGACCTCGAGCGGCGACGACGAGTCCTCGTCGGGCATGTCGTCGGGCCGCGTCGACGCCGCGATCGTGCCGCTGGTCGACGACATGACGATGCGCTTGACGCCCGCCGCGACCGCGGCCGTGCACAGGTGGCGCGTGCCGTCGACGTGCACGGCGTACATGCGGTGCCCGTCCGTCGGCTTGTGCGAGACCATGCCCGCGAGGTGATACACGCGCTCGACGCCGTCGACGGCGCGCTCGATCGACGCGGCGTCGAGCACCGAGCCCTTGACGATCTCGACCCCGAGCTCGCGCAGCCACTCGGGCGGCGTGCTCTGCACCAGCACGCGGACGTCCTTGGCCGCCCCACGCGCCGAGCGCGCCAGGCCGCTCACGAGGTGCGCGCCGAGGAAGCCCGTGCCTCCCGTGACGAGCGTCTTCACGACACCGACCTCAGCTTGCGGCGGCTCGCTGGCTTCGGGTGTGACGTCACGGCCCCCAGCTTCTGGGCCTCGCCGTCCCAGGCCGCGCGGACGGCCTCGACGTCGAGGGCCGTCGTCACGCCGTCGCGCAGGTTCTCGACGACCCGCTGCGTGAACGCGGACACGAGCCGCCACGCCTCCTGCGACGGCAAATCCTTCGTGAGCGCGGCCAACCAATCCGCCGTGAGGAACGGCCCGAACGCGACGCCGAGATCGCGGGCGCGCGGAACGGCGGCCCCCTTGGGCAGCGCCTCGTACGCGCCCTTGACGTGCGCGGGCAGGATGCCGACGCCCGCGCGCAGCGCGAGGTAGCCGAGGCTGGGCAGGAAGTCCGCCATCTCGCCCGACATCGACCGCGTGCCCTCCGGGAACACGACCATGCTGCGGCCGCGGCGCAGCACCTGCTCCGCCATGTCCATCGACTTGCGGATCGAGCCCGAGCGTTCCATCGGCACCAGGTTCGTGAAGTGCTTGAAGAAGGCGCGGCGGTACTTGTTGCGGAAGAAGTAATCCGCCGCCGCGAGCGACGTCAGGTCCGTGCCCGCGTCGCCCAGCGCCACCTTGATGACACCCATGTCGAGGTGCGACGTGTGGTTGGCCGCCACGATGAAGTTCGTATGCAGCGGGATGTGATTCTCGCCCGTGACCGCCGTGTCGAGGGCGCCCTCGTAGAGCAGCCTCTGCGCGAAGGCGAGGCCCTTCTTTCCGGCGCGCGCCACGAATTCCGGCACGCGCAGGTCGTCGGCGCCGGTGCCGCCGCTGCCGTCGGCCGCGCTGACGGCGCGCGCGCCGCGGACGAGGTGCCCGCGCGCGAGCAGCTCGTGCAGCTCGGCCACCGTCGAGAGCGTCGTGACGTCGACGCCCTCGGGCAGATGGACATTCGCGTTCTCGAGCGCGCTCGCGAGCTCGGCGTACATGAGGCTGTCGAAGCCCAGGGCGTCGAAGCGGCTGCCGAGCGCGATGTCGGCGCGCTTGCGCCCCGACACCGTCGCCAGCGTCTCGAGCAGCCAGCCGAGCGACGCCTCGTCGGGCCGCACCGCGGCGACCAGCGCGCCCGAGCTCTCCTCGGCCTTCTTGCGCGACGCCTGCAGGCCGGCGACGACCTCGCGCCGCTTCACGCTGCGCTTCGCCGTGCGGGGCAGATCGTCTCCCTCCCAGATCTGCATGACCTTGACGCGCTTCCAGAACGGCAGGTCCGCCGAGATCTTGCGGAAGTGCTCCTCGATCTTCGCGTGCACGTCCGCGCGGGACAACATCGCGTCGTGCTCGTAGTTGGCCACGACGGCGCAGGCCACCTGCTCACCGCTGTCGTCGGGCAGGCCCACGACGGAGAGCGCCTTGATGAAGGGCGACTTGCCGTAGAGGTCCTCGATCTCGTCGGGGTAGACGTTCTTGCCGTTGGTGTCGACGATGATCTCCTTCGACCGCCCGACGATGTAGAGGTTGCCGTCCTCGTCGAAGCGGCCGAGGTCGCCCGTGTGGAACCAGCCGTCCTTGATCGTCGCCGCCGTCGCGGCCTCGTCCTCCCAGTAGCCGGCCATGACGTTGCGCCCGCGCGCGATGACCTCGCCGACGCCCGTGTTCGGGTCCGGATCGGAGAGCTTCACCTCGATGCCCTGCAGCGGCTTGCCCACGGAGCCCACGATGGGGTTGTCCTTGGGCGAGGTGACGGATAGGACGGGCGCCGTCTCGGTGAGGCCGTAGCCCTCGAAGAAGTTGAAGCCGAGGCCGTGGAAGGCCTTGAGGACGTCGGGCGGCAGCGCCGAGCCGCCCGAGATGAGATAGCGGATGCGGCCGCCGAAGCCTTCATGAATCGGCAGGAACGCCAGCACGCCCAGATCCACCTTCGTGCGCGTGCGCAGCTCGTAGTTCGCCGCCATGAGGCCCTTCAGGAAGGTCTCGAGGAACGGCGCCTTGTCGGAGAAGCGCTGGAGAAGGCGGCGGCGCAGCGCCTCCCAGAGCGCGGGCACGCCCACGATGGCGGTGACACGGCCCTTCTTGAGCGCGCTGCCGATGGCGTCGCCCGTGAGCTCGGTGAGGTAGGTGATCTGCGCGCCGTGCGACAGCGGCACGAGCATGCCGGTCGCGAACTCGAAGGTGTGCGACAGCGGCAGCACGGACAGCATGCCGTCGTTGACGCCGAACTCGAAGATCTTGGAGAGCTCGGACACCATGAACGTGAAGTTCCGGTGCGTGAGCATGACGCCCTTGGGCTTGCCGGTCGTGCCCGAGGTGAAGATCAGCGACGCGAGCGCGTCAGGGCTGTGCTTCTTGTAGAGCTTGGGCAGCCGATCCTTCTCGACGGCGAGGTCCGGGAGCTCGAACGCCTGCGTGAACGGCCAGACCTTCGTGGCGAGCCCCGCCTCCGAGAGAGCTTTCGCGAGGCCCGCGCGCTTCTCGAGCAGGTCGTCGCCGATCAGCACGCCGACGGCGCCCGAGGCGCGCGCGATGTTCACGATCTCGGTGGCGTTCGACTCGTGGCCCAGCGGCACGGCGACGGCGCCGGCCTTGAGGATGCCGAAGTAGGCCATCGACCACTCGGGCGCGTTCTTGGCGACCAGCAGGATGCGCGCAGCGGGCGCGACCTCTTCCCCCAGCAGGAAGACGCCCACGCGCGACGCCAGCTCCTGCAGATCGGCGTAGCTGTACAGCTCCTCGCGCCCGCCGCGCTCGATGCGCAGCGCGGGCCGCGTCGCGTGCAGCTTCGTCGTCGTGTCGAAGAGCTCGAGCAGGTCGTGGTAGCTGTAGACCTGCTTCGGCTTGGGCGCGTATGTCTGATCGAGCTCGGGGAGCACCCACTTCTGCAAGCCCGGAAAGTGGATGTCCATCCAGTAGGAGTACCAGTCGAGGTGCTGCGGGCCCCACGGCACCAGCTTCTGGTCCTCGGGCGGCAGGCGATCGAAGACCGCGCGGACGTTGTCGGCGCGCAACACGTACGCGTTCTCGAAGATGAACGGGCGGAACAGCTCGATGTTCTTCGTGGCCTCGGTCGTGACGCGCTCGACCTCGTCGAGGTTCTTCTTGAGCCGGTCGACGATCTCGGTGAATCGCCCGGCGCCCCAGCGCGGGCGGAGGCGCCCCAGCGCATCTGAGCCCTTGCGCGCGAGCTTGTTGATCATCGGCAGCGACTCGCGCTCGTACTTCTCTTGCGTGACGGGGCGGAACTCCATCCGCGCGACGAGGTCGTTGATGAACTTGTTCCCCGTCTCCTTGTCCTGGAAGCGCTGGCGCTTGTAGAGGCCGGTCAGCGTCGTGACGCGATCCATGTACAGCGGATTCAGATCGCCGCTCGACAGCTGGAACACCATCGGCCCCTGCTCGACGCACACCTGCGCCGCGGCCATCAGCATGCCGGCGCACACGTGATCGACGGGCACGACGTCCAGGATCAGCTTCGGGTTCACCGGCAGGAGGTTCTGCCCCTTGAGGGCGAGGTACACGAGCGGCGCCGACGTCGTGAAGCCCTCGTTCCAGCCCGGGAACGGGTACTCGACGGCGCTCTCGACGATGGCGGGCCGCACGATCGTGCGGAAGATGCCCTCCTCGCGCGCGACGAGCTGGTCGCCCATGCTCTTCGTGTACGTGTAGATGTTGGGCCAGCCCCACTTGGCGGCGCGATCGATGCCCTGCTGGGTCATCTGCTCGCGAATCCACTCCTTGCGGGCGCGCGCGACGGCAAGCTTCAGCGCGCCCTCGTCGTCGGGGTCGCGGTTCTCCTGGCGCAGGCGCGCGCGCGCCTCCTGGCGCAGCTGGGCCAGCACCTGCGCGTCGTCGGCCAGCTGGCGGATCCGCGTGGCGCCGAGCGCGTTGTCGGCGATCTCCTGCTCGATCGAGAACCTTGTCCCCGACAGCTCCTTGCGGCGCGGGAAGTAGCCGTCGAGCTCCTCGTCCTCCCACACCTCGCCCGAGCGGTTGCCCGCGACGAAGCACGTGCTCGTGTGTACGAGGGCCGGCCGCCGCATGCGCCGCGCGAAGGCGATCACGTTCTTCGTGCCCTCGACGTTCGTGCGCAGCGCCGACTCGAGCGGCGGGTTGAACGTCACGCGCCCCGACGAGTTGATGAGCACGTCGATGTCCTTGGCGACGCGCTCGGCGGCCTCTTCGCTGAGGCCCAGGTTCGGCTCGGTGATGTCGCCGTCGACGACCACGACCTTCTGCCGAATGAACGCCTTCGCGCCCTCGGCACCGCCGTGCTTGGCGCGCAGCGGGTCGAACACGGGCGAGGTGAAGACGCTGTTCCAGAAGCGCGACTCGGCGTCCGTGCCCGAGCCGCGGCGCACCATGACGTAGGCGCGCCCGATCTGCGGGAAGCGGTCGAGCAGCATGCCGAGCAGCACCTTGCCGACGAAGCCGGTGCTGCCGAGGATGAAGACGTTGCGCCCCTTGAAGATCTCGGAGACGGGCAGCGGCGGCGCGGGGGGGCGCGCCTGGCCCTCTTGCGAGGTTTTCTGCATGAAACGAGGGGTCTTAGATACCCCGCCCCGGCCCGAATTCCAAATGGAACCGGGAGCCGGCAGACCACCTCTGACCGCCCGCAACCAGCGTCCGGTATGACCGATGGTAGGATGATGAGTGTGACCGCTCGGAAGGTGAAGATCAGCGTCAGCATCGACGCCGCCTTGCTGGCGAACGTCGACCGCTATGCAACGGCCCACGGCGTCACCCGAAGCGCGGCATTGGAGCGCTGGCTGGCGCAGATCGCCCATCGCGAGCGCCTGAGCCGCCTCGAGGAAGAAACGGCGGCTTACTACGACTCACTCACCGAAGACGATGGGAAGGAAGACTCTGCCTTCGCGGCGGCCTCCGCCAAGGCGGCCCGTAGGCTTCATGTCGACGATGGGTGGCCCGAGGCGCCACCAGCGCCCAAGCGGGCGCGGCGCAAGGGTGCGTCGTGAAGCGTGGCTATCTCTACTGGGGAACCATCGACAAGCGACGGCCCGTCTTGGTGCTCTCGGTGAACGCACGAAACGAACGCGCCAGCGACGTGATCGTCGTCCCTTGCTCGACCAGACTGCTCGAGGCGCCGACACATGTGCGGCTCGCGCGCGAAGAAGGCGGTGTCCCTCGCCCGTGCATGCTCAACTGCGAGCAGATCACGACCGTACCGAAATCAGACGTGGACGGCGTGGCGCTCGGGGCCCCGCTCAGCGCGTCGCGCCTGCGCGAGATCGAGCGCGCCGTGGCGCGGGCCATCGGCGTCCCGGCCTGAGCCGCTATTGGATGCAGCCGATGCGCTTCGTGTCGAAGGCGACGTCGTCGATCCAGGCGTCGGTGAGCACGCGGTTGTCGACCATCATGTTCTGGTCGGGCAGCATGAGGCCGAGGCCCGCGTAGGGCGTCCAGCCCACCGTGATCGATTTGAACTGCGGGATCAGCACGGAGGCAGGCGTCGCCGGGTTCGAGGTGGCACAGCACACGCCCTTGTTCGGCGTGTAGTACTGGACCTCGGTGCCGTCGAGCCACCATCGCGGGCTGCCCTTGACCGTACCGTCGCCATTGACCGTGCCGCCGCCCGTCATCGTGCCGTCGATGAAGAACTCGAGGCAGTACCACTTGTCGGCGAGGTACGGCAGGCTGCGCAGCGGCCGCTCGGCGCTCGTCGACGTATGGAAGACGCCCATGATGCCCTGGAACTGCCAACCGATCTCGTACCAATTGCCGTTGTAGTTGCCGCCCGACCACACTCCATCGCTCGCGGCGATGAGGTTGCCGTGGCCGCCGGGCGCGCCGGGCGAGAATCGGATGTAGGCGCGGCCCCAGATCTGGTCCTTGAGCGTCCCGAGCTTCGCCGTCGTGAAGGTGCCGCCCGCCGGCATGCCCGCCTTCGAGTACAGGTGATACGCCTTCGCGCCGTGCGCGACCTCGGTCGTCTCGATGGCGTTCGCGTTCCCGCCCGACCAGACGGCCGTGTCGACGGGGCTCTCGAAGTCCATGCACAGGGCGTAATTCTTCCCCGCGCAGCCGGCGGTCGTCACGGGCCCGCCGTCGCCGATGGTCCCGCCGTCGTGGTTCGACCCGGTGCCTGCGGCGCCGGTCGTGCCCGCGCTGCCCGTCGCCCCCGCGGCGCCGGTCGTGCCCGCGCTGCCCGTCGTCCCGGCGCCGCCGCTCGTCCCCGCGCTGCCCGTGGTCCCCGCGGCGCCGGTCGAACCAGAGCTGCCCGCCGCGCCCGTGGTTCCCGCGCTGCTCGTCGTCCCCGCGCCGCCCGTCGAACCAGAGCTGCCCGCCGCGCCCGTGTTCTGCTTGGGGTCGCCGCCGCCGCTCGAGGTGCACGCGACCAGCGCGAGTGAGACCGCCAGTGCGGATAGCGACAGGGAACCGGGGGAAAAGCGCATAGAACCTCCTTGGGACGGATCGGCCGAGCCCTCAGCGTAGGCCGAACGGGGGGACAACCACGTTGCAGCGTCCCTCAGAAGGATGCAACCGCCGCGTTCCACGGCTCAGGCCAGGCCCGTCAGGGCTCGACGTCCTGCCAGAGCACCGCCAGATCGAGCTCGAAAGCCTCGAACGGCGCGGCGCGCACCTTCGCGTCGTCGGTGAAGACGCCGAGCGTGGTCCATTGCGTCGGCGTCTCGTGCGCGAGACGCAGCACCTCGAGAGTGCGCTGCAGCGGGTTGACCAGCCAGGCGCTGGTCACGCCGGTGCGGGCATAGAGCCGCACTTTGTCGGCGCGATCGCGGCGCTCGGTCGAGGGCGAGAGCACCTCGCAAATCCAGTCCGGCCGGATCGTGAAGTACGGCGGCTCCTTGCGGACGACGTTCATCGTCTCGCGCCGCCAACCGGCAAGGTCGGGCACGAGGACGTTCCCTTCGAGGTGAACCTCAGGCTCGGCGAGGATGATCCATCCGCCGGGTCCGCCACGGCCACGTTTGAAAGGCGGCCCCAGCTCTTCGGTCAGCGCGGACAACGCCACGGTATGCGGGCCGGCGGGTCGCGGACTGAGGACGAGCTCGCCCTCGATGATCTCGGCGACCTTGTTCTCCGGCGCCGCGAGCACGTCCTCGTACGTCGCGATTCGCTTGGCCGGCTTCCCCATGACTCCCGTCGTCGATGGTAGCACGCGCCGTTTTCGGGCCGCGGCGCGCCCCCGTTGCTACGAGATCCTGAACAGCGCGACGTCGGGCGGTGCGTTCATGCGCAGCGGGACGTCGGAGTTGCCGAGGCCTCGCGAGACGTACATGCGCGTGGCGCCGATCTCGAACAGACCGCACGGGTACTTCCGCCCGAGCGGGCCGTGCACGACGACCGGGCCCTTCGGCAGCGCGATCTGCCCGCCGTGCGTGTGGCCGCACAGCATGAGCGCCGCGCCGCGATCGGCGACGAACGGATAGCCCTCGGGCGCGTGAGTGAGGACGATCTTCACGGGGGCGGTCGTCCCCGCGAAGGCACGATCGGGATCGGGATCTCCCGTCCACGGCTCGTCGACGCCCACGACGACCACATCGTCGTGAGGTCCCCGCAGCGTGACCGACTCGTTGATCAGCACGCGCGCGCCGCCCGCCTCGAGCGCCCGCTCGATCACGCCGTGATCGGCCCACAGATCGTGATTTCCCAGCACGGCCAACTTCGTCGGCGCAGGCACGGACGCGACCAGCTGCGTGATGAGCGCCGCCTTCGCCGGTGTCGCGTCGTAGCTGACGTAGTCCCCCCCGAGGAGCAACACGTCCGGCTCCATCTCCGCCAGCGCCGCAAACGCCGCCTCGAGCAGCCGCGTCGACGTGAGGGGCCCGATGTGCAGATCCGACACGAACGCGAGCTTCAGCTCCTGCCGCCCGCGCCGCAAAGCCAGGTCGTGCCGCACCGTCCGTACGCGATGCACCGCCGGCACACGGTCCAGAATCCGCGCCGGCCACCCGCCCACATAAGCCAGCTTCTCCGCCGACTCATACAGCGCCCGGAACTTCGTGTAATGCCTACCTCGACCAGTCGCCTTCAACTTCAGCAAATCACAACTCCTGCAACATCAGAGCGAGCGAAGCGAAGCGAGTCCAAGCACCGGGAGGCGCAGCTTCGCTGCGCCGGGCCGCTCCCCAATCCGAGATTGGGGGTGGGCCGGTGGGAGGGGCAGAGAGCCCCTCCCGCCCTCACTCCATGTCGGCCATGACGATGGGAGGGTGGTGCATCATCGTGATCTCGGGCGACGGACCGACGTAGCTCTTCGCCATCGCGATCGCCTCGGTCAGCGACTCCGCGCGCTCCCAGCCGAGGCGCGCCGGCACGTGCGCGTTCTCCGCGCCCGCGACGATGACCTTCCCCACGTTCTGCCGGCCGTGCTCGCCCCAGTACCACATGTTGAAGGGGTGCACGCCATGGTACGCGTTGCCGCGGCGATACATCTCGATGTAGCTCGGGTTCTTCGCGAACTCCTCCTCGTACTTCTTGTGCATGACGTGCGCGTCGCGCGTCTCGGGGAGGATGCGGTTGAAGAACTCGATGTAGCTCGGGTGCTGGACGTGGTCGAACTCGTCGTAGCACGGGTGGGTGAGGATCATGACCCCACCCTTCTTCAAGAGCGGCTTGCCGCGGAACATGTTGTGGAAGTACCCGAGCCCCATCGTCTGCACGAGGATGGGGTTCAGGATCGAGTTCACGTTGTACGGCGAGATGAACGGCACGCCGCAGATGACGATGTCGGCCTGGCCGCGCACGCTCACGGCGTACTGCTCGTAGTTCTTCGCGATCGTCCGCTCGTGCACGAGCTCGGTCTTGCCGGCGTTGACGGCGATCAGCTGGTACTGCGCCGGCACCGAGTGGAAGAGCTTGCGCTTGGCGCCGGGCGGCATCTTCGACAGCGTCCAGCGCATCGCCTCGAACTTGAGGCGGTCGATCTCCGTGAACTCGTCCTCGTTCTTCGAGAGGAAGGAGGTCGGCCCCGCGAACATGCGGTTGTTGAGGGCCGTCTCGATGTGGAACACGTTCAGGTGCTTGTTGACGAGCTGGCCCTGGCGGACGATCTTCGTGTTGAGCATGGACTGCTTCGGGTCCATGTATGCCGACTGGCGCATCGTGTGCGGCTCGTGGTGGACCTTGGTGGTCTCGTAGTCGCAGAGGCCAATCGTCACGGACTTGTACCCGCCGTCCATGGGCACGAAGTTGATGTTCACGTAGATGACGAGGTCGCTCTCGACGGCGCGGCGGTTCAGGTTCACCACCTCGCCCTGCTCGGTGCGACCGAGGTGCACGATGCCGTCCGGGTCCTCGACGTCGTGGCAGTAGTAGCGGTCCGGATAGAAGGCGTCGTGGATCTTCTTGCCCACCATCCGCCGCATCTCCGGCTCGGTCATCTTCCGGTGGAGGCAGTTGGCGACGATGATGTGCACGTCGTCGACGCCGTTCGCGTCCAGCTGCTCGAGCAGGATCTCGATGATCGTCTGCCGGATGTCCGGCAGCACCATCGGGGGAAGCGGCAGGCTGATGTCGTCGACGGCGATCGTGACCTTCATGCCCGGCTGCAGCTGCGCGTAGAGCGGATCGGTGCCGAGCGGGTGGTTGAGCGCGTAGCGGACGGCCGCGCCCGGGTTGGCCAGGCCCTCGATGGGCGGCTTCGGGTAGATGACGCGCGTGCCGATCGGCAGATCCTCGAGGAGGAGGTCCTCACCCGAGAACAGGATGCGCGGCGCGCTGTCGCTGTCGATGTAGACGACCTGATCGTCCTCTTTGTTACGAGGCGTCGGGCCGCGGAAAATCTTGGGGGCGCGTTCTCTCATTTTCGTTACCGCAGGTCCAAAACAGGCCAGTCGTGCTGCAGCGCCGTGCTCCGCAGGCGAATGTCGGGGTTGACGGCCGTGGGGTGCCCCACGACGGACAGCATGGGAAGGTCGCTCAAGCTGTCGCTGTAGCCGTAGCAATCGGACAGGTTCAAGTTCTCCTTCTCGGCGTAGACGCGCATCCAGCTGGCCTTGGTCGCCGCCGCCATGATGGGCGGCAGGAGGCGTCCCGTGGCGTAGCCGTCGACGAACTCCAGGCGGTTCGTCACATAGTCGTCGATCTTCAGGTGCCTGGCCAGCGGCTCCACCGTGAGGTCGAGCGCGCCCGTGACCAGCACCTGGCGCAGCCCCAGCTGACGCGATTTGTCGATGAGCTCGTACGCGCCGGGGTAGATCGCCTTCTTGATCGTGGTGTCGAACAGCTCCTGCGCCATGGCGCGCAGGCGGTCCTGCGACTCGCCGCGGTAGCGCACGAAGAAGAGGTCGTTGAACAGGCGCCGGTTCCAGAAGTCGGCGGCCATGAACATCGGCACGCTGGCCATCGTGGCCACGGTCTTGAAGGCGCTCTTGACGATGCCCTGCTGATTTCGCGCCGTGAACAAGAACGCGTGCACGAGGTTCGTGCTCACGAGCGTCCCGTCGAGATCGTAAAACGCGGCTGCGGCCATTCTTTGCTTGGACTCCCCGGAACTTCCCGCTGGGAACCCGTAGTCCTACCGGGAAGGGCCGGTTCGCGCAATAATCGCCTTTCGGACCCATGAAACCCGTCGTCGGCCGCGACTTTTTGACGACGATCCTCAAGGAGGCCACGCCGGTCGACCTACGGCTCGTGGGCCGCACGCTGCTCCACGCCGCCATCGTGGGCGTGGTCGCGGGCCTCATCGGGGCGGCGTTCTTCGCGGGCCTCGAGGTGGTGCAGCGGCTCATTCTCGAGCAGCTGGCGGGCTACCGCATCCTGCGCGCCAGCGGCGAGACGTTCCTGCCCGAGGTCGACGCGGGGCGGCCCTTTCGCTGGTGGCTGCTGCTCTTCCTTCCCGCGTTGGGGGCGCTGGGCGCCGGCCTGGTCTCGCAGCTGGCGCCCGAGACGCGCGGCGGCGGCGGCGACGCCATGATCGATGCCTTCCACCGAAAAGACGGCTTCATTCGAAGGCGCGTCCCCGGCGTGAAGCTGCTGGCGTCGCTGTTCACGCTGGGCACGGGCGGCGCGGGCGGGCGCGAGGGCCCCACGATGCAGATCGGCGGCGCGGTCGGCTCGTGGGTGGGACGCGTGCTCGAGGTCTCGGCCGCCGAGCGCCGCATCCTGATGATCTCGGGCGTCGCGGCGGGAATCGCGGCCGTGTTCCGCACGCCGCTCGGCGCTGCGCTGCTGGCCGTCGAGGTGCTCTACCGGGACGACTTCGAGTCCGACGCGCTCATCCCCGCGGTCCTCGCCAGCGTGACGGCGTACTCGGTCGTCATCTCGATCTTCGGCGAGTCGACGCTGTTCGCGCACCCGGGGCGGTTCCCCTTCCTCATCCGGCACCTGTGGCTCTACGGCCTCCTCGCCGTCCTGGTGACCGTGGTCGCGTCGGTGTTCGTGACGTCGCTGCGCGCCGTACAGCGGGCCTCCGACGCGCTGAAGGTGCCGGCCTGGATGAAGCCCGCCATCGGCGGCGCCGCGCTGGGCGTGTTCTGCGTCCCCATCATTCTCTTCGTCGGATGGCGCCTCGCGCAGCCCGGCCAGGGCGTGGGCTTGCTGGGCGGCGGCTACGGATCCGTGCAGGTCGCCATCACGGGCGCGTCTTGGTTGCCCGGCGGGTGGACGGGCGTCGGCCTCCTGCTGTTCCTCTGCTTCGCGAAGGTCGTCGCCTCGTCGCTGACGATCGGATCGGGCGGCAGCGCCGGTGACTTCGCGCCCGCGCTGGTGATTGGCGGCCTGTTCGGCGGCGCGTTCGGACGCGCGGCGCAGATCCTCACGGGCGACCCGCGCATCGACGCGGGCGCGTTCGCGCTGGTGGCCATGGGGACGTTCTACGGCGGCGTGGCGCACACGCCGCTTTCGTCGCTGGTGCTCGTGTGCGAGCTCGCGGGCAGCTACGATCTCCTGGTGCCGCTGATGCTGGCCGAAGGGATCGCGTTCGTGGCGCTGCGCAAGAAGTCCCTCTACCACGCGCAGATCGCCTCGCGCCGCGAGTCGCCCGTCCATCGCACGCCCACGGCCGACCTCTTGCGCGAGGCCCGGGTCGCCCAGGTCATGAAGCCCGTCTCGCTGTCGGGGCTGCCCGAGGTGCCGCCCGACGTGCGCGTGAGCCCGAACGACGACCTCCGGTCGGCGACGCAGACGCTGCTCGCGAACAAGCTGCGCCGCGTGCCCGTCACGGATCCGGACGGTCGCATCGTCGGCATGCTCGACGAGGCGGACGTGTCTCGCTACTACCTCGAGGCGACCGGGCGAACGCCCCCGCCCATCGCCGTCGAACCTCCCGTCGCGGCGTCATGATCGGCCCATTGCTGGCGATCGCGCTGGCCCTCGCCGGCGGCGCGGCGGCGGCGGCGCCGGCCGAGCTCGAGGTGACGGGCGATTCGACGTGCCCGACGCCCACCGACGTCGCAGCTCGCCTGGCGGACTTGCTGCCGCCCACGGCCGATCGGCGCGGCATCCCGGCTGGGACGCACGTCGTCGTCACGCGCGGAGACGCCGCGACGCAGCTCGTGCTCCGCGGTTCGCGTGGAGAAGACCTCGCGACCCGCGCCTTGCCCGCGGAGGGCTCGTGCGCCGATCTCGCCGGAGCCGCCGCCGTCGTCGTGGCCGCATGGCGAGCCGATCTCGATCCGGAGCTGGCGCCGGCGGTGCATCTGCCCGCACCGGCCGCTCCGCCGCCCGCGGCGACCGTCAGCGCGAGCCCACCGCCCGCCGCGCCCGTCCCACCGCGGTCCTTCGCCGTCGGCATGGGTCTTCTCGCCTCGGAGACGGGCGGGTCGTTGGCGCCCGGAGCCATGCTCATGGGTTGGCTCGGGCTCGGACGTCGCCTCGCGCTCGATGCGAGTGTGTTTGGCGCCACCTCACGTTCCGCGGACGTCGGAGCGCTGCCGCGCGTCGCCTCATGGACACGTGTCGCCCTCGCCGTCGGACCGACCCTCGCGATGCGGCGCGATCGGATCCGCGGCGCGCTGCACGTGCAGGCGCTCGCGGGTCTCCTCCACGTGAAGGGCGTCGGGCTCGACACCGTCGACTCCGACACGACCGTGCTGGTCGGCGCCGCGGTCGGCGCTCGGCAAGAGATAGTGAGCGGCACCTCGGCGTTCTGGATGGGCCTCGACGTCTGCTTGTGGCCGGGCGATCAGCGCCTCGTCGTGCAAAATGTCAGCGAACAAGCGCACTTGTCGCGCGTCGACGTCGTGGTCAGCGCTGGCCTCGCCTTCGGGAACTTCCCTTGAAAGGTTGGCGGGAGTTGGGGGCACGAGAGGTCCCGGAGATGCCCGCCTTGCGTGCCGACGAGACGCCCGCCGACACCGGCCCCGCCGGAGGGCCGAGCCTCGACGCCGTCTACCGCGCGCACGCGGCCACTGTGGCGCGCTGGGCCGCGCACCTCGGCGGCCCGCGCGTCGACGTCGACGACGCAGTCCACGAGGTCTTCCTCGTCGTGGGCAAGCGCCTGCCCGAGTTCCGCGGCGACGCGAAGATCACGACGTGGCTGTACCGCATCACCGAGCGCGTCGTGCTGAAGGCGCGCCGCCGCGAGCGCGTGCGGCGCTGGCTGGACGTCGTGCGCCGCAACGACGTCCAGCAGTCGCTGGCGCCCGCGCGCCCCTCGCCCGTCGAGGAGCTCGAGCGGCGTCAATCGCGCGAGGTCGTCTATGCGGTCC
>DASZUD010000159.1:0-4470 GCA_035548155.1 Polyangia bacterium
CGGAACGCCGCACGCCCCTGCCCCGCCCGGCGCCCGTACCACGCGTCGAGCAGCGCGCCGTTCCATGCGACCAGCAGCGCCGTCACGCCGATCGGCCCCGTGAGGTCCGCCACCTGGATCACGGCGGGCACGGCCGCCTGCGAGATCGCGAGATAGAAGGGGAAGACCTGCGGCACGACGAGCTCGATGGCCGCCATGACCAGCATCGCCATGAGCGCGGTCGGCAGACGGCCGCGCGTGCGGGCGCGAAGACGAAAGACGCCCCACGAGAGCAGCGCGAACTCGAGGCCCTGGTAGGCCGTGAGTAGCAGCATGATGGGCAGCGCCTCGAGCGGCGACATGTGCCCGAAGCGCTCGAGCAGGCTGTCCATCCAGTAGAAGCCGATCGTGTTCGCGAGCGTGCCCGTGAACCAGCCCTGGAGGAACGCGGCGCGCGGCGTGCGCGAGGTGAGCGCGACGTGGAGCTGCGGCACGAGCGCGATCCACATGAGCGGCCACGTGCGCAGGGTCGGCAGCGAGAGGCACGCGAGGGCGAGCAGCGCGCCGGACAGCGCCGACAGGCCGAGGCGCGCGAAGCGCTCGCCTGCGGCGCCTCGCGCCTCGCGCGCCGCGCGGGTCATCGCCGCGCCTCGGGGATCTCGTAGCGGAGGAGGCGGACCTCGAGCGGGCCGTTGAAGAGGCGGTGCGAGATGGTCGGCTTCCACGGCAGCGCGCGCGAGAACAGCGGGCTGCCCGAGAGCACGACGACGGCCCAGCCCGAAAGCCGCATGAAGGCGCGGCCCACGTCTCGGTACAGGCGCTCGAGATCGCGCGGCTGCAGGCGCTCGCCGTACGGCGGGTTCGTGCAGACGGTGCCCGTGTCCCAGCGGCGCTCGAGCGCCGCGGCGTCGGCGAGCTCGAAGGTGATGTCCTCGTCGACGCCGGCGGCCGAGGCGTTGCGGCGCGCCGCGCCCAGGGCTTCGGGATCGACGTCGGCGCACACGATGGGCGGAAGCGGCGCGCGCGGCGCCATCGCGGCGGCCTCGACCTCGGCGCGCGTGCGGTCCCACGCGGCGCGCGCCTCCTCGTCGAGGTTCGGCCAGCGCTCGAAGCCGAAGCGGCGGCGCAGCCCGGGCGGGATGCCGCGCGCGGCCAGCGCGTGCTCGATGGCCAGCGTCCCGCCGCCCGCCATCGGATCGACGAAGGGCCGATCCGTCGGCACGCCGCCCAGCGACAGCACGGCCGCCGCGAGCGTCTCCTTGAGGGGCGCCTCGTGCATGGCGACTCGGTAGCCGCGCCGGTGCAGCGGCTCGCCCGCGAGGTCGAGAAACAAGGCTCCGCGCTGCCCCGCGACGTGCAGCACGATCGAGACGTCGGGGCGCCGCGTGTCGACGTCGGGGCGCGACCCCAGCTCGTCGCGCAGCGCATCGACGACGGCGTCCTTCACCTTCAGCGCCGCGAAGCCGGTGTGGGTGAGCGCCGGGTTGTCCTTGACGCTCGCGTCGACGGCCAGCGTGCTCTCGGCCGTGAGCCAACGGGGCCACTCGACCGCCCGCGCGGCGTCGTAGAGCGCCTTCGCGTCGCGAAGCTCGAACTCGGACAGCTTCAGCAGAACGCGCACGGCCGTGCGCGCCCGCAGGCACACGCCCATCGCCATCCAGAGCGGCCCGTCGAACCACACGCCGCCTCGGTCGCCCTTCGGCGACCCGATGCGCATGCCCACGAGCTCACGCCGGAGCGCCCCCTCGGTTCCGCGGGGGCACGTGACGAAGAACGTGAACTTCTCGGGCATGGCTGCCCCTCACCCTAGCGCAGGGCGCGGGGTCGGCGTTAGTGAGCGGCGCCCGGGCCCCGACCGCAGGCATCCACGCGCGCCTGCGCCCACTGGCGGCGCAGATCGAGCGCCTTGAACGCGCCGTCGAGCTCGCCCTGCCACGCGGCGAGCTCCTTGTCGGCGGCGACCAGATCGCGCTCGGCCTCGGCGCGATCGATGTCGCCCGCGGGCATGGCCTGATCGACGAGGACCAGCACGCGGTCGCGCGCCGTATCGGCTCCCCCCGCCTGCGTGGGCGCCGCCACCTGCAGGAAGCCCGGCCCCACGGCGACCACGCCCGAGTGATCCTTCGCGCGGTACACGAGGACGCCCGGCCGAAGGGCCGACATGAGCGGCTCGTGGCCCGGCAGCACGCCGAACTCGCCCAGCGCGCCGGGCGCCGTGACCTCTTCGACGTCGAGATCGACCAGCGCGCCGCGCGGGGTGGTGAGGGAGAGCTTCATCGCCTGCTTACGCTTCCTTCTTGAGCTGCTCGGCGCGGGCGCGCACGTCGTCGATGCCGCCCTGCATGTAGAACGCCTGCTCCGGCAGGTCGTCGCACTTGCCGTCGACGATCTCCTTGAAGCTGGCCACCGTGTCCTTGATCTCGACGTACTTGCCGGGCGTGCCCGTGAACGTCTCGGCCACGAAGAACGGCTGCGACAGGAAGCGCTCGATCTTGCGGGCGCGCGACACCGTCAGCTTGTCGTCTTCCGAGAGCTCGTCCATGCCCAGGATGGCGATGATGTCGACGAGCTCCTTGTACTTCTGCAGGATCTTCTGCACCTGACGCGCGACCGTGTAGTGCTCCTGGCCGACGACGGCGGGCGTGAGGATCGTCGACGTCGAGTCGAGCGGGTCGACGGCCGGGTAGATGCCCTTCTCCGAGATGCCGCGCGAGAGAACCGTCGTGGCGTCGAGGTGGGCGAAGGCCGTCGCGGGCGCGGGGTCCGTGAGGTCGTCGGCGGGGACGTAGATGGCCTGCACCGACGTGATCGAACCCTTGTTCGTCGACGTGATGCGCTCCTGCAGCTCGCCCATGTCCGTGGCCAGCGTCGGCTGGTAACCGACGGCCGACGGGATGCGGCCGAGGAGCGCCGACACCTCGGAGCCCGCCTGCGTGAAGCGGAAGATGTTGTCGATGAAGAGGAGCACGTCCTGCCCCTCCTCGTCGCGGAAGTACTCGGCGGCCGTGAGCGCCGACAGCGCGACGCGGGCGCGCGCGCCGGGCGGCTCGTTCATCTGGCCGTAGACGAGCGCCGTCTTCGACAGGACGCTGTTGCCGTCCGACAGCTTCGACTCGGCCATCTCGTTGTAGAGGTCGCGGCCCTCGCGCGTGCGCTCGCCGACGCCGCCGAAGACCGAGAAGCCGCCGTGCTTCTTGGCGACGTTGTTGATGAGCTCGAGCATCGTGACGGTCTTGCCGACGCCGGCGCCGCCGAAGAGGCCGATCTTGCCGCCGCGGCGGTACGGAGCGAGGAGGTCGATGACCTTGATGCCCGTCTCGAACATCTCGACCTTCACCGACTGGTCGACGAACTTCGGCGCCGAGCGGTGAATGGGCAGCGCCTTCTTCGAGGCGATCGGGCCGCGCTCGTCGACGGGCTCGCCGACGACGTTGAGGATGCGGCCGAGGATCTCGCGGCCCACCGGCATCTGGATGGGCGCCTTCGTGTTCTCCACGGGCATGCCGCGCACGAGGCCGTCGGTCGTGTCCATGGCGATGCAGCGCACGCTGCGCTCGCCCAGGTGCTGCGCGACCTCGACGACGAGGTTCCCGGCCTTGTCGCTGATCGACGGGTTCGAGATGCGGAGCGCCGTGTTGATCTCCGGCAGATCGCTGCCCGAGAACTCGACGTCGACGACCGGCCCGATGACCTGGACGATTTTCCCCTGCGAAGTGGCGCTGATGCCTGCCGTGCTCATTTTGTCTTCCTTTACCCTGCTCTGCTGACCTTGAGAGAACCTTGCTTCAACCCTTGAGCGCTTCCGCGCCGCTGACGATCTCCATCAGCTCCTTGGTGATGGCGGCCTGCCGCGCCCGGTTGTACTGCAGCGTGAGGCCCGCGATCATCTCCTTGGCGTTGTTCGTCGCGTTCTCCATGGCCGTCATGCGCGCGCCGAACTCGGACGCGACGGACTCGAGGAGCGCGCGATGGATCTGCGACTCGATGAACTGCGGAATCAGCACGTCGAGCAGCTCGGCCCGCGTCGGCTCGTAGAGGAAGTCGATCGGCGGAGAGACCTGCGCCCCCGAGCTGGCCGCCGCGGCCATCACCGACGACGGCGTCACGGGCAGCAACTGCTCGATGATCACCTTCTGCTGAACGGCCGACTTGAACTCGTTGTAGACGAGGTACACGGCGTCGGTCGTATTGTTCAGGAACGAGTCGACCACGATCGACGCCACCTGCTGCGCGACCGTCGACGCCGTCGCGCCCGAGGCGCCGGGCACCTCGTGCTTGATGTCCACCTTGCGGCGCCGGAAGTAGTCCCGGCCCTTCTTGCCGACGATGTCCAACGTGATCTCCGCGTCGCCGTGCTCGGCCATGAACTTCTGGACGGCCCGGATGATGTTCGCGTTGAAGCCCCCCGCGAGGCCACGGTCGGACGTGACCGGCACGATCGTGATGCGCTTGGCGGGCACGCGCGTCTCGAGCAGCCGGTGCGCCTCGGCG
>DASZUD010000160.1:0-9864 GCA_035548155.1 Polyangia bacterium
GGCCGGCGTGGCGACGTCATCGCTCCTCGTGCCGATGGTCGTCGTGCCTTCCCAGGCGTCGGTGACCGCGTCGAACGGGGCGCACGGCGGATCTTCGGTGGGGCTCGCGCCGCGCGCCGAAGAGAGCGCGCGCATGCTCTCCGAGGCGGAGATCTTCGTGAAGTATGGCCTCGTCGAGCGGGCCGCCGATCACCTGCGCCGGCTCGTCGCGCGCGAGCCCGGCAACGCGCGGGCGCGGGCGCGGCTCGACTCCGTGCTCAAGCGCCTCGGGCCCGATGGCTCGGTCGACGATCCGTTCGCGGACGTCGTCACGCCGCCGCCCGCCGGCGGCGACGACGCCGCCGCGCCTCGCGCCGCCGTTCACGAGGAGGCGACGGCGCGCGTCTCGATCGACCAGCTGGCCGAGGCCGAGGCGGCCGACGAGCTCGAGGCGGAGCTGGGCGAGGTGGACTTCTTCATCGGGCAGTCGCTCCTCGACGAGGCGCGCCAGACGCTGTCGGAGCTGGCGGCGCGCTTCCCGAACCATCCGCTCTTGCTCGCGAAGATGCGCGAGGTCGACGGGCGCGCCGAGTCGGAGCCGACGGGCCTCGACGCGAGCCCGGGCGCGCTGCCCCGCGATTCGACGGATCCGCCCGAACGCCGCGAGAGTGGCCCGTCTCCTGCAGCGCCCAAGGCCGTCATGGCAGCTGGAGGAGAAGCGGACCTCTCGACCCACGGAGATCTCGGCATCGCCTACAAGGAAATGGGGCTGCACGACGCCGCGATCGCCGAATTCAAGCTGCTGGAGGCCGATCCGGCGCGCAAAGTTTTCGCACTCACGATGATCGGCGAGTGCCTCGAGGCGCAGGGGGCGCTGCCAGACGCCGTCGTCCGCTACAAGGAGGCGCTCAACAGCGGACCCGTGGCCGAGGCAGAATCCGCGCAACTCTACTACTTGCTCGGTCGCGCGTTCGAGGGCCTCGGAGACAAGAGCGAGGCGTTGTATTTCTTCGAGAAGGTCGCGAAGCGCGGAGAATTCCGCGACGTCGGCCGCAGAATCGAGGCGCTCAAGCAGGGCGCCACGGGAGCTCAGACGCCATGACCACGACGAACGACGATCGGTTCGCGGACTTCTTCCGCGACCTGCAGGACCGCATCACCAGCGCGCTCGAGGCCGCCGACGGCGGTGCGCGCTTCCGCGAGGACTCGTGGCAGCGCGCGGGGGGCGGCGGCGGCCGCACGCGCGTCATCGCCGACGGCGCACTGTTCGAGAAGGCGGGCGTGAATTTCTCCGAGGTGCACGGTGAGCTGTCCCCCGCCATGGCGGGCGCGCTGCCCGGCGAGGGCACGCGCTTTCACGCGACGGGCGTGTCGCTGGTGCTGCACCCGAAGAACCCGCGCGTGCCGACGATGCACGCCAACGTGCGCCACATTCAGCGCGGCAGCGCCGGCTGGTTCGGCGGCGGCGCCGATCTGACGCCTTACTACGTGGTCCCCGCCGACGCGGCGCACTTCCACCGGACGTTTCGAGGCGTCTGCGACGCGCACGACCCCAGCTTCCACCGCCGCTTCAAGCGTTGGTGCGACGACTACTTCTTCCTCCCGCACCGCAACGAGCCGCGCGGCGTGGGCGGCATCTTCTTCGACTACCTGGGCGCGGGCGCCGAAAAGACCGCGGGTCAGACCGTCTCGGAGCCGCCTTCGCCGCGCGAGAGCGACCCCGAGGCGGTGTTTGCGTTCACGCGCGCCGTCGGCGACGCGATCCTGCCCGCGTATCTTCCGATCGTCGAACGCCGGCGCAACGAGCCGTGGGGCGAGCGGGAGCGTCGCTGGCAGCTCCTGCGCCGCGGCCGCTACGTCGAGTTCAACCTGCTCTACGACCGGGGCACGGTGTTCGGCCTCAAGACCGACGGCCGCGTCGAGTCGATCCTCATGTCGCTGCCGCCCGAGACGCGCTGGGAGTACGGCTTCGCGCCCGAGCCCGGTACGCCCGAGGCCGTGTCCCTCGACGCCATTTGCTCGAAGGCCGACTGGGCCGGGAGCTGACGGGACGACACACCCCTTGCCGCCGACCTCCTCGCGTTCGCCTCCGGCCGCAATTAGTTGACACGGCACATCTGTTCCGTACCATACAGGTGTTCAGTGGAGGCCAAGGAGGCCAATCGGATGGGCACGCTCACCCTCGTTCGGGACGACACGCGCGGTGTACTGACCGATCGCCAGCAGGCGATCCTCGACTTCATCACGCAGTCGATCGACGAGCGCGGTTTTCCGCCCACGCTCCGCGAGATCGGCGAGCACTTCGGCATCCGCTCGACGAACGGCGTGAACGACCACCTGCGGGCGCTGGAGAAGAAGGGGCACCTCCAGCGCGAGGATCTGAAATCGCGCGCGCTGCGTCCCGTCGGGGCGCCGTCGTCGGGCAGCGCGGCGCGCGGGCAAGGCACCTCCCGCTCCTCGGGCGCCGAGCTGGAGCGGGACGACATCGTCGAGGTCCCCGTCATCGGGCGCGTCGCCGCGGGCTTGCCGCTGCTGGCGGTCGAGAACGTCCAAGACACGGTCCACGTCGACAAGTTCTTCATCGGTCAGACGCGCGAGGTCTTCGCGCTGCGCGTGAAGGGCGATTCGATGATCGAGGACGGCATCTTCGACGGGGACTACATCTTCGTGAAGAAGCAGCTCCAGGCGAGCCGCGGCGAGATCGTGGTCGCCATGATTGGCGACGAGGCCACGGTGAAGCGCTATTACCCCGAGGGCGATACCATTCGCTTTCAGCCCGCCAACGCGGCGATGCAGCCGATCATCGTGCGCAAGAAGGACTTCCGCTCGGTGAACCTCATCGGAATCGTCGTGGGTGTGTATCGCAAAATGACCTAGAATTCCGGCGCTTTTCGCAATCGCGACGGGCCTTGCGCGATTGCGCGTGCTAGGCTGCCGCTTCCCTCGAATGCCGCAAGTCCAGGGGAGCCGCTCACGCGGTCATCTCGGCCGCGGAGCGCTGTACTCGCTGCTCCTTCACGCCGCGCTGTTGATGCCCATCGGCATCGTGGCGTTCGTCTTGGGTGCGCGCGAGGAGGCGCAGCGCGCCGAAGAAGTCGACGTCGGCTTCGAGAGCGTGCCCGACTCGCAGCTGCCGGAGAACCTGCCGCCGCTCGAGCCCCCGAAAGCCGCGGAGGACGCGCTCGAGAAGCTGAAGCCCGAGGCGCAGAAGCCGCCGCCTCAGAAGAAGAAGCCGCTCGAGGAGCCGCTCGCCAAGAAGGACGAGCCGAAGCCCAAGCCCGAGCCGGAGGTCGTGGCGCCGCCGATGCCGCCCATGCCGGAGCCGGCCAAGCCGCCGCCGCCCGAGCAGACGCAGAACAAGAAGAGCGTCGAGGTCGAGAACGAGAACAATCAGGCGCCGCCGCCCGACGCGAAGTACCTCGCCGAGAAGAACAACCGCGTCGACAGGGAGACGCGCGCGACCGAGACGAACCTCGAGAAGGCGAGCAAGGGCAAGGACGAGCCCGCGTCGGCGCCTTCGGATCGGAAAGACGAGAAGGTCGGCGGACCGAAGGATCAGATTCGCCAGCTCGCCGACGAGAAGTCGGCCGCCGGCAAGATGGCGCCCTCGGTCACGCCCCACAAGGAGGCCGAGCTGGCCTCGCCCGACCAGCGGCGCGAAAAGTCGCTGCTGGCGCTGCGCGATCCTGCGCCGCGCACGCACGAGCTCACGCCCGAGACGGCCGATCCGTCCCTGCCGCACGCCGCCGACGGCGAGCTGGCCGAGCGCCCGCCCTCGGCGCGTGGCGCCGACAGCCGCGCCGACCGCGCGAAGGGCAACAAGGTGAAGCTGGCCATCACGGGCAGCGACTACGAGTACATGTTCGGCGCCGACGCCGAGGCCGAGCGGCGCCTCGCGAAGAAGATGAAGTCGACGCGCATGGGTCAGTTCCGCGAGCGCCAGGCGCGCGTGCAGTCGTCGCTCGAGAACTTCATCCCCGAGGTCCAGCCGGGGAACCAGACGGCGCTCAACACGCGCGCCGCGCCGTTCGCCGCGTTCGTCGCGCGCATGCACCGGAGCATCCACGTGCTCTGGGGCTTCGGCGCGCTCGAGGACTGGGACGAGCTCGGCTCCTCGAGCCCCCTCAACAACCAGAACCTGCTCACGACGCTGGAGATCGTCCTCAACTCCGACGGGACGGTGGACAAGGTCACGATCGTGCGCGCTTCGGGCTATCTGCCCTACGATACGGCCGCGATCGACACGGCGTTCGCCGCCGGCCCGTACCCCGAGCCGCCGCGCGAGATTCGCTCGGCGAACGGCAAGATCTACGTCCACTGGCGCTTTTATCGCGACGGTCGCCAGTGCGCGACGCCGGGCGTCGACTACTTCATCCTCAACAACCCGCCCAAGGACGGCGATCGCTCGGCCGTCGCGGGCGGTGGGCTGACACCCGCCCGGAACGCGCTCGAGGCGGGCGCGCCCGTGCGCGAGGGCCCGCGGCGGCTCCGGCGCGACGTGGGCGACGACGAGGCCCACCGCGCGAAGATGCAGGCCCTCGACCAGGAGGTCGCGCGGGCCGAGGGGCGCGCCAGCGCGTCGTCGCACGGCGACGAGGAGCCGGCGCCCGAGTCGGCGCGCACCGCGGCGGCCGCTGCGCCGGTGGCCGAGGCGCGCGACCCAGACGCGCGCGCTGTCGCCACCCGGTTCTTCTCCGGGCTCTCTCGCGGCGATCTGGGCCTCATGTCGGGGCTCTCCGAGGTCCCCTTCCGCACGACGGGCGGCGGGACCGTCAAGACGAAGGCGGAGCTCGGGCCCATGTTGAAGGACCTCTCGTCCGAGCTCGGCCAGAAGGCCGTCTCGTCCGTTCAGGTCATGACGGCGGCGGGCGTGCGCTCGATGCTGGGCAGGCTGCCTCCGGGCCTGGACGACGGCACGGGCCTCGTCTTCGCGGTCGCCGTGCTCCCCGACGGCGACGCGCTCATCGCTTCGCTAGCGAAGCGCGGCGCCTTCTATCACGTCGTCGCGCTCGTCCGCCGCTGAGGCGGGGCGTCCTAGCGAAGCTCGTACTGCGCGACGTGGCGCAGGTTCAGGAAGTTCACGAGGAAGTGGGCAAGCACGGGGCCCGTGAGGTCGCCCGTCCACATGAACACGGCGCCGAAGACCAACCCCGCGCCGAACGAGGAGATCGTCCAGGGCAAGTAGCGCGCCTTCGGCCCGATGTGCAGGAGGGCGAACACCGCGCTCGATCCCACGATGCCGATGGCAGGCAGCAGCGCGCCGCGGAAGAACATCTCCTCGCCCACGGACGACGCGACGGCCAGCACGACGATCTCGAGGTCGGAGAGCGGGTTCAGCAGCCCGCGCAGCTCGCGGTGGAGCGCGCGCGCCCATTCGAAGCGGTAGAGCGCGAGGCGCGACGCGAAGACGATGCCGAGCCCGAGCAGAATGCCCGTCGCGATCCCCGCGAGGACGAGCGGCTCGGACCGGCCCGGCAGCTGCCACGGGTTCGCTTGACCCCGCAGCCCGCACCACGCGATGGCGGCCGCGCCCAGCGCGAGGTACAGCACCATGACCAGAGCGGGACGCGACCAGCTGGGACCGTGGGACCGCACGCGATCCCGACAGTTTACGCCAGCGGTTTCGAGATGACGGCGACCTTTTTGTGTGCGCTGCATTATGATGATAACTGCCTATTATCATTGATTTAAAATCGCCCATGGAATTGCGCGCCCAGGGGGCGGCGGCGTGGTAAACGATCTGGGCTCATGGCCGTCGCTGCCGTTCGCGGGAGACGTCACGCCTCGCGCAACGCCGCGTTGTTGCCGACGACCGTCGTTCGCGAGGTCGGGCTGCAGAAGCTGCTGGCGACGCGGATCTGCGACCTCCAGCTTCGCCCCGAGGGCACGCTGGCAGAGTGCGTCGAGCAGGTGATGGGCGAGCTGCGCGAAAAGGGGATCACCTTCGTTCCGCAGTACTACCTGGGCGACGAGGACTTCTGGACGGCCGACCGCGCCGTCAGCGTCAACGTCCCGTGGTACCTGGCCAACCCCACGCTCTGGCGTTTGGTGAACGACCACCTCTTCGAATACACGCGCGAAGAGGTCCTCATGTACCTGCGCCACGAGGCGGGGCACGCGCTGAACTACGCGTTCGAGCTGTGGCGCCGGCGCGACTGGACGCAGACCTTCGGCGACTTCCGCCGGCCGTACCGCGACGTCTACAACCCGAACCCGTGGAGCCGCGACTATGTCCGCTACCTCCACCGCGCGGGCATGTACCACTACGCGCAGAAGCACCCCGACGAGGACTGGGCCGAGACGTTCGCCGTCTGGCTCGATCCCACGCAGCACTGGCGCCGCCGCTACCGCGACATGCAGGTGGCGTTCGCCAAGCTCGAGTACGTCGATCGCGTGATCGCCATCGAGCGCTCGTGCAAGGGCAGCCCGCCGAACGTGCGACTCGGCATGCGCGTGCCGTACACGGACATCAAGGAGACGGTCGCCGAGTACTTCGACATCGGCGACGTCGTCGACGAGGACCTGCTCGAGTACCGTCGCGACCTCCTGGAGATCTTCCCGCGGCGGCCGCCGCGGAAGGCGGGCGAGCGCGCGCCGGCCAACATGACGGCCGCGTCAGGCCGGCAGGCGACCCGAACCGTCAACGCGCAGTCGGCGGCGCGCTTCATCCAACAGCACCAGGGCGTGCTCACGGACCGCATCAACCGGTGGATCGGCAACTCGGACCGCCGTGTGATTTTGCGGTTCCTGCGCCAGCTGCAGGCGCTGTGCACCGCCGAGCACATGGTCGTTCCCGACAGCCAGCGCACGGAGAAGCTCGTCGAGCTGACCGTCGTCGCCACGTGGCACGTCGTCGACGGGATACATCGCCTGAGCTGACGATCGACGCTGAGTCATTGACAGGCGACGCGCGTCCGTCTATATCAAGCCGGCTTTTCGCGAGGGTGGCGGAACTGGTAGACGCACTAGCTTGAGGTGCTAGCGGTTAACAGCCATCGGGGTTCAAGTCCCCGCCCTCGCACAACACAACTTCATCGCTCGAAGGCTCACCGGCGGCCTCCTCAGTCGCCAAATTGAGCCTTCACACCGGGGACGAGCTCCCGCTCGGGGACCTGGTGTCGCGCCGGCGGCACCGACTTGATGTACGCGACCAGCGCATCCAAGTCCGCCTCGGCGATCCCCGAGTAGTGCGGGATGAGCACCGCCATGGGCGGCGCCATGCGCTTGCCGTCGAGGCGCTTGCCCTCGCGCATCGCCTGCTTGATCTGCGACGCGAAGTACTTGCCCAGGCCCGTTTCCTTGTCGGGCGTGAGGTTTCGCGCCCACACCTTGCCCACCGCGGGATCCTCCATCGGGCCGTCGCTGCCGGCGAGGTACTGCGGGTCGGTGCTCTTGCGCGGCCCCTTCTTCGTGAGGGAGTGGCACTCCGAGCACGCGCCGATCGTCGCGACGTACTCCCCCAGCTTGGCGGGATCTTCGACGCTCGGCGCCGCGACGTCGTGCGCGGGCGCGTGCATCTGCACGCCGACCTTCTCGAACAAGACCCGCGCCAGGAACCCCAGTTGGTTCGGCGCGCGCGGCTTGGGCTGCTTGAAGGCCGGCACCGAGCGCAGGTACGCGACGATGGAGCGCGCGTCCTCGTCCGACATGTGCTGGTAGGCGCCGAACGGCATGAGCGGCAGCATGAAGTGTCCATCCCGCGCGACGCCGTCGCGGATGGCGCGCATGAGCTCGTCGTCGCTCCAGCCGCCCACGCCCGTCTCGACGTCGGGCGTGATGTTCGGAACCCAGACGGCATCCGCGAGGCCGTGGGCCACCATGACGTTGCCGCCGCCGAGGAACGCGTCGGTGCGCTCCGGCTCGGTGTTGATGTTCCCGTGCTCGCGCGTCGTGTGGCAGGCGCCACACGCGGCGACTTGATTGACGAGGTACGCGCCGCGCAAGAGCCGCTCGGGCGTCGCGGCGATCTTCTCGCCACCGACGGGGCGCACGTACTTGCCGTTGCATCCGATCGACGCCGCGGCGAGCGCGGCGAAGACGGCGATTCGCCCGGCGCGAGGGGTCCCAACGCTTCGTTTCATGGGCGCCGAGAGTAGGCAATTTCGGCCGCGGGACGCAATCGGACGCGGCGGGGGCGGGTGGGTGTTCGTTCGGGCCACTGCATTTTCCTCGCCGCCAGCTGGCATTTGTGGTTAAGAAAGGTCCTTCACCGCCTTCCGGCGGTTCGTTACCCCCCTGAACTGACCCCTTTTGGAGGCGTCGCAGACCATGAACAGACTGAAAATTTCTCTCGGGATCGTGTTCCTAGGATCCGCGGTTCTCGCGGGCAACTTCATGGCCTGCAGCAGCAGCAGCGGCGGCAGCACCGGCGCGGCGGGCACCACCGGCTCGTCGGGCACGACCGGCTCGTCGGGCACGACGGGCGCGGCCGGCACGGGGAGCCTCTCGGCCACGAATCCGGACGGCAGCTGCGTCAACATGGCGTACCACCGCCCGAAGCCCACCGATCCGTGCATGTGCCAGGAGACGACCCCCGACGTGTGTCCCACCGTCGGCTGCGTCGACAAGAAGAACGACAACGACAACTGTGGCGCCTGCGGCATGAAGTGCGGCGCGACGTCGACCTGCTCGAACGGCGCTTGCGGCGCGGCCCCGACCGTCGTGACGACGATCACGGGCTGCTCGGGGCTGAACCTCGCCCTCAACGGCACGACCGTGTTCGTCGCCGACGAGAAGGCCGGCACGATCAGCAAGGTCAACGCGACCGGCGCGCCGACGCCCGTCATCACGGGCGAGAAGCAGCCGACCTGGCTCGCGTCGAACAACGCGAACCTGTTCTGGTACAACAAGATGACGAAGACGATCCGCAAGGGCCCCGCGGCCGGCGGCGCTGCCTCTGACGTCTACGTCAACAACATGACCGCGGCGCCCGACGCCGGCGCGGCGCCCGAGGTCGGCGGCTTCGTCGTCACGCCGGACGGCACGACGATCTACATCTCGGTCGGCAACAACGTCTACAGCCTGCCGGTCGCGACGCCCACGGCCACGCCGACGCTCATCGCGACGGAGGACCACGGCCAGCCGGGCGCGCTCGCGCTCAACGGGACGAAGAACATCGTCTACCCTGTCGGTTCGACGGTCGACGTCGACGCGCCCGTCCTCAACGCGAATCCCCTGCCCGCGAAGTGCGGTCTGGAAGACGCCGATGGGAACGTGATCATGACCACGTGCCCGCGCCTCGGCCGTTCGCAGGGCGAGCTCCTCATGACGTTCTCGGCGGTCATCGACGGCCGCGCCTTCTGGATCAGCCAGACGGACGTTCGCTCGGAGCCGATCACGGACAAGGGCACCGGGTACGAGGCCGTCTCGTCGGCGGCGAACGGCATCACGGCCGCCACGATCACGACGGACACGGTCTACTTCGGCTCGTTCGATCCGCAGACCGACAAGAGCGGCATGATCCAGAAGGCTCCCGCGGCGCCGAATACGACGAACGCCTCGCCGATTTCGATGGCGCGCGGTCTCGCGCAGCCGACGTCGATGGTGGTCGACGCGACGAAGGTCTACTGGACGGCAGCGGACTGCACGATCTCGACGCTGCCGAAGTAATCGCCGGCGCGAAGGTCTAAGGAACGGCGCTCCTCTTCGAGGGGCGCCGTTTTTTTTTTTTCAGGCGGCGACGGGCTTCACGAGGCTCGACGTCGAGCACGACTTGCTTAGAGGGAGAACGGGTTCCATGAGAAACACACTGCTTGCGGTTTCTTGTCTGACGATTGCGGCCATCGCAGCGTGCTCGAGCAGCCCGCTGTCTCCAGGCGGCGACGGTGGTGCGGCCGGCACGACGGGCTCCGCTGGCGCGACGGGCGTGGCGGGGAACGCGGGCGC
>DASZUD010000161.1:0-5334 GCA_035548155.1 Polyangia bacterium
CCCCGTGGTCCCAGCGGCGCCCGTCGTCCCCGCGCCGCCGCCCCAGCCCGCGGAGCCGGTCGTGGACGACGAGGTGCCGGCACTGCCCGTCGATCCGGCGTCCCCCGCCCTCGTGCCCCCGGCGCCGCCCATCGGACTCGGGACCGAGTCGCCGGAAGCGCATGCGGCGACGAGCGCCGACGCGTACGCGAGCCCGAAGACGACGCGGGGCGCAATCTTCATGGCAGCCGCACGTTGAACGTCATTCGCTGCACACACGACCGGAAGAACAAGTTCGGGAGCGAGCACGTCGGCGCGCCGCCGCACGCGACGAAGCCCTGATTGCTCGCGTCCAGGTCGCGATCGTGCACCTCGAGGCGAACCTTCACGACGTCGCCGGAGCGGCCTTCATCCTTGAGAGGAAACGTCCCGAAGTCGCCTCTGAAGACGAACGTCGGTGCGCCGCCGCTGCCGCTCGGCTCCTCGCGGAACCAGGCGATCGCGTTGTATCCCGGGAAGGGATCGCGGTCGTCCTTCACCTCGAGCACCGAGATCTGATCGCCTTGCAGCGGGATGATCGTGTCCGGGTCCTTCGGGGGGACGAACGACAGCTGCGAGATGCAAGGCGGTTGGTCGGGCGCGACCAAGAAGTCGCGGCCCACGATCGCGCTCGAGGACCAGCCGTCGTCGACGGCCAGCTCGACGTGATAGGTGCCCGGCTCGTCCGCCGTGAAGCAAAGGATCGAGGGAGGAGCTTCGGCGCCACACGAGTACCCGTTGCGCAGCGTCGCGTCCCGCAAGTCGGTCTCGGCGCCGTCCGGCGTCCTGAGCTTGATCCAGTGCGGCTCGACGCCGGCGCTGCCGTCGGCTCGGTGCGAGGTGATGCTCGACAGGCGAAAGCTGGCACCCAGCGCGTATTGACCGTCGTCGCTCCTCAGCGACGGTGCGACGGACTCGACCGAGATCTCGGCCACCGGTGGCGGCCCCGGCGCGACCACGACCGTCACCGACTCCGCGGACGACGCGGCTGCCCCGTCCGCGCCGCCGTCGACGGCGTCCGAGACCGTGGCCGCCACGACGTAGGTCCCCACGGCGTTCGCCGTGAGGCACTGCTTGAACGGATCCGTGTCATCGGCGCACGGGCCGAGGACGCCGCCGTCGGCGGGGGCGCTCTTGATCGCCCACGAGACCGACAAGCGCGTCTCGTCACCCTCGTCGGGGTCGGAGGCGCCCGCCGAAAACTCGAACAGGGTGCTGGGCAGGTACGTGCCGCCGTCGGCGGGCGGAGGCGAGATCTGCTGCAACCCCACCGCGGGCGCGTGGTCGAGCGGGACACACGTCACGGCGTCGACCTCGACGGCACCGCTCTCGTCCGTCGCCCTGGCCCAAACGCAGGACGGACCGCGCGGATCCGGCTCGACAGTCAGCTTGTCCAGTACCTTCCACGCCTTCGCCGCTGGCCAAGTCATCGGATCATGAAAACCGGCGGGACAACTGCCGCCCGGCACCCAGGCCCACTCCAGCCGCGGGACGTCGCCCCCGTTGTCCGGATCGGAGATCGTCGCGGTGTACGTCACCGGGCGACCTCTGAAGGTGGGCGCCGCCGGAGCGTCGATGCGAATCGAGGGAGGCATGTTGACCGGATCGGTGAAGCACCCCGCCGCGAGCGCGGGGACGACGAGCGTCAGAACCAGTCCCTTTCCAAGCAACGGGCAAGCCAATAAGAACCTCCGCAGACCAGCGAGCGGCGACGTCCGAATCTCGTGCGGACGCAGCCACCAATTCAGAGAGATCGGACAATCGTGTCGCGATCCCGTCGCCGAGGAAAGCTTTCCTTTGCACGGGCGCGAACCCGAGCCCGCCGGCCTGCCGCCGCCATCACCATGACGACGAGCAGCGTCACACCGGCAGGACTCGCCTCGGCGCCGGGGGCCACGGCGCGGCAGGAACAACCGCCCGAGCTCGCCTCGCCCGGACCGCCGGCCCCCGCCGCCCCCGCCGCCCCCGTCGTCCCCGCCGCGCCCGTCGCTCCGGAAGCCCCCGCCGTCCCCGCCGTGCCCGCCGCGCCCGAAGCCCCCGTCGTCCCCGACGCGCCCGTCGTTTCTGTCGCGTCGGCCGAACCATCGACACCCGCGCCGCCGTCCGAGAGCGGCGCGCCTCCCCCCAGCTCGTAGGCGCCGACGTCGATGGTCCCGTTCGCGCCGCGGGCCTCGCGAGCCGCCGGGTGCACGTACTGCAGCTCGGGCGCGAGGGACATGGCGCCCGCGACCCCGGGCTCGACGCCCGCGTTCACGCAGGGCGACCCGGGCCGGAGGTGGTAGTCGAACGCGGCGCGATCGACCAGCAGCGGGTCGCCCGACGAGAAGTTCGCCGCGCTCAGGGCGCCCGCTTGGTTCGTGATCGTGCCGCCGCCCGCGAAGACGTTGTTGCGCACGACGGCCGGCGCGGCCGCCGCCGCGAGCTGAAGGAACGTGCCGCTCCCTCGATCGTTCACGAAGGTGTTGTTCACCACGTAGAGGTCGGTGCCCGGGTTCGAGGCCCCCTCCTCGGCATACGCGAGGATCGCCGGGTTCTGCGTGCTCGGCCCCTGCTGGATCAGGTTCCCGATCACGAACGACGTCCCGCCGTTCGGCAGATCGATCGTATAGCTGCTGGTGCCGTCGGCCTCGTCCATGAGGCGGTCGTAGAGGATGTAGTTCTGCTCGGCCCGCGATTTCACGACGTGGCCGACCTTCGCGTGGTGCGAGTAGCTCCAGCGCAGCGTGAACTTCTTCTCGTGGCCGATGTACATGTTGTGGCTGTAGCCGTCGCCCGCGCCGTTGTTCGCGAACTCGGAGCCCTCGATCAAGATCTCGCCGCCGCCGCCCGTGAGGATGCCGTCCTCGTTGTCGTGGAAGTAGCAGTTGCGCACGGTGAGGCCGTGCCCCTCCTGGCGGATCCCGGCGCCGTTCATGTCGGGCACCTTCGCGCCAGAGAACTCGACGTTCTCGACCGTGGTGTCGTCGCCCTGGATGACCCACGTCCCCTTGCCGCCGAAGGCCGCGCCCGCGGCGTCGAGGTGCGCCCGGCCGCCCACGCCGCGCAGCGTGAGGCGGCTGCGAGGGATCGCGCAGACGTCGCCCGCGTACGTGCCGGCGTCGATCTCGATCACGTCACCGTCTTGCGCGGCGGCGATCGCGGCACACGGCTTCGCGTAGGTCTTGCCGGGGCCCACGGTCCGCGTCGCCGCGTGCGCCAGCGAGGGCAGCGCCAGCGTCAGCGCGCCGCACATGAGCCAGCGCCGAGCGGCGCGGTGAACAGAAGATGAAGTTCCGGCCATGGTCGCCTCCTCGCCGCGTGTGCACCCATCTTACGTCGAGCGCACGCCGGCAAAACAACGGTTGCCGTCTCGCGCGCCCCCAAGGAAACTCACGCCCGTGAACGCGCTCAGGAGATCGTGGCCGGCCGTTTCCTTCGTTCCGGGCGTGCTCGGCGCGGCGCTCGCGAGCTGCGCGACGCCGGCGGCCCCCCCCGCGGCGGCCGTGGCGCCCGCGCCCGCACCTCGCGACTGGGCCGAGCCGGACGAGCGGCACCTCGTCCACGTGCGCGCCCTGACCCAGGGGGGCGAGAACGCCGAGGCCTACTGGGCGTGGGGAGGCGGCGAGCTCATCATGCAGGCGCGGCCGCCCGGCGCCGGGTGCGATCGCATCTTCCGCATGCCCGTCCCAGCGCTGACCGACACGGCCGCACCCACTCCGGTGCCCGTGTCGAGCGGCAAAGGCGCCACGACGTGCTCGTACTTCCTGCCGGGCGATCACGAGGTGATCTTCGCGTCGACGGAGGGCGGCGCGCCCGCTTGCCCGCCGCGCCCCGATCACAGCCAGGGCTACGTGTGGGCGCTGTACCCCGACTACGACATTTACCGCGCTCGCGCCGACGGCGGGGCCCTGCGCAAGCTCACGACGACGCCCGGCTACGACGCCGAAGGCACGGTGTGCGCGAAGGACGGCTCGATCGTCTTCACGTCCGTGCGCGACGGCGACATCGACCTCTACCGCATGGACAAGGACGGCGGGAACGTCCGCCGGCTCACGCACGACGTCGGCTATGACGGCGGCGCGTTCTTCAACTCCGACTGCACGAAGATCGTCTGGCGCGCGTCGCGTCCCAAGCCCGGCCCCGAGCAGGAAGACTACAAGCGGCTCCTCGCGCAGAACCTCGTGCGCCCGACGAAGCTCGAGCTCTACGTCGCGAACGCCGACGGCAGCGACGCGACGCAAATCACTTACCTCGACGCCGCGTCGTTCGGCCCGGCGTGGGCGCCCGGCGACAAGCGCATCGTCTTTTCGTCGAACCACGGCGATCCGCGCGGGCGCGAGTTCGACATCTGGGCGATCGACGTCCAGGGCACGCGGCTCGAGCGCATCACGACGGCGCGCGGCTTCGACGGCTTCCCGCTGTTCTCGCCCGACGGCAAGCGCCTCGCGTTCGCGTCGAACCGCGCCACGCCAGCGGGACAGCACGACACGAACGTGTTCGTGGCCGAGTGGCGCGACGGTCCCGTCGTCCCTGCTGAAGAAACGCCCGCCGATCGCATCGCCGCGGACGTGCGCTGGCTGGCCGATCCAGCACGCGAGGGGCGCGGCGTCGGCACGAAGGGCCTCGATGCCGCCGGCGCCTACATCGAAGAGCGCTTCCGGGCGCTCGGCCTCGAGCCCGGCGGCGACGGGTCGTTCCGGCAGCCCTTCGAGGTGCGCACCGGCGTCGCCGTCGCGCCCACGACGCGGCTCTCGGTCGGTGGCGCGGCGCTGCCCGCCGACTCGTTCGTCCCGGCGGGGTTCTCGTCGAGCGGCAAGGCCACGGGCCCGCTGGTGCTCGCCGGCTACGGTCTGCGCGACACGGCGGCGGGCATCGACGACTACGCGCACCTCGACGTGCGCGGGAAGATCGTCGTCGTGCGGCGCTTCGTGCCTGAAGGCGGCCCCTACGACACGCCCGAGAAGGCACGGCGCGCGGGCGATCTGCGCCAGAAGGCGTGGATCGCGCGCGATCGCGGCGCGCGCGCGATGCTGGTCGTCGACCTGCCGGCGCGCCCCCCGAAGGCCGCGCCCGACTGGCGCGCCCCCGAAGAGGCCGCCATCGGGAAGCCGCGCGCCGAGGGCTACTCCGACGCGGGCATCCCGGTCCTCTTCGTCAAGCGCGCGGCCCTCGCCCCGCTCGTCGAAAAGCTGGAGAAGAAGCAGGCGGTCGCGGCCGAGCTCGAGGTGGGGCTGACCTTCACGACCCAGCCGGCGTTCAACGTCGTCGCGCGCCTGCCCGGCGCCGCGGCCGCGACCGCGAAGGGCCGACCCACGGTGATCATCGGCGCGCATTACG